>JAHFUQ010000220.1 GCA_023265045.1 Acidimicrobiia bacterium
AAGAGTTCGACGAAGTAGACGAGATCGCAGCCCGCTGGGTGAGCGTCGTCGCGACCATCGGCCTGGTGCTGATCACGGTCGTCACGGCCCAAGTCACCGCGTCGATCGTCGAAGGGTTCATGATTCGGGCCAAGCAGTTGGAGCCGACCAACCTCAAGACCGACCTCCTACACCGGCTCGGGTTCCCGTTCGGCAACCTCGGGCCGCCGGCGGCCCTGATGCTCGTCGTGGGCGTGGTGCTGGTGTGCCTACCGAGCCTGCTCGGCGAGCCCCTGTCGCCGCTGCTCGAACGGCTGGTCGGGTCCGCCCTGGTCGGGGTCGTGATCGTGGCCGTCGTCCTCGCCCTCGGCAGCCTCCTGGCGGTGCGCAACAGCCTGCACGAGTACACCGCCCGCGACCTCAATGCGCCTCCCTTCGCCCGGGTCGGCTTCGCCTCGTTCCTGTTCGGCACCCTCGGGACGGCGGCCGCCGCCCTCTTCGGCGCGCTCGCCGAGCTCAACGCCCGCCGCAAGCGGCGGAACTCGGGCTCCGTGTCATAGCGGCCTTGCGGTCAGTGTCGTACCCCGCCAGTACCGTCCGGCGGGTGGAGTTGACACCGGCGCAGCGGCGGGTGGTCGACGATCTCCTGGCGCGCGACCAACCGCGCCCGAGCTTCGATCCCAGCCTGGTCGGGGCCCTGCGCGAACGGCTCGAAACGACCTTGCGCCCGCTCGTCGCCACGCTCGACGAGCCGCTGTGGGTGTCGAAGTCGGCGCTCGCCCAGGTCCACTCCTGCGAGGCCAACTACCTGGCCGAACGGGCCTGGAGCGGCTGGACGGTCTCGATGGCCGAGGGGGAGGTGGCCCACCGCGCCATCCAGCTCTCGGTGGCGCTCGAAGGCGACACCACGCCGCTCGAGCTGGTCGACCACGCCATGGGCGACCTCGCCGCCGATCAGGCGGGCTCCCTCGGCGGGTTCCTGTCCACCCTCGGGCCCGCGGGCCGGGGCGAGCTACGGGCGCAGGCCACCAACGCGGTCTCGACGTTCCTGGAGTGCTGGCCAACGCTTCCCGCCTCGTGGTGGCCCCGCACCGAGCTGCCAGTGCGAGCGGAGCTGTGCGGGGGACGCGTCATCCTTTCGGGCAAGATCGACCTCTGCCTCGGCCGGGCCGTCGGCAACGAGGCGCGCTGCCTCTTCGTCGACCTCAAGACCGGCGGCCACTACCCCGCCCACCTCGACGACCTGCGCTTTTACGCCCTGATCCAGATCCTGCGCATCGGCGTGCCGCCCTTCCGAGTGGCGAGCTACTACCTCGACTCAGCCAGCTTCGCCGCCGAGGACATCACCGAGGAGACCCTGGAGATCGCCGTCCGCCGCACCGAGGACGGCGCCCGCCAGATGGCCGAGCTGCAGGCGAAGCAGCGGGAACCGACCGTGACGCCTTGCCCCCGGTGCCGCTACTGCCGCATCCGCGCCCACTGCGACGGAGCGCGGGAGTGGGACCGCCTCCGCCAGGGGGACAGCCCTTAACGCAGGCCGACCACGAACTGGAGGGGCATGGGCCACGTCCGCGGCACGGGGCGGACGGTCGTACAGCCGGCCGATCGCAGCAGGGCAACCGCCTCGTCCACGCTGACGCTCGTCCCGCCCGAGCGCACCGCCCGCAGGTTGGTCGTGGCCTGGACGAGCGGGTCGGGCGCCGGGTCGAACCGGCCGAGCACCACCGCGCCCCCTGGCCGCACCGCCAGCACGACGCGCTCGACCGCCGTCGGCAGCTCGTCGTCGTCGAAGAAGAACGTCGGCAGCCACGCGCAGTCGTAGGCGTCGGCGTCGTCCAGCACGGCGGCGTCCTGCTCTCGCAACTCGACGCGCCCCTCGAGACCAGACTCGGCCACGTGGGCCCACGCCCGCTCCAAGGACGGCGCCCACACGTCGATGCCGACGATGCGCGCCTCGGGCCACTGCTGGGCGGCGGCGATGGCCAGCCACCCGACGCCTACGCCCACGTCGAGAAAGCTCGTCACCGCCCCCGCCTCGGGAACGCTGTCGGCGATCAGCTGCGGCATGATGCTCGAACCGCGGCCGTAGCTCTCGAGGACGATCGGGTCGGAGTAGTTCCACGCGGGATCGCGTCCGGGGTCCGAGAGCTGGATGTCCGCTTCCCGCACGAACATGCGGGTCAGACCGACCAGCCCGGCCAGCTCGTGCGGCGCAAGCGTGTCGAGCCCGGTGACGCCGGCCGCGGCCGCCACCTCGTCGAGGGCCTTGGCGAGCCGGGGGTCGACCTCCTTGCCCTCCAGCGCCAGGCTCGCCCGCGCGCCAATGGCCCCCAGGGCGTCGGTTGCCGTGGCCAGCCGCATCACCACGCCCATGATCTCCCCGTACGACATCGTCCCTCCCTCATCGCACCGCGCTGACGCCATGAGTTGAGCACTGTCCGGCCCGCGCCGCATCCGTGAAACCACCGTTCCTAGGCACCTGCGCCAGACTGGCGGCCATGCCAGCGGGAGGGGGGACGGTGCGCCGGGCGGCGGTCGTGGTCGGCCGCGATGCGGAGCAGGCCCGCCTGCACGCGGCCGTGCACGACGTCCGGTCGGGGGCATCGGGCGTCGTGTTCCTACTCGGCGAAGGCGGCGTTGGTAAGACCCGGCTGCTCTCCGAGGTCGCGGCCGAATGCCGGCGGGTCGGCCTCGCCGCCTTCTCGGGGCGCTCGTCGCTGACGGCGCCGATCGCGTTCGGCCTGGTGGCCGAGGCGGTGCGCTCGTGGCTGCGGGGCCACCCCGCCCCGCCGTCGCTCGGCCCGTTCGACGCCGGGCTCCGGCTCGTGGTGCCGGAGTGGCCCGTCGGTCCTGCGCCCTCGCCTGCGCCCTCGCCGACGCCCTCGCCGACGCCCTCGCCGGCCGGCGCTGGGCTCTCGCACGCCCAGCTCCGACTCCTGGCCTTCGAAGGCGTGGTGCGGCTGGCCCGGGACGTCGCGGCACAGGGATGGGGCGCCGCCTTCATCCTCGACGACCTCCACGCCGCCGACGCCGACAGCCTCGAAGCGGTGCGCTACCTGGCCGCGTCGTCCTCACCGGGTGTGCTCGTCGTCGGAGCCCTGCGGTCACGCGAGGCGAGCGCGGCCGAGCGGGTCGTGCGCGCCCTGGCCCAGGAGGGCGCCGCCGAGGTGTTCGACCTCCAGCCACTCGGCCCTCACCAGGTCGCCGACCTGCTGAGCGCCATCTTGGACGCCAATCCGCCGGCGGAACTGGTGAGCGACGTGGTCGCCCGCACCGACGGGGTGCCGCTGCTGGTCGAGGAGGTGCTCGACGCCCACCTGCGGGCGGGGTCCGTCGAGCTGAGCGACCGAGGCGCCCGCTGGCGGGGCGGGAGCCCGGTCGTGCCCCGCACCGTGCGGGACATGGTGGAGGCGCGCCTCGAACGGCTGCCCGGCGCCCAGCGGGAGGTCCTCGTCGCCGGCGCGGCGCTGGGCGCCTTCGATGTCGCGGCGCTGGCCGCCGTCGCGCGGCAACCGGCGGAGGGAGTCGGGGACGCGCTGGCGGCTGGCGCGGGCGTCGGTCTGCTGGAGACCCTCGGCGGGGCCGTGACGTTCCGCCACGCGGTGATCCGGGAGGCGGTCCTCGACGCCACCCTGCCCCACGTCCTGGCGTCCCTCCACCGGCGCGCCGCCGACGCCCTGGCGAACGCCGCCGACGGCGCCGGCGCGGCGGGGCTGGAACGGCGGGCGCACCACCTCGAACAGCTCGGCGACCCCGACGGCGCCGCCGTCCTCCTCACCGCCGCGTCGGCGCTCCACCGCCGGGAGCACGCCCTGCTCGGCGCCGAAGCGTCGGCCGCCGCCGGCGCCCGGCTCGCCTGCGCGCCTGAGACGCGCGCTGCGGCACGCGACGCGTTGGCGGACGCCCTGGCGGCCCAGGGCCGATGGGCCGAGTCCATGGCGGTCGACGGGGAGACGAACCGCCAGGACGACCTCTCGCCCGCGCGGTGGCGCCGTATGGCCG
>JAHFUQ010000221.1 GCA_023265045.1 Acidimicrobiia bacterium
CGCCGGCGAGTTGTAGGCGGCGAGGTCGTCGGCGGTAGAGGCGACGACGACGCGGTTGGTGCCGGCCGACACCTCCATGCGGGGCGGGCCGTCGTCGCCCGAACTCACCGCGACCCCGATGCCCACGAGCACCAG
The DNA here is from genome assembly GCA_023265045.1 of Acidimicrobiia bacterium. Lineage (GTDB taxonomy): Bacteria > Actinomycetota > Acidimicrobiia > Acidimicrobiales > AC-14 > JAHFUQ01. Next base: position 136 of record JAHFUQ010000221.1, read on the forward strand.
GCCGAGACCGGCGGCAGCTGCCAGCGCGGCGGTCCGCCCGCCGCCGGGTCGGGGCGTGAGGGCGGGGTCGTACGTGACGCCCGCACCAGCGTCAGGGTCGGTCTTCAAGAGCCAGCTCCTTGTCTCGGATGCCTTGCCATGCGCGTCTAGCGCAGCGTGGTCGGAGCCGCCGGCAGCACCCCAGCCGCGTCCCGTACCGCTCGTCGCCTCTCCCGCCCGCAGGTACTTCGTTTCCTAGGTGCGGACGCAATCCTTGCACCTTTGCCTGCGGCGCGCTTGCGTCCCTGAATGTTCCGCCTGGCGGTACTGCAGCCCTGGCGTGGCGAAGGGGCAGCCCGGAGGCCGCCCCTTCGCCCTTACCAGGTCTTCTTCGTGGTACTACCGACGTGCGCTGGACGGAGCCTTGCGGTCCCGACGACCGGCCAGGACCAGGGCGGAGGCGCCGAGGGCCAGGACCAGGCCGACGCCCACCAGGGCGATGGCGAGGACGGGCGAGCCGTCATCGTTGCCGGACATCGACACCATGACCGAGCGGCGGGCGGGAGCGGTGGCCGGAGCCGACTCGGGAGCCGGGGTCACAGCCGGCGCCGGAGCGGCGGCGGCGGGGGCCTCGACGGCCGGAGCCGGGGCAACGGCAGGAGCGGGAGCGGCGACAGGAGCCGGGGCAACGACAGGAGCCGGGGCAACGACAGGAGCCGGGGCAACGACAGGAGCCGGAGCGACGGCACGCCGGGTCGTCGGAGCGGCCACACGCACACGCGGGGCGGCAGCGACGGGCGCCGGGGCCGCAACAGGAGCGGGAGCGGGCGTCGCAGCGGCGGCGGTCTCCTCAGCCGGAGCGGCGGCGACGGTCGTGGCCTCGGGGGCACCGGGCAGGACCTGGAAGGACACCCGGGCCGGCGTACCGGACTGGTTCGCACCCGTCGAGGTGATCTGCGTGGCGATGAGGGCGTAGCCGCCTGCATCGACCTCGGGCACGTTGAACGAGAAGGCGATGTTGCCGGACGCATCCGGACGGCCGCTCCACAGAACGGTGCCGGTACGGCTCCCCAGGTGCAGCACGACCGGCTCCGTGGCGGGCAGGCCGGTACCGTGCGAAGCAAAGTTCTTGCCGGTGCCGCTGACGGTGTCGCCGGGTGCTCCCTGAGAGGGGTTGACCGACAGCGTTGCCAGCGACGTGCAGGCATAGGCGAACGAAGCGACCAACAGCGGCACGATCACCGCACCGAGGGCTGTCGTGTAAAGGGCCCGCTTCCTCAATTGCGTCATACGTGTCCCCTTCTTTCTCTCGGCTGGCCTGCCTCACGGCAAAAGCCCGCCACCCCGGCGCACCCGGCTGGGTACAAGCTTACAGGACCCGGCCTCGATCTCCAATAGATGCGTGAACGGAATAGTCCCGCCAGCATGCGCGGCCTCGCACCGCTATCATCCGCGGCCAAACGCAGCGTCGCCTGGCGGGCAAACGCGTGCGCGCCACGAGGGGAGACCTCCATGAGCCCGACAGTCGGCAGGTCGCGCCGGACAGGATGGAAAACTTTGGCAGCAGCAGTCGCGGTGGCGGCTCCACTGCTCGCTTCCGCCCATCCGGCCGGAGCAGCCATCGCCACCACCAGGGTGAGCCTCGCCTCGTCCGGCGGCCAGAGTGTGGGAGGTGCGCTCACCACCAGCGCAGCCATCTCGGCCGACGGCAACATCGTCGCCTTCACGTCGTCGGCCACCAACCTGGTGCCTGGCGACACCAACGCCTCGCTCGACATCTTCGTGCGAAACCGGGCCGCCGGCACCACTACCCGCGCCAGTGTGGCCACCGGCGGCACCGAGGCGGCCGGCATCAGCACGAACCCCGCCGTCAGCTCCGACGGCCGCTTCGTCGCCTACCAGTCGACGGCGGCCAACCTGGTCGCCGGCGACACGAACGGCCAGAGCGACGTCTTCGTCTACGAGGTCGCCGCCGTCGCCACCACCCGTGTGAGCGTTGTCACCGGCGGCGGCCAGGGCTGCGCCGCAGCGGCGCCCGCCACCTGCGCAGCGGCGACCGGCCCCGGCGCCAGCACCAACCCGTCGATCAGTGCCGACGGCCGCTTTGTCGCCTACCAGTCGACGGCCACCTACCTGGCGACCGGCGCCCCTTCCGGGGACACCAACGGCCAAAGCGACATCTTCGTCACCGACCGCAGCGGCTCGATCAGCACCACGCGCATCAGCGTTCCCACGGGCGGCGCTCAGGGCTGCGATCCGATCGCGCCGGCCACAGCGTGTTCCGTCGCACAGGGCGCCGGCGCTTCCATATTGCCGTCCATCAGCGCAGACGGGCGCTTGGTGTCCTACACGTCCGCTGCCAGCTTCTTGGTGGCGGGCGACACCAACGGCGTGAACGACGTCTTCGTCGCCGATCGCACCGGCTCCGTTACCACCACTCGTGTCAGCGTGGCCACGGGTAGTGCCCAGGCGGCGGGCGGCGCCAGCAGCAGCTCGAGCATCAGTGGCAACGGCACCGTGGTGGCGTACAGCTCCGACGCCATCACCCTGGTGGCAGGGGACACCAACGGCGCCACCGACGTGTTCGTCCATGATCGGACCACCGGCACCACGACGCGTGCCAGCGTCGCCGGCGGCAGCGCCCAGTCGAGTGGCGGCGTCAGCGGCTTCCCGTCTGTGAGCTTCGACGGTCGTCTCATCACGTTTGACTCGACGGCTACCAACCTCGTGCCAGCGGACACCAACGGGGTCACCGACGTCTTCCTGTTCGACCGGCTCAGTGTCGCCACCACCCGGGTCAGCGTGGGCAGCGGCGGGGGCCAGACCAACGCCGGCAGCACGTTCGCCCGCATCAGCAACGACGGCCGCTACGTCGTCTATGCGTCGGAGGCCTCCAATCTGGTGGCGAACGACACCAACAATTCGTCCGACGTCTTCGTCACCGACCGCCAGGCGCCCGAAGTGACAGCGGACGGATACCGCATGGTGGCAACCGATGGCGGCATCTTCGCCTTCGGAAACGCCAAGTTCCTCGGGTCCACCGGCGGCACCAGGACGGCCCAGCCGATCGTGGGCATGGCCACCACACCGAGCAAGGCCGGCTACTGGCTCGTAGCGGCGGACGGCGGCATCTTCAACTTCGGCGACGCCGCCTTCCTCGGCTCCACCGGCGCCATCAGGCTGAACAGGCCCATCGTGGGCATGGCGGCAACCGTCACCGGAAAGGGCTACTGGCTGGTGGCATCCGACGGCGGTGTCTTCGCCTTCGGCGACGCCAGATTCTTCGGCTCCACCGGTGCCATCAGGCTCAACCAACCCATCGTGGGCATTGCCAGCTCCCCGAACAGCGGCGGCTACTTCCTGGTGGCGTCCGACGGCGGCATCTTCGCCTTCGGCGACGCCAAGTTCTCCGGCTCCACCGGCGCCACCAAGCTGAACAGGCCCATCGTGGGCATGGCAGCGGCGCCGTCCGGCGGCTACTGGCTGGTGGCGTCCGACGGCGGCATCTTCGCCTTCGGCGGTGCCGGTTTCGTCGGCTCGACCGGCGCCCTCACCCTCAACAAGCCCGTCGTGGGAATGGCGTCGACACCCAGCGGCCTCGGTTACTGGCTGGTGGCGTCCGACGGCGGCATCTTCGCCTTCGGCGACGCCAAGTTCTTCGGCTCCACCGGCGCCATCAGGCTCAACCAGCCGATCGTGGGGTTGACCTCCAGCTGAGACTGACCCTTCGGGGTCCGGCCGGGCGGTGCTCGCTCGCCGCCGGCCTGGCCCTTGCGACCGTGCTCGGGGGCCAGGCACGGCCGGCGACGGCCGGGCCCGACGCCCGCGTCACGGTGACGGCACCGCCATGCGGGGTCCGCGCGG
>JAHFUQ010000084.1 GCA_023265045.1 Acidimicrobiia bacterium
GGCCCGCCCTCGCCGCCGGCCCCGGCGCCGGCCCGCACCAACCTGCCCGTGAAGGAGGGCTGATCGATGACGCAGCTGCAGACCACCGTTCCGACCTCGGTCGACTCGCCGGGGACCTTCCACACCTTCAAGAACGTCAAGGTCGGCGGCTCGCTGATCCCGCTGGTGACCCGCGTGGCGCTGGTCGGCGTGATGGCGGCCGCCGGCACCGCGACCGCGGTGACCCCCGTGCAGCTCCTGGACGTGGCCGACGCCATCACCAAGTGCGGCCAGGGGTCCGAGCTGGCCCTCATGGCGGCCAAGGCCTTCGAGCAGGGCCTGCTCAACAAGGCCACCGGCCGCGGCGGCATGCCCGAGCTCTGGGCCTGCCCGATCGCCGCCGTGGCCGGCGGTGGCGCGGTGGCCGCGGCCTACACGTTCACTGTGGTGGTCACCACGGCCCTGGCCGGGACCATCGTCCTGCGGATCGCCGGGCGCACCATCAACGTGGGCGTGACCGCGGGCGACGCGCAGAACACCATCGCGGCCGCCATCAACGCCGAGATCAACTCCGCCGCCCGCGACCTGCCGGTCACCTCGGCGGTGCTGGCCAACGTCGCGACCACGACCGCGACCCACACCGGCACCAACGGCAACGACATCGTGCACGAGGTCGTGTCGCAGCCGTCGGGCGTCACGGTCACCGCGGCGGCCTCGGTCGTCGGGGTCGGGACCGTCGACATCACGGCCGCCCTCGACGCCCTGGTCGACAAGAACTACAGCGCCATCGCGATCTCGATCCACTCGGCCGGCGCGATCAGCGACGCCCTCACGCACCTGATCGCGATGTGGGCCTACGACCAGAAGTTCTGGCGCTGGGTCTTCATGGGCGACGCCGCCAGCCTTGGAACCGCGCAGGGCTACGCGACCAGCGCCGACACGGAGAAGATCGTCATCCCGAGCTGCGAGCGGTGCCCGAACCTGCCGAGCGAGATGGCCGCGGCCGCGGCCGTGTTCGCGTTCGGCGTCGAGGCGCCCAACGCCAACTACGACGACGCCGAGCTCGCGCTCTACCCGCCGCCGACCTCCTACGCCTACACCGGCGCGGAGAAGGAGAGCGCGATCGACGGCGGCGTGACGCCGCTGCTCCCGAGCTTCGACGGCTCCCGGCTGCGCTGCGGCCGCCTGGTGACGACCAAGATCACCGACAACGGCGTGGCCTACAAGCTGCTCGCCGACCTGGCCTACTCGCGGACCCCGGCCTACCGGGCCGAGCAGTACGACGCCAACTACCGGCTGCGGTTCCGCCAGGAGGTCCTCGACGGCGGCCTCACCGACCCGGACGCCACGCTGCTCAAGCGGATCCGGGACATGTGCGTCGAGGTCGACCGCACCATGGGGGGCCTCGGCTACCTCCGCGACGTCGAGACCCTGGTGCCGCAGATCCGCGTCGAGGAGGCGGTGGCCCCGGCCGGCCGCGTCCTCGTCCAGGCGCCGCTGCGGACCGCCGGCCCGCTCCACCAGGTGGCCTTCGAGCACCTCAACTACCTGTCCTGACCCCGAGGAGCCACCGTGGCCAACCAGAACGCCAGCCTCGCCCGCTACATCATCAACAGCTCGAGCGCCCGCAACAAGGTGCTCAAGAAGGTCAAGACCGGCAAGGTCACCGACAACCGCGACGCCGAGCACGCCAAGGGCAGCGGGTCGAAGAAGCCGGTCGGCGTCATCCGCAAGCCCGGCGGCGGCACCATCGAGCTGACCGTCTACCAGGAGAAGGGCGTCCCCGAGGTCGACTGGGTCGCGCTGCTCGACTCCGAGGAGTTCTTCAGCCTCACCCGCGAGGTCGTCGACGGGCCGCGCACCCAGTTCTTGGAGTGCACGGTGGCCAACGTCGGAGAGGACGACGACGACGAGGGCGGGCACAACATCACCGTCAAGATCCTCTGGTCGGATCGGAAGCCGCTGTGACCCTGGCGCGGTTCAACCCCACCAGCCCGGCGCGGGTGGCGCCGGCGCCGGCCGAGCTCGATGCGCGCGCTGGCGGCCTCGTCGAGGCCGTGCTGGGCAGCGTCGTCCACCGCGAGGTGACGGTGCCGCGCACCCAGGTCAAGGGCGCCATGCGGCTGCTGCGGCGCGCCGAGGAGACCGAGGTCCGCGTCCTCGTCCGCCGCGAGATGGCGGAGCGCTTCGGCCTCCGGGACGGCGGGCCGGGCGTCCTCGAGAGCTACGCCGAGTGGCGCGAGGCCTGGCGCCTGCACTTCGTCGCGATCGCCGTGCGCAACCCGCTCGATCCGTCCCAGCCGCTCGCCACCGTCGAGGAGTGGGCGGCCTGCGACGACGTGCAGCTCCTCGCCCTGTGGAGCATCTACCAGGACCTCGAGGCCGAGCTCGACCCGTTCGGCCCGACCGCGCCGCCGCTCACCGAGGAGGAGGCGGGGGCGATCCGGGCCGCCGCAAAAAAAGGCGAAGCCGACCTGCTGACCTCCTACGGCTCACGCAGGCTGGCCCTCTTCGCGATTTCTTCGGTCGCGGCGACCTGACCGACACCGAGGTCCTCACCTGGTGGTGGGCGCTCGGCGCCGCCGAGCGCGAGCTCGCGCGGGCAGGTCGCCCGCCCGAGCCTGGTGTCTACGCCAACGCCGAATACGACGGACCCGAGTAACCCCATGGCCTCTTCCAGCCGCGCACGTGAAGCCCGCGTCGACATCACCGTCGGCAAGGACAAGCTCGAGCGCGGCCTCCGGGACGCGCGGAAGAACGTGCGCGGCTTCGCCTCGGGCATCAAGAGCGACGTCGCCAGCGCCGGCAAGAAGCTCGCAGGCGGCCTCCTGGGAGGCGTGGGCGCGCTGGCCGGCATTGGCGGAGGGCTGGGCCTGGCGTCGATCGTCACCGACGTCGTCGACCTCGAGCGGTCGCTGATCCGCTTCCAGATCGCCGGCCACGGGACGGCCGCGACGACGGCCAGGGTGCGGGCGGAGATGGACAGGGTGTCGCGCGCCAGCGGCATCTCGCGCGAGAAGATCATGGGCGCCGCGGCGGCGTACCAGTCCCTGACGGGTGACACCAAGGGAGCGGTCGCGAGCATGGAGCTGTTCGCGATGGTGACCAACGCGACGGGGGCCTCGATGGACGACATCGCAGCCGTCGCCGACGTGATGGTGAGCAATTTGAAGATCGGCCCCGAGGACCTCAAGGCCGGATTCTCCGCGATCGCCGAGCAGGGGAAGGCGGGCAAGATCGAGCTGCGCGAGCAGGCCCGACTGATGGCAAGCATCGCGGCGAGCGGCCAGCAGTTCAAGGGTGGCACCGGGGTCGAGGGCCTGGCGCAGATGGGGGCGGAGTTGCAGGTGGTCCGCGAGGGCTTCGGATCGGCCGCCGAGGCGGCGACCGGCCTCAACGCGCTTCAGCTCTCGCTGATTCGCAACGCCAAGAAGTTCGAGCAGGTCGGGGTGAAGATCTACGACAAGGATCCGAAGACGGGGATCAAGAACGCCAGGAACCAACTCGACATCCTCGACGACCTCGCGAAGAAGAAGCTCGACCCGACGATGCTGATCGGGATGTTCGGCGACGCTGGGGCCGCACGGTCCTACAACCTACTCACCCGCAACCGCGGCGTGGTCACTGACCTGATCGCCTTGATGAAGGATAAGAACGCGATCGACCGGGACGCGGCCACCTACCAGGAGTCGGCCGCGGGGCGGCTCGAGAAGGTTTGGAACAACGTCAAGCTGATGATCGCCGCCGCCTTCACGCCCGAACGCCTCAGCGCGTTCATCACGGCGCTCGAGCACATCGTCGACATGATCAACACGATCACCAACTACCTCGGCAAGCCAAAGGAGGCGGTCAAGGCCGCCGGCAACCTGGTCACCAGTCCGATCACCAACTACCGGGTCAACAAGGAGCGCGACGCGCGGCACTGGGGACTGATGTTCGGCGCCGACGGACGCTTCCGTAGTGGGGACCAGGCTGCGGCGATGATGTCGCTGCAGGACCAGACGTACAACGATCTGCTCGGCGGCAAGGTGTCTCCGCGGGCGCTCGAGCGTGCGAAAATGAGGTCAAAGGGCCAAGGCCCATGGGCCGCTGCCGGCTTCGCGCCGAGCGCCGAGCGCGTGATCGGCAACCTCGCTCCGCAGCAGTCCGTCCGCGACATCATCGCGAACGCCAACCAGCAAATCAGCATCACGCTCAAGCTCGGCGAGGACATCCTCGCCAAGGCCACCGCGAACGCGGCGGCCCATCGGACCAAGCCCGGGGGTGTCTGATGGCGCCGCGGTCGGGCGTGGCCCAGTACGGCGACCTGCCCCTCCTGGTCACCGACTACGAGGAGGAGGGCATCGGCCGCGACGTGGTCGTGCAGTCGCCGTCGAACGGCGAGGGGCACGTGCTGCAGGACCGCGGCCGCGGCCTGCACCGCACGCGTTGCAAGATCCTGTTCTGCGACGAGCTCACCGCTGCCACCTACCAGGCCCGGTGGCTGGCGTTCCGCACGCTCGCCCAGGGCGTGCAGCAGCAGCTCTTCGTCCACCCCGATCCCGACGTCGGCACCTACGTGGCGGCGGTGACCGAGCTCGGCGCCTCGGTGTCGGGCGAGGAGCGGTGCGTGCGGGTGTCGTGCGTCTTCCTCGAGACCAGCTCGCCGAAGCCGGTCACGCCGGCCGGGGCGGGCTCGGCGGTGTCGGCCGGCCCCGAGGCGGTCGGCGCCCGCGCGGCCAAGGCGACGGCCGAGCTGGGAGCCGTGGGCGTCACCAGCGCCGTCCCGGGGAGCTGCCTGGCCGCGGTGACGGCCTGGGCGGCGCAGGCCGAGCCCAACGCGCGCGCGATCGCCCTCGAGGCGGCAGCGGTGACCGCGCAGATCGACGCGCTCCTTGCGACGCTGACCCAGCCGCGGCAGTGGGGCGCCTACCGCGCCCTGATCGTGATGCGCTACGCGCTCGCGCGGGCGGCGTCGGCGGTGACGTCGGAGACCTCGCGGATCAGCTCCTTCACCCTGCTGGTGGCCGAGCCGATGCTCTCGCTGTGTGCGCGGCTCTACGGCGCCCGCGACGCGCAGGACCGCGCCCGCCAGGTCGCCAAGCTCAACGGCCTTCGCACCCCGGGCCTGGTGCCGGCCGGCACGACCCTGCGGCTGCCGGCGGTGAAGCGGTGATCGGCCAGGCGTTCCACCTGGTCGACACGACCGGTCGCGGTCGGCCGACCGACGCGTCCAGCGGCCGCCGTCGACCGATCAGGACCGGCAAATTTGCCGGTCCTGCCTACCCGTCGCGCGGCGCCGGCGGGACGCGTCGCCGCTGCAGGCGGCACCAGGTCGCGGAGGTGGCGCGGTGACGGTGACCCAGCGCAAGCACGACGTCCGGGTCGTGCTCGGCGGCAACGAGGTGTCCAACTGGATCTCCTACGCGATCACGTCGTCGATGCTCGACCCGGTCGACACCGCGTCGCTCACGATGCCGTGGAGCCGGCAGGCCTGGGACCTGTTCCGCAAGGACGCGCCGATCAAGATCACGATCGACGGCGTCGTGGTGCTCGACGGCTACCTCGACAAGCGGGCGTCGCCGCCGACCGACGACGTCATCGCGATCGAGGCCCGCGACCGGTGCGGGCGGCTGGTGCAGGAGTCGGCGCCGGCGATCGACTACCGCGGTCTGACGCTCACGCAGCTCATCCTCAAGCTGGTCTACCCGTGGTTCACCAAAGTCACGCTGAGCAACGCCCGCAACCGCAAGCTGCTGCGCGGCAGGGGCAAGGTCGTGCTCGCGGGGAACGAGCCGGTCCGGATCGACCCACGGCCGGGCGGGCTCCTGTGCGAGCCCGGCCAGGTGCGGTGGGAGGTGATCAAGCAGCTGCTCGACCAGGCCGGGCTGATCGCCTGGTCGGCGGGCGACGGCACCGAACTGGTGATCGGCAAGCCCAACTACGAGCAGGACGTCCAGTGGACGTTCTTCCGCCCGGCGCCGGGGAGCTCGCGGGCGGCCGAGGGGAACGTCGGGATCGGCGTCGAGGACAGCATGGGCGACCGCTACAGCCGGATCGTGGTGGTCGGCTCTGGCGCCGGCACCACCAGCAACTACGGCCCGGCCGTGGCCTCGCGCTACGGCGAGGCGAAGAACAACTCGGCCACCCGCGACGGCGAGGGCAAGGACTTCACCGCGCCGAAGCGCCTGGTGATCCAGCGCGCGGTCCGATCGGTGGCCGAGGCCCGGGCTTTGGCTGCGCAGGAGATGCGGCGGCGCGACGCGACCGGCGAGGCGATCACGGTGCTGTCGCCGGCGCACGGCCAGCTCGTGGGCGGCACCGAGCCGACGCTCTACTGCCCGGACACCCTGGCCCACGTCGAGTGCGAGCGGACCGGCCGCAAGGGCGTCTACCTGGTGACCGCCTGCCGCTACGAGAGCGATCGCGGCGGCGGCGAGCGCACCACGCTCGAGCTGGTGCCCAAGGGCACGGAGCTGTCGACGTGAGGAGCGGACCGAGCGCCAAGGAGCTCGCGGGCGCGACCGACCCGGGCCAGCGCCGGGCCAGCGGCATGGTCCGGCGGTTCGGCGTGGCCTCGACGTCGAAGGTCATCTGGCGCCTGACCGGCGTGCGGGGCCTCGAGACCACCGAGCAGGTCGACGCGGAGGTCTTCGCCGGCATCGGCATCTACGCGCGGCCCGGGGCCAACGGCAAGCCCGAGGCGATCGTCGTCAACGTCGGCGACGCGCGGCACCCGGTGATCATCGCGACCCGGGACGAGGCCGCGGCGCACGCCATCCGCGGCGACCTCGGGGCCAACAAGCCCGCCGCCGGCGAAACCCTCATCTTCGCGAGTGTCGGAGGCGCGGTCGTCTACCTGCGCAACAACGGCACCGTGGAGGTCCGCACCGCCGCCGGCACCGCCGGGGCGCTGGCGACCAAGGAAGAGGTCAAGGCGCTGCGCGACTACCTCAACGCCCTGACCTACGGCGGCTCGGGCTCCATCGCTCCGGTGGGGATGCCCAACATCAGCGGCACCACCGTGCTGAAGGGGGAATGACCATGTGGGACCTCTCCTTCGATCCGCTGACCGAGGACCTGATCCGAGACGGCTCGGGTGGTTGGGTGCGCACGGAGACCGGCGACACCGCGGTGCTCAACCAACTCGCGGTGCACTTCGCCGAGTTCTGGGGCGACGACGGTATCGGCTCGCTGCTGCACGACCGTGACCGCTTCGCGGCCGCGCCGGGGCCGGCGACCGCGGCCGAGGTGCGCCGCGCGATGGGGCTGCTGGTTGACGAGCAGTTCCTGAGCGACGTGATCGTGCAGGCGCAGGAGACCAGCGCCGGCCGCGTCGATGGCCGCACCACCTATCGCCTGGTCGAGACCGGGCAGCTCGTCGAGACGGCTCTGCCCCGCCTTGGAGGATGACCGATGGCCTTCACGATCCCGAACATCGACGAGCTGGTGGAGGTGCTGATCGCCCTGCTGAAGGCGCTCTTCCCCGACCAGGACGTCTCGCGCACGTCGTTCCCGGCGCTCTTCGCCAAGGTGCTGGCCGCCGGCGCGCACGGCAACCACCAGCACATCGACGGCGTCCGGCTCGACCTGTCGCCGGCGACCGCCACCGGCGCCGCGCTGGCGGCGTGGGGCTTCGTGGCCGGCGTGCCGCGGAAGACCGCGACCGTGGCCCGCAAGGCGACGGCGCTGCGGGTCACCAACAACGACGTCGTGGACCGTCCGGTCACGCTCGGCGACGAGCTCGTGCACAGCTCCGGGCTCCGCTTCGCCATCAACAGGACGCAGACGGTCACCGCCCAGTCGACCGCGGACGTCGACGTCATCTCGATCGACACCGGCGCGGCCTGCCGGCTGGCCGCAAACGAGATCCTGACCTTCGTGGCGCCGCCGACCGGTCTCGAGGAGGCGGCCGAGCTGCAGCTCACGATCTCCGAGGGCGGCGACGACCAGGAGAGCGAGGAGGAGTGGAGCGACCGGATCGTGACGCGCTTCCGTACGCCGCCGCTCGGAGGGGCCCAGCCGGACTACGTCGCCTGGTCGCGGGCACTCGAGGGCGTCACCACGGCCTACTGCTACCCGAACCGCCAGGGCCTTGGCACGGTCGACGTCGCCGCGCTGCACGCGGGCTCGGGTGCCGACCGGCTGCTCAACCCCTCCGAGCGCGCCACGCTGCTCGCCGCGCTGCAGCTCAAGCGGCCGACCGGCGTCCAGGCGCTGCGAGTGCTCGAGGTCCTGGCCCAGCCGACGAGTCTCGAGGTGACGGTGCAGGACAACGGCGCGCCGGCCTACGCCTGGGACTGGGTCGACCAGACTCCACTCGCGGTCCTCGCCTGGACCCCCGCGACGCGGACGCTGCAGTTCGCTGCCGACCGGCCCGACACCATGGCCGCGGCCGGGCGGATCGTGATCGCCGACGTGGCCGGCCTGGGGGATGGCCGGCAGTACGTGATCGAGTCGCTGAGCGGCACCGACGCGGTCGTGCTCGAGCAGCAGCCGACCGACTACACCGGGGCCGACCTCAACCCGGTCGCGACCGACGTCGTCTACAGCGGCGGGCACCTGGTCGACCCGGTGCGCAACGCGTTGCTGGCCCACCTCGACAGCCTGGGCACCGCGAACCCCAGCGCGCTCTATGGCTCGTGGGAGGGTGACCTGCGGCTGTCGGCGATCGCCAGGGTCGCGACCGGCGTCGCCGGCGTCCGCGACGCGAGCACGGTCGAGCCGGTGGCGAACGTGGCCGCGGATGACCCGGCCTTCCCGTTCGACACCACCGTCTACCTGATCACGCCGAAGCGCGTGCTCGCGCACAGGGAGTGGTGACCGGTGGCGAGCATCCTGCAGCGGATCGGGGAGAGCGCCGCCGAGTTCAGTTCTGGCGGCGGCGGCAGCCTCGACTTCACCGACGCCGCCCTGCTCGACCTGGTCGCCGATGGTGACGTGCTGCTGCTGGTCGCGTACGGCGCGACCCTTGGCACCCCGACCGGCGGCGGCTGGGTGGTCCGGTGGAGCTCGGGCGGCTGGCAGGCCTGGACCAAGAGCGCGACGGCTCGCGAGGCGTTCCCGACGCTGGCGGCCTCAGACGGCGGCGACGACGCCGCCGGCGTGCTGGTGGTCTACCGCCGCGGCTCGATCGGCTACCTCGTCGGCGTCGCGGTGCAGACCTCGACCAGCGGTGTGAGCCTGCACTCGACGCCGGCGGCGACCGTGCTCGACCCCAATGGCCTGCTGCTGGGCCTATGGCTGGGCAGCGGCGGCGGGCTCGAGCCGAGCTATCCACCGGCCGGCGCGCAGACCGTCGCCGCCCAAAAGACCAGCAACGCGAGCGGTGGCGGCGCTCGGTGGTTCGTGGTCGTGGAGGCGCCGATCACCGCGGTGCCCAACGCCGGCACCATGGCCCTGTCGACCGGCGGCGCCGCCGACATGCACATCGCGATCGTGCCGCTGCGCGACCGGCCGCCGCACGCTCCCGGCCGCCTGGTCGACGGCGGCGCCGGCGCCAACATCGGCCTGCTGCCGTAGGACCCCACCATGCGCACCGTCATCCTCCTGCCGTTCGCCGAGCCCGATGGGGTCGCACCCAGCGACACCCAGGGCACGCTCGAGGACCTGGCCGTGGTCACCGGGTTGTCGCGCCCGGCCCGCGTGCTCGATCCGAGCTGGACCGGCGGCGGCTACACCTACGTGGCGGCCGACCTCGACGGCTGGACCGCGGCCGACGCCGCCGCCGGCGACAGCATCCTGCAGCGCGACGTCACGATCCAGGTGTTGCTCGCGTTCGACCTCACCAACGCGACCGGCCCGGCGTGCGTGGTCTGCCGAGGCCTCGACGGCTCGGCCTCCGAGTACTACGCCTGGGGCCTCGAGCTCGCGGACGCCGGCGGCGGCAACGTCGAGGTCCGGTGGCTGTGGATGTCCGCGGCCGGCACCCTTGCGGCGGTGATGCCGGGCGTGTACCAGCACCCGGGCGACACTGCCGAGATCCTACTCACCGCGACCCGGCGGCGGGTGTCGACGACGGAGGTGGTGTGCCGGTACTACGCCAACGACAGGCTGCTCGCCGAGGTGTCGACGGCCGACGGTGACATCGGCGGGGGGACCACCGGGCACACCTCGGTCGGCGCCCGCAAGGTGGCCGGCACCTGGGTCAACGGCTTCAGCGGCGTGATCGACCAGCTCAAGGTCACCGACTACGAGATGTCGGCCGAGGAGGTGTCCGCGGTCTGGGAGAGGATGACCGTGCACCAGCCGAACGGCGTGATCGCGCTGCGCGCGCTGTCGCCGCCCGGCGCTCCCTGGTCGCGAAACCCGGGGTCTGACATCGCCAAGTTCATCAACGTGGCCGGCCAGGCCCTCGGGCTAGCCGCTGCGCGCGCGGAGGAGCTGCGCCAGAACGGCCTGCCGCACCGGGCCTACGCGGACACGATCGGGCCCTGGGAGCAGCTGGCCGGCCTGCCGTCGAATGACCGCACGCCGCTCGACACACGCCGGTCCCGGATCGTGGCCCAGCTCAGCCGCGACAACGGCTACGCGCCCCCCCAGATCCGCCAGGCGCTCTCCGGGCCGCTCGACCTGGCCCCGGACGACGTCGAGCTGATCGAGTTCTCACCGCACGTAGCCGACTCCTTCGCGACCCTCGAGACCGAACGCTGGCACCTCGAGCCCGCGGGCTCGTGGACGGCGAGCGGCGGCGCGCTCGTGCTGCACCGTGCGGCCGGTTCCGATCTCCGCTACTCGCCCCCGCCTGGCGGCACCCTGTCGCCGTGCCATGCGCGGCTGGCGGTGGACGACACCACCGACCTGCTGGCGCAGGTGAAGGTCTCGTGGACGTCGCTGCCGGCGTTCTCGACGGTCGGGTTGTTCATGCACAACCGCCGGACCAACGACTCGCTGTGGTTCGGCGTGCGCTTCGAGGGCGGCATCTACAAGATCGGGTGGCAGCAGCTCAAGGCCGGGGTTCTCTCGGCGTTCACGGTCGTCGAGACGCCCACGACGAACGTGGTCCACTACCTCCGGGTCACGAAGGGCGCGGCCGCGGGCGACTACACCCTGCGGTGGTCGACGATCGGGTTCAACTCGATGTCCTCGGCGCTGATCGTCGGCGCTGGCATGGCGGCGCCCGAGAACGTCGGCGTGGCCGCGATGTCGACGATGGCCCTCATTGGAAGCGATCTCGACGCGACCTTCGATGACTTTTTTGTCAGGGCGCCGCGAAGTCGCCGAGCCTTCCACTGGTACGCGCTCAGAGCCCCCGGGCTCCCCGGGGCCGCGGACCTCCTCGGAGCCAATACGACTATGCGCACGATCAAGCCGGCCCACACCCACGCCTACGCGATCACGTCGCGGTCGCTGCTCTGCGACAGCGACGGCAGCGTGTGCGACGGCGGGCCGATGGGAGCCATCTGATGCTGCCGCTGAGCCGCAACACTACCTACGTCCCGGCCGCGCCGATCAGGTCGCTCGATATCAACGACATGCAGGACATGATCGTCGGCGCCCGCCACGGCTCGATCGTGATCCCGATCCCCGCGGCATCCTGGCAGCCGCTCGCGGGCGGTGGCGGCATCCTCGGCAATGGCCAGTGGACGTTCTCGGCCGACACCACGCTGGTGGCCCCGATCCCGCGCGTCCCCATCGGCACCACGCTCGAGCAGGTCGTGTACGGCTACAACCGCGCCGGCGCCGGCACGATCACGTGCCGGACCTACAAGCGCAACCTGGTCGCGGGCACCATCGCGGCGGGTCTGGGCCTGATCCCAGCCGGCGATGCGACGGGCGCGGAGTGGGAGACGTTCACCGAGACGCTGGACTACGCGATCGAGGCCGACAACGCCGTCTGGCTCGAGGCTCACTGCGACAACGCCGCCAACATTTTCGGCGGTGCGTTGGTGACGATCAACTTCCAGTGAGGACGCCATGAGCAGCACCAGCACCGCCCAGATCCTGACCGCGCTGCCCCCGGTCACCGGCCTCGATGCCACCGCGGTGGCGCTCGACCCGCCGACCCAGGCCACGATGGTGGCGCTCGGCTTCACGAATCGCTTCGGGCCACTGGCCGTCGAGGTCGTGATCGCCGGCGAGAACGCCACCGCCCGCGCGCTGACCGGGGCGTACTGGTTCGGCTGGCACAGCAAGCTCGACAAGGCGGTCCTGCTCGCGCCCGTCAACAAGGGCTACGACCTCAGCCTGTCCACCTCCAAGTTCTTCGCCGAGGTGCTCGAGCTCGTGGCTGGGCTCTACAGCCATATCGGCATCGGCAAGGGCACCCTGGCCGCCAGCACGATCGCGCTGCACGTCCACCCGATCGAGATCCACGAGGGCTAAGCCGATGCAGCCCGGCCGCATCCGCAACCGCGTGGTCGACCGGGCCCGTCCTCGACGCCCGGCGCCCTCTCGCGATCGCATCGCCACGCTCGACCTCGATCTGACCACGCCGTCAGTCCAGGTCCTCCCCTCGACCGTTGCCGCTGCGACCGCCATCTGCGGGCGCACGTTCGCCGAAATCTGGAAGTTCACCGCCGCGAGCGGAAACCAGGCCGGCACCGGCGCCAACACCTTCGCGGTGCTCCACGCGCCGCGCTATCAGGCGACGTTCCCCGTGTGGGACGGCTCGTCGATGATCGGCACCGACGCGATCGAGTTCGCCGGCGGCGACACGCTGCGCTACATGACGTTCCTCAACGCTGCCGCCTACGACCTCACCCAGTCGTTGACGTGGGTGTTCTACGGGCGGCTCCTCCGCGCACCGAGCGGAACGCGCGGGTGGCTCGGCAAGAAGGCCGGCTACAACCAGGTCGGATACGACGTGTGGATCACGACGACCGGGCGGCCCGAGCTAAACGTGGGCGACGGCACCACGACCGCGTCGGCGGTGGCGCCCGCGTCAGGGACGGCCGAGGTCGACGGGTTCGCGGACGGGAGCCCCCAGTGGTGGGCCTTCAAGATGAACCTCACCACCGGCAAGGCGCAGATCCTCGGCCTGCGCGCGGCGGGCGCCGAGGTGACGATGCCGGCCGGCTCGAAGGTCAGCGCGAGCGCCTTCCGCCTCGGCGGGTCGCCGTACCTGTTCGACTGTGAGCTGCTGCAGATCGCGTGGTGCGGGGTCCTGACCGGCGCCGAGGCCGAGGCGTTCGACCTCGCCGCCCTGAACCGGCTCGACACGACGGCGCGCGTGCCGACCGCGTTCGCTCGCTACGACCGCAAGTCGACCTGCTCGCCGCGCGTGGCCTACGAGCCCGGCTTCGGCGAGCGCGTGCAGCATCTTCACGGGTCAGCGCAGAGCACCGGGCTCGTCCACGTCCCGCACCTGTTCCATCCGGCGGCGACGATCTCGCCGCATCAGCTCGGGGTGTACCTCTCGCGAGGGCTGTGCGAAACGACAGGCCGCCAGAAGCGCAACCTGTTCACCCGAACCGACGATCTGACGCACGCGGACTGGACCAAGATCACGATGACCGCGACGGCCGGCGTCGGGGCCTCGGCGTTCGAGGACCCGAGCGGGTTCACCGGCGCGACCTTGCTGACCGCGACGGCCGGCAACGCGCGCATCTACCAGACCAAGGCCGTCGAGTCGAACCAGGTCCACTATCACTCGGTCTTCGTGCGCCGGGCCGGCGGCGCCGACGTGGCCATCAAGCTGCGCGCGGTCGACGCCGACACCGCGACCGTCATCGGTCTCGTGTCGGCCACCGCGACGAGCGAGTGGACCCGGGTGGCCGTCGTGTCGCAGTTCACCTCGGTCAACGTCCGCTACGAGTTGGAGATCGTGGACAACGGCGCCGCGATCTACGCCACGTTCGCCCAGCTCGAGCGCGGGCTGCTCACCGAGTACCAGACCCAGCGCGGCACGCTCGTCGACCGGGCCGCGTCCAACTACTACATCGACAACGCCGCCGGGTACTACGATCCGCGGTGTGGCCGCGTCGAGCTGGTCGCATTCAGCTACATCGACGACACCTACGCGCTCGAGGACCAGTATCTCTTCTCAACGGACACCGACCCGGCGGTGGTGAACGCTGGCCGGCTGCTGATCCAGATCAGCGACCCCAGCGGCCAGGGCGGGGCTGGCGTCTCGGGACCCTACGACACCGACGCTCAGATCTACGACGCGGCCGGCACCCTGGTTGTGCAGCTCGGCGGCTACAACATCGAGCGGAACGCGGAGATCACGTACGCCCTGGCCTGGAACGCCGACGGCGACGCCGCGCCGGCGCTCGAGCAGACCGGGAGCGCACCTTCGACGGTTGGCCCCGTCGTGCCCACCGGCGCGTGGCGGGTGCCGGTCAGCGTCCCCAGGATCTACCCGGGCTGCCGGTACACGTTCGGCGACCCGTTGACCCAGTCGACCCACTTCGAGGGCGGTATCGAGCGCCTCAGGCTGTGGCGGTGACCGTGGCCGACCTCGACGACACCTACGACGAGCTCGCGCTCCACGCCGAGTCGCGCGGCCAGGGCTCGCTCCCGCGCGAGTCAGAGCGCGAGGCGGCCGACCGCCGAGGCTGGGAGGCGCTGCGCGAGTTCCGGGCGGAGGCGGAGTCCGCTACCGCCACCGCGACTGCGGCGGCCGACCTGGCCTCGCGCGCCGAGAAGCGCGCGGCCCGGATGGAGCGACGCTGGGCCTGGCTGCTCGCCGCGGTTGGGCTCCTGACCGCCACGATCGGCCCGGTGGCGATCTACGCGACGAAGAAGCTCTTGGCTGGTGCCGAGGCCCGCGGCGTCGCCGGCGAGCGGGAGACGACCCGCCTCGAGGACCACGCCGCGATCGTCGACCTGCGTACCGGCCTCGCCGAGGTTCGCGGCGCCCTCTCGACCATCAGCCGGCTCGGCGCGGTGCGCGTCTCGGGCCCGGCGCCTCAACCCCTGCTCCCAGGTGACCCGCCATGAACTACTCGCCCGTCCGTCTCCGCTACCTGCTCGTCGCCGCGTTCGCCGTCGCGTTCGCCGTCGCCATGCTGCTCCACACCGCGCTCGTCCAGGCCGAGGACGCCGGCGCCGCGCGCGCCGCCGCCGAGCTGGCGGCCGCGGTGGACGCCGGCCAGCCCGCGGTCGCCGGGCCCGGGGCCTCCACCGACAAGCCCGCGCTCCCGGCGCCGGCCGATCCGGTGGCCGCTCCGAGCGAGGCCTTCGACGGCGTCCGCCTGTGGCTCAAGACGGGCTGGGCCTACGCGGTCCTGTTCGTGGTCGGCTCGTTGCTGATCGCCGCCGGCGCGCGGTTCAAGCGGCTGCGGACCGGCAAGTACGCCATCTGGCTCGGCACCGGCATCGCGGCGATCCTGGCGATCCTCGGGTCCAAGGCCGCGGGGATGAGCGACGCGCAGTCGGTGGCCGCCGCGATGCAGGTCGGGATGGGCGGCGTGATGTGGGCCCTGTGGCCCAACCGCTCGACGGTGGACCTATCGACGGCGACGCCCGAGCAGATCGCTGCCGCGCTGGCGGTCGCCAACAAGCCCCCAGCGTTCCCGAGCTGACATGGCGATCGCGGCCATCGTCGCCGCTGCTGGCGCGGCCCTCGCGATCGTCGCGCTGGTGGCCTGGCTGGCGCATGCCGCGATCGCCGGCGCCGACGCCCGGCGGCTGGCCGAGGTGGCGCTGGCCGGGGCCGCGGCCCGGCTCGAGCTCGAGCGCGCCAACGTCGCCACCCACCGCGTCGAGCTCGACCGCTGGCGCCGGGTCGCCACCACCTACCAGGAGATCGCCCGCGATGCCGTCGATGAAGCTGCTGCTGCTGTC
>JAHFUQ010000085.1 GCA_023265045.1 Acidimicrobiia bacterium
GGTGCCTATGATGCGGAACTCGGCGCGGTCTGGGCGGACGAAGTCTGAGGTGGGGGCAAGGAGGGCGCGGAGGGCGTCGGCGTGGGACTGTCCTGGTGCGACGGCGAAGGCGGGGCTGGTGTCGGTGAAGTTGGTCGACGGCGCGCGGGGCGCTCCGGCCTGGACGGCGGCGTAACCGGCGCGGGCGGCGAACTTGCCGAAGAGGGTGGCTCGCGTGGAGCCGGTGATCTGGTAGACCTGGCTGATGTGGTCGCGCCCGGCGGCTTCCCATGGGCCGGAACCCTCGACGATGGCGACAAGCTGACCGTCGTTGCGGTGGCGGTAGGTGATGCGGTCGACGGTGAAGTCGAGGGTGACGCCGTACTCGGCGGCGTCGCTGGCGCCGGACTTGTAGCCGGGCTGGAGGGTGATGGTGGCGCCGGGGAAGAGGGACGAGGACTGAGGACTGAGGACTGAGTCGTGGTTGTCGAGTTCGAGCGTTATGTGCGATTTCTCTGTGGCCACAAGGTATTTACAGGTCAGAATTCTGTCTGAGAGGTTGAGGCTTTGTCCGGTTGTGGCGTACCAGACGCCGGAGGGTGTGACCATCCAGGCGGCGTTGCCGCGCCAGCAGAGGGCGACGCCGAAGGCGCTGGAGGGTTCGGCGGGGTGCTCGCGGGTCCAGTAGGGGTCGTCGAAGCCGTAGCCGTAGGCGGGGCGGGTGATGCGGGCGAGGTTGTCGGGGGGCTGGAGGATGGTTTCGCGGTGGGCGTAGGCGACGACGGGGTAGGAGCCAACGATGGCGGCGCCGGAGGAGAGGTTGAAGGGGATGGTGGTGGTGCCGGTGGTGTTGTAGTTCTCCTGGATTTCGGCGAGGGCGGACCATGAGCCGGAGCCGTAGAGGCCGCCGTCTCCGAAGTTGCAGGTCCAGAGGCGGGGTTCTCCGGCGGAGTTGGTGAGGCGGCCGGCGACGATGAGGCCGTAGTCGGCGCCGTCGTGGGTGGCGGCGAGCGAGAGCGCGTAGCAGGCGTTGGTCCAGACGGTGCCGGCGACTCCCTCCCAGACCCCGGCGGTGCGGCGGACGCGAAGGACGTTGTTGGCGTTGTTGACCCAGAAGAGGGCGATGTTGCCGGAGGGGTTGTAGGCGATGGCAGCGCCCCAGCCGGTGGAGGCGGCGCTGCATTGGATGGTGGGGGTGCCCCAGGTGATGCCTCCGTCGACGCTGATTGAGACGAAGACGCCGAGGCGGGAGTTGCGGACCCAGGCGAGGGCGATCTCGTTGCTCGTGGGGTTGTAGGCCATGCCGATCGAGCAGTTGGCGGTGGTGGTGGCGTCGTAGCCGGCGGGCATGGCTACCCAACTGCTGTAGGTGGAGCCGCTGCCGGGGTTGGTGACCCGGCTGGTGTAGACGCGGCCGGCGGCGGTGTCGACGCGGGCGCGGATGAGGGCGCCATCGTTGGCGACGACGCAAGCGGCGAACATGTCGGCTTCTGCGCCGGAGTAGTAGCGGGTCCATCGCAGCGTCTCGAGCTGGCCGCGCTTGGAGGTAGCGGTGACGGTGAGGACGGGCTTGCGGCCAGAGGGGAGTTTCTGGTGGGCGGAGAGGGTGCCGGAGAGGGTGACGGCCATGCGGCTAGTGTCCGCGCCGGTCCTGCCAGAGGGCAAGACCGGCGATTACGAACGGGGCGAGGATCAGGGTGACCTGGAGGGCGAGGGTCATGGTTGCTCCCTCCGGGTGCCGGGGGGCACGGCGTACCCGGCGGTGAGGCGGTGGTGGGGGCGAAGGGGCTGGCCGACTTCGTAGGCGCACTCGCGGCACCATTCGAGGTCGCCCCGCCGGCAGATGCCGAGCCGGCCGCAACGGGGGCAGTAAGCGCGGGGCCGGTAGCGGAGCGTGGCTTCGGCGTCGAGGTCGTTGTCGCTCACTCGCGGCCGTCCAGGTGCGCGTCGTCGCGGGCGGCGTCCCGGCGGTCGTCGTTGGCGCCGTCGTAGGTGGCGAGAAAGTCGTCCAGGGTGGGCGCGATGTCGAGCCCGGCCGCGACCGCCGCGATCCCGTCGGGCGGGAAGCCCGCGAAGAACTGGCGGAGCACGTAGCGGAGTTCGGTTTGGTTGTCGCCCACGTTCGGCGCCGTGGCGGCGATGATGATGGTTGTGACTTCGCGGGCGATTGCCTGCAGCGTGTCGGGGCCGCTCCACTCCTCGGCCCATTCGTCGGCGCGTTCGTCGTCCTGGCTCATGCGGTTCATCTTGGCCTCGGCGAGGGTGGATACGTGGCTCATGGTTCTCCTCCTTCGGAGAGTGGCGGGCCGGGGTTTTCCCCGGCCCTTGGGCGGCGACGGTTCAGGCGACTTCGCGGGCTTCGTTCCCGCTGGTGACGGCGCGGCAGAGTTCGCACCGGTAGAGGCCCCCGGAGAGCCGGGCGTCCCGGCGGTGTTCGCTGTCGGTGAGCGTCCACATGGGGATCAGGCGGAGACGGCCGCTACCGCACGATGGGCAGTTCACTCGTACACCGCCTCGCCCCGCCGGTTGGCGGCCTTGGCGGCGTCGAGTTCGACCCGCGTCGGGCGGCGACGGATGCCCTTGTCGTCGCGGATCCAGCGGCAGTAGCCGCGGGCTTCGTCGTTGTCGCTGCTGCGGCATTCGTATTCGGTGCCCCACCGGGTTTCGCGGTACGCCATCGTCTTCCGGTGCTTCGGGCAGACGGGTTGGTGGGGGTCGTCGGGGTCGAAGTCGTCGACGGGCTTCCGATTCTGGTGCTGGGGCGCGGCCTTGGGCTTGTCGGGCGCCGGTTCGGTGTCCAGCGGCGTGGCGGCCATGGAGGTCAGTTGGGCGGCTGTGATTGGCCCCACCGTGGCGGGTGCTGGCGCGCTCAGGCGGCGGATTTCGTATGTCCAGAGGGCGAGCGTGGTACTGAGGCCGATGGCCTCGATTTCCTGCATGATTCCGAGCGCGTCCGCCGCGCTTTCGGCGTAGATGTTCACCATCGGGGCGCTGTCCGCGCGAAGGGTGATTTGAACCTGACAGTTTTCCTTGCTCATTTCTCCGATTCCTTTCTAAGTTCCTGAGTTTATTCTACCACGATTCTTGCGATTAGAACAAGGGGTCGATGGCACACCAACCTTTCGTCCTGGGGGGCTAGAGGGCCAGCGAAAGCTGGCCGGGGCGGGGACCGCCGGCCGCCGAAGCGGCCGGCCGCGCGTGAGCGAGCCGGAGGGCGGCCAGCCGGCACGGGCGCGGGAGCCGGGCCAGCCGCCGCCGGCACCGGCCGCAAAGCGGGACCGACGACCAGGAGACGGCGACACGCCCGCAAACCGGGCAGAGAGGCGGCGGCCCCCACACGGCTACGCCCCCACCGGCCGGGACGGCACCGAGACCGGGACCGAGACGACCCAGCAGCAGGAGCACGACGGCGAGCGGGAGACCAGGCACCAACCCGAGCGACCCGACCACCGGGCCGCGAACCGGCGAGCGCGCACCGGGGAGGCGAACAGGCACCGGGCCGACCAACCCGACCACGAACGGGACGACCGGGCGACCGAGGGCAGAGACGACGCGCCCGACGCGAGCGCCGCCCCCAGGACGACCCCCGACGACGGAGCGGGCAGACCGGAGCGAGAACCGAAGCCAACCCAACCAACAGCCGCGGAGGTCACGACGCACCCCCCGGCCGGAAGAAACCGAGGCCCCCAGGCAGAGCCACGCACGCCCCACAGCAAGGGCAGAAGACAGCGCCAGCGCCCCCAAGGAACACGAACACGACCCAGACGCCGAACAGAACCCCACAGGACCAGCAAGAGCGAACAAGCACGGGAACACCCCCAGAGCGCCAGACGAAACAGGCGGGAGAGCGGCGCCCCACCCCCGCCACGCCCGAGCGACAGCCATCCGGGGGAGACGGGCGGCGAAGCGGACGCGCAAGTGCGGAGCGCAGCGGAGCCGGGAACCGGGCCGACCATCGGGAGGACACTGGCGCGCGCCCGGCTGGCGTAGCCCCCAGACAAAGAGAGGGAGAGGGCCGACGGGTGCAGGGACCCGGCGGCCCGAACAGCAGTTCTTCTAGGCCCCCGGTAAGGCTTGGAGCGAACGGGACGGGGGGCGCGCACGCCCACACCACTAGCCCGGCGCCCAGTCGCAACGCGCGGGCGTCCGGCATGGGCCAGGGGTCCGGGGCGCGGCCCTGAAGCGCTCCCGGCGATCGCCCGCCCGCAGGCGACCATGAACGGGGGTCGGGGCCCCCCGGACGACCCGCCTACAGGCGCCAACCGTGCGAGGCTGGCCCGAGCGCCCGGAGCGCAGCGGAGTTGACGGGGTCGGGGGTCCCCGGCAGCCAAAACGACCCGCCTACAGGCGATCAAGGTGGGGGGTGCGGCGCGTTAGCTTGAACCTACGGGAGGGAAAAAGTACCTGCGTCTGTCGGCCCATCGAGGATCGCGCGCGGAGAAACGAATCGGCATGGTGGACATGCGACGGAACCGGGAACGGGCCGAAGCCCGCCCCGGACACGACTACCAGACCGACGGCCCCGGCCCCCCAGGGCAGCACCGGCCGCAACCGCAGACGACCGACGACACCGCGCCCCCCGCCCGGGGACACGGCGGCGAGGCGCAGAAGCCGCAAACCGGAAACGACCAGGCCGCCACCGAAACCGGCGCGAGGAACGGACCCCGGCACCGCGAACAACGCAACCACACCCAACCGGCCGGGCAAGACGAAGCCGAACGAACAGGACGAAACACAACAACCCCCAACACCCAAAAGCGGGCACTCCCCAAAGAGCCCCCGAGGCCCCCGCCACGCAAGGGCGTAGCGAAGCGGAGCGGCCCGCAGGCCGGGGCGAGAGCCCTGGCGAGCCACCCTTGCGGGGAAGGGGTGGGGGCTAAAATGAGAAGACCCGCGTGGGTGATCTCCCACGCCGCGCCCGGGCGACCTCCGGGCAGGCGCGTCCTCGGAGGCGACAGCCGCAGTGCCGCCGCTGCGGCCAGCCGTCGCCCGGCCGCAGCCGATCAGGATAGCCGGGGTCGGGGCCCCCGGCGTCCTCCCCGCCGCAGCGGACAGCCCCGCCTACAGGCGGCCATCCCCTGCGCCGTCTCCCGGCGCGTCACTCGGCCCGCAGGACGATCCACGCCGCAGCGACTAGGCCACGGCCAGCCGCGGAACTACCGGCCGGCCCGTTGCGGCATCGGGGGGCGAGCGGGAGACGACGAAGGGCACACCAAAACAGTCCCGCCGCCCCCGGGGCCGCCCCGCAGGGCTTGGAGGGCCGGAGCACGTCCGTGACGGGACTAACTCTGCCGCGAAGCGGGCGATCCTCGTCCTCCCCCTGGGGGCCGCGCCGGTGGTGGCGGTTGGAGGCCGGCCCCCGCACTTCGGAGGCGACCGCGCGGAAGGGCCGGGGAGGGAGCGCGGTCGCCGGAGTTCTATCGCCCCGCCGCAGCGGACCATGGCCATCTGTCGTGCGATCGCACAACGAAACGCGGCAGCCCTCCATGCCGAGCGAACGCGGGGCGTGCGTCAGGGGGAGGGGCGGCGTTGGAACCATGCGAAGCCGTCTACCACTTTCAACCTTGACACCCTGTCAAGGTGGAGATCGGCGGTTCGAATCCGCTCGGGGTCGCCAGAACAACTGTTCGAAGGGGAGGGAAATGGTAGGATGACCTACAGACGCCCGTCGGATACACTAGAACGGATGAACGCGATCCCTCTGAGCCGCGCCGCTGCGAAGTACAACGTGCCGGTGACGACGCTCTCAAACTGGTACCATGCCGGGCTGATCCGGAGTGTGGACCACGAAGGCGACCGGCGGGTCGTGTTGCTCTTCGAGCCTGACGTTGCGGCGCTGGCCGCTCAGTACCGCCCTGGCCGGGGCCGATGGAAGCGCCCTGTGCTCGCCTAGGGCGGGGGTTGACGCTAATGGAAGGAATCCGCTAGGCTCTCGGCTTAGTGGAACTTCCCGACTGGGTTGTTGACGAGATCATCGCCCCGGCGAATCCGGCCGCGGTGCGGCTGGTGCTGCACCTGTATCGCCACGGCCGCCCTGTTGTGGGCGGGGACGGGAACCGACGGGTCTACTGGAAGGGGTCGCAGACGGCGCTTGCGCGGGTCTGCGGGCTAAGCCGCTTTCGGCTGATCGTGGCCGAAGCCGAGCTTGTCGAGGCCGGGTTCCTGACGGTCCACCAACCGAACCGGGCGGGGGCCGCACACGCGATCTCGGCGGCTTACGACCTGTCACTTTTAGTGACACCCCTCAGACTCGGAAACGGCACACATGGTGGTGATGATCCTGATCCTGATCCTGAGAGAGATCCTTCTTCGTTAGCTGGGC
The DNA here is from genome assembly GCA_023265045.1 of Acidimicrobiia bacterium. Classification (GTDB taxonomy): domain Bacteria; phylum Actinomycetota; class Acidimicrobiia; order Acidimicrobiales; family AC-14; genus JAHFUQ01. Next base: position 6,302 of record JAHFUQ010000085.1, read on the forward strand.
CCACCACCACCATCACTCAAGTCCCGCGCGAGGCGGAGGTGTCACGAATAGTGACAGCCCTGGCTAACGCCGGCGTGACCTCGCCGAACGCCTGGGTCGCCCAGTTCGGCGCGGACGCTTGCGATGCCGCGCTTGCTCACCTGGAGCGCGTCGACGCGGTGGTCGTCCGCAACCCTGCCGGTTGGCTCTACCGGCTGCTGCAGACGCCGGGGCTGACGGCCCCTTCCTCCCGGCCGTCAGCCCCGGCCGCAGAGTCGTTCGAAGAACGGAAGCGGCGCTACACTGGCGGCGCGCTCGGCGCGGTGGTCAAGTACCGATGAGCGCCGACTATCCGACCATGCCGCTTCAACCTGCTCACACGGCGGAACTCTATGCTCGGTTCCTCGCCCGGGGGCGGGCGCTCAGGCTCAGCCCGAACACGCTCGACTGGTATCGGTACGTCCTCGGCCCCTTCGTGGCCACCGTCACCGGGCGGGCGACGCCGGCGGAGATCGCGGCCTACATCGCGACGGCCCCGAGCGCGGAGTCGGCGCGGAACTGGCTGCGGGCGATCCGGGCGCTGTACGCCTGGCATGAGCGGCAGACGGGCGAGCCCTCGCCCGCCCGCTCGGTAGAGCCGCCCCGCCAACGGCGGGTGCTGCCGCGAGTGTTCTCGGACGGGGAACTGCGGCTGATCCTCGCGAGCGCCGAGCGGGACCCGCTGAACTACGCCGCGGTGGCGGTGTTGCTGGATACGGGCATGCGGATCGGCGAGCTGGCAAGCTTGACGGTCGAAGCGCTGGAAGCGGGTGGGGCGCTGGTCTCGGGAAAGACGGGCCAGCGGCGGGTGCCGCTGACGCCGGCGGCGCTGCAAGCGCTGATGCGGATCGCTCCGCTGGGCGGGCCGATCTTCACCTGGCGCCATGGGCGGCGCGGGCTCGGTGCCCGGCCGATGGCGGTCCGGACGCTCACCCACCGGGTGCGAGCGGTCATCGCCGAAGCGGGCGTGAGCGGCCGGAAGGTGGGGCCTCATACGTTCCGGCACACGTTCGCGACGCTGTACCTCCGCGGCGGCGGTGACATCTACCGGCTGCAACGCATCCTCGGCCACTCGTCGATTCACCAGACGATGGCCTACCTGCACCTCTCGGACCCGGAGGCGTTCGCGGAACATGCGAAGCTGTCTCCGCTCGTCCACGCTCTCAGGAATTCGCGCTCAGCGAGCGCTTAGGAAAGGCACCATGGCGACCATCAAGGAACCGACCCAGTACGAAATCGACCCTGACGCCCCACGATCGAGCTGCAAGGCTTGCTCGGCCACCATCGTCTTCTGCACGAACCCGGCCACGGGGAACCATCTGCCGGTGAACGTGGCCACGGGCCGCTCGCACTTCCTCGACTGCACGGATGCGACGCGGTTCTCGCGCCATCGGCCGGCGGCCGAGAAGCCGTTGTCGGCAAAGCCGCTCACCGGTTACCAGAGCGAGATGTTCCGATGAGCGCCGTGCTGCTTGCAGCCGTCATCACGGGCCTCGGCCTTGAGCTCACGCCCTGGCGTGAGGAGTTCTTCACGGAGTGGGCGCGGTGGGAGGGGACGGGTGCGAAGCACAACCCGCTCGCCACGACTCAGCCCGGCGGCGAGGACCCTGCAAACCCCTACTGGAACACTTTCGGTGAGGAAGGGCAGTACCACGTCAGGAACTACGCCGACGAAGAGTCGGGCGTCGCGGCGACGGTCACGACGATCCGGAACGGGTACTACCCTCATGTGCTGCTGACGCTGCAGCAGCAGGCGGTGACGAACGCGGAGATCGTCGCCGCTCAGATTGACAAGTGGGGGACGACCGGCTTTGCCGTTCGGCTTCGGGCCGGGTGGTCCCCGGCGGGGTCGACGGAGTCGCCGCCGGCTGAACCGCTGGCAACGGTGGACGGGGGCTGGCTCCTCGCGATCGAGCGGCGGCTCGACCGGATCGAGGCCGACGATCGGAGCGTCGTCAAAGACGCCTGGTTGGGGCCGGAGCTGACGAAGATCCGGGACCGGCTCACCGTCGTCGAAGCCCGCGACCCGCTCGTCCTCGCCCGGCTGGTCACCCTCGCGAGGGCGTTTTCTCTGGTCGCGGAGGCGTACGGCGCTCTCGCCGTCATCGGGGAAAAGGCTGGTGAGCCACCTGCAGCGCCGTAGTTGATACTAAGTCTCAGTCTGCGTTAGAGTGAGGCGCAGCGACGGGGCAACGGCGGGAGACGCACGTTGCCCCGTTCGATTTCCCCGCCGCCCCCGCTTCGCCGCTACCAGCAAGAGCCCTTCGCCGCGATCATGCAGGCCGCGCTCGAACACACGGCGGGGATCGTCGTCGTGCGGATGTCGCGCCAGGCGGGCAAGAACGAGATCAGCGCGCGGGCGGAAGCCACGCTGATGGCCCGCGCGATGGCCGCGACGCGGCGCGTCGGCGTGAAGGCGGCGCCAACACAGGTCCCGCAGGCGATGCGCTCACTGGTGCGGCTCTCGGCGCACCTGCGGGCCTGCGGCTTTCCCCGGCCGTTCCTCACGGCTGGGGGCGATCAGGTGAAGCTCGGGGCGAGCGAGTGGTACTTCGGCTCGGGCGAGGCCGAGGCGAACGTCGTCGGCGCCACGGCTGACCTGTTGCTGGAGTTCGACGAAGCACAGGACTTCAGCCTGGAGAAGCACGACAAGGACTATCGCCCGATGGCGGCGGCGACCGCCTGCGCGACCGTTTACTACGGCACGGCTTGGACGGACTTCGATCTGCTCGAAACGGTGCGCCGGTCGGCGCTCGAAGCGGAGGCCCGGGACGGCCGACGCCGGGTCTTCGATGTCCCATGGCCGCGGGTGGCCGAGGAGGTCCCGGCCTACGGGCTCTTCGTCGAAGCCGAGCGCGCTCGGCTCGGCCACACGCCGAGCACGCCGCACGTCGCCTTCGCCACGCAGTACGAACTCAAGACGATGGCGGGAGCCGGTCGGCTGTTCACGCCTGCGCAGTTGGCGCTGCTCCAGGGGGAGCATCCTCCCCAGGAGGGGCCGGCCTCGGCCTCGCACAACGTCTACGTGGCGGGGCTGGACGTCGGGGGGGCGAACCTCGCGCAAGCGATGTCGCCGGACGAAACGGTGCTGACGATCGCGCGGGCGCGCTTCCCCTCGCGGGGGAAGGTGACCGAACCGATCGTCGAGGCCGTCGCGCAGTACGCCTGGGCGGGGCTTGACCATGATCAGGCGCGGGCGGAGATGCCGCGGCTGCTTGATCACTGGCGGGTGGGGCACACGGTCGTCGACGCGACGGGGATCGGGGAGCCGCTGGCGACCTCGCTTCTCGCGCGGTACGGCGAGCGGAAAGTCACGGCCCTCAAGTTCACGGCGGCTTCGAAATCGAGCCTCGGCTACGACCTGCTCGCGGCCGTGAACTGCGGGGCGCTGCGCATCTGGCGCCCCGCCGACAACGACGCCGGGCACCGGGCCCTCTGGGCGCAAGCGCGCCTTGCGCGGCAGGAACTGCGGCTCGATGGCCGGCTGGCCTGGCACGTCGATCAGGCGGACGGCCACGACGACCGCCTGATCTCGCTGGCGCTCGCGGTTCGAGCGGCTTCGCGGGGCGCTCCCCGCGTGGCGACGGGACGGAGGTTCGACCAATGAGCGCGACGCCGCTGCCGCAGAGGATTACTTCGAACAACGCCATGGCGACGCGGGGAAAGGACGTGCTCGAACAGCGCGCCTACTATCGCGGCGAGCAGGCGATCAACCGGACGGGCGTGCGGCGCCGCCATCGCGCCGCGCGGAACATGACCCGGCTCATGGTCGACACGGTCGCGAGCTACGTCGGGCGAGCGACGATTAGCTGGGGAGACGACGACGTCGCGACCGAGCTCGAAGCGCGGCTTGCCGCTGTGGAATCGGCCGAACGGCTCGAACAGAAGGACGCCGAAACGGAAACGGCCTGCGCCGTCGACGGTGACTCGGTCTGGAAGGTGACTTTCGATGACCGGGAGAAGCGGGTCCGGGTGGCACAGGTTGACCCCCGTGGGGTCTATGTCGAGTGCCGCCGGGACGACCCGACGGAGGTCGAGCTTGTCGCTCAGCAGTACACGATCGGCGCCGCGGATTACCCGGCGCTCTTCGGCTCCGCCCTCGTCCCGGCGGGCGGGGAGCGGAGCCGGATAACGGAGGCCTGGACGGCGGAAAGCTGGCAGGTCTGGGAGAACAACATCCTTCGCCTGGACGAACCGAACCCCTACGGGCTGCTGCCCTACGTGGTCTCGCCCAACGTGCGGGCGCCGTTCGAGTTCTGGGGCACGTCGGACGTGCGCCAGCTGATGGCGCTCCAAGACGAGCTCAACGAAGCGGAGACGGACACCGACGGGATCATGGCCCTCGCCGGGAACATCGTCGTCATCACCGGGGCTGACAGCTCCGAGGGGCTGGCGGTCGCTCCTGGCCAGGTCTGGGAGCTGCCGCCGGACTCGAAGGCGGAAGTGCTCGAACTGCTCGCCGGGAACCACATCGGCCAGCGGAAGATCCACCTCGACCACCTGAGGGACACGATTTACGCGCTCGCCCAGGTGCCCGGGATCGCCGCTCTCGGCGGCGACCTCAAGACCGGGGTCTCCGGTCTTGCGCTCCAGATTCAACTTGGCCCCGTCCTCCGGCTGGTGGCGCGGAAGCGCCTGACCAGAGGAACCGCCTACGCCCAGCGCGCCCGCCTGATCGCGGTGCTCGATGAGCGTTTCGGGGGCGGGCCCGCGGTTCTCGGCCACGAGCCATCGGTGCTCTGGCAAGAGCCCGTGCCCGGCGACCGGGCCGAGCAGCTGACCGCTGCGGAAACCGAGCTCCGGCTCGGCCGCGACCGCGAAGCGGTCCTGAGGTCCATCGGGGTCGAAGACCCCGGCGCTGAGCTTGCCGCCCGCAAGCGCCAGGACGCCGCTCTCGGCGTCACCCTCACAGGAGAACCTTCGAATGGCCGAGGAACAGACCCCCAACCCGCCGTCTGAAACGACGGAGCCGGATGCCGTTGCCGCGCTCACCGCGCGGGCCGAGACGGCCGAAGCCGCCGTCGCCGAAATCCGTGCCAGCGTTGCTGGTGCGGTCACCGCCTACCGCGACCTTGCCCGGGCCGCGAACCCGGGCGTCCCCGCCGCTCTTATCGACGGCGACAGCGTCGCCGGGATCGCCGCGTCGGTCGAAGCCGGCCGGGCCACGGCCGCCGAAGCGGTTCGGCTTGCCGGAATCGCTGCGAACAACGGCCATGCGCCGCACGTCCCCACGGGGGCGCTCGCCCCTGCGCCGGCCAACCTCTCGACGCTCGAGAAAATCAAGGCGGGCCTCGCCGCCCGCTAGCCCGAAAAGCCCGAAAACCGGAACCCGTAAGGAGACGAACCAATGGCCTTCGCAGACGCTCAGAAAGACTGCACCATCCTGCAGGGCATCGCCCCGCTCGAAATCACCCTGGCCGGGACCGTCACGAAAGGTGATATCCTCGGCTACTCCAGCGGCTGGGTCCGCGCTCTCGCGACCGTGGGCACTGCCATCCAGGGCCGCCTTGTCGCCGGCGAGTCCGGCGTCTCGGGCGACGTGATCACCGCCTACGCGCTCGCCGTCGTGGGCGGGAGCCGCTACAGCGGCGCGACCGCCGGGAACGCCATCTACGTCGCCGAAGGGACGGACAACGGGAAGGTTACGGAGACCGCCCCCGCCACCACCGGCGACGTGAACAACATCATCGGCCGGGCGCTCAGCGCGACCGTGCTCGTGCTTGCACCCGCGCTTCGCGGGAACGACTCGGTCGCCTAGGGCGGCGGTCCACCTCTCACTCAAAAAGGACACGCATCGATGGCTTACACACTCGCTGAAGCTAACAAGCTGGCGACGGACAACCTCCTCGCCGGAGTACTCGAAACGCTGACCACGAAGGCCGGCGTCCTCAGCTTCCTGCCGTGGATCACGGTGGTCGGCAACGCCCTGGCGTACCGCCGGCAGAACGCCGCCCCGACGGTGAGCTTTCACGACGTCGGGGACACCTGGACGGAAGACACGCCGACGTTCACGGAAGTGACGACGGCGCTGAAGATCCTCGGCGGCGACGCCGACGTGGACAACTTCCTCCAGGCGACCCGGGCGAACGTCCAGGACCTCGAAGCGGAAACGATCATCCTCAAGGCCGCCGCCTGGCGGGACAAGTTCGAGGACATGTTCATCAACGGGAGCGTCGACAGCGACGCGACCCAGTTCGATGGGCTGCAGGAAATGCTCGACGACGATTTCCCCGCGGCCCAGACGGTGAGCATGGGGACCAACGGGGCCACGCTCACGCTCGCGAAGCTGGACGAGATGATCGACGCCGTGCGGCCCGGGAAGCCGGACCTCCTGGTCATGTCGCGCCGCTCGCGGCGGTCGCTGAACTCGCTCGTCATCAACTCCGGCGCGGGCCAGTTCATCGAGAGCACGAAGGTCGGGGACCTGCTCATCGGTGGCGACGGCCAGGCGTGGACCCCGCGGGTGACGCTGTACGACGGCATCCCCATCGTGCCGAACGACTTCATCAGCGACGCCCAGACGAAGGGCAGTTCGACCGACTGCTCGCGCATCTTCGCCGTCAAGTTCGATGCCGGGGCCGGCCTTCACGGCCTCTCCGCCCCCGGCACCGGCGGGGGCGATTCGCCCGTCATGGTGGAGCGCCTGGGGTCGCTTGAGACCAAGGACGCCACCCGGACCAGGGTCAAGGGCTACGTTTCGCTGGCGTGTTTCCACACCCAGAGGATCGCCCAGGTGACCGGCGTCCGGCCGTAATCGACGCGGGCCGCTTGCGGCCCTCAGCGCCGCCCCGGGGGGATGCCGCCACCCCCGGGGCGGCTGCACCAACCAACAACGGAGGACCGCCGTGACGTTCATCCTCTCCGCCCTTCGCGACGACGTCGAAGCCGAGCTCGGCGATTCGGGCAACCTGGTCTGGACAACGGCCGAGGTCGATGCCGCGATCGCCAGGGCGAAAGAGCGGTACGACACGGTCTCGCCGCTCCAGCAGAGCGCGACGTTGACCGTGACCGGCCGGACGGCGGACCTTTCCGCCGCTGCCCCAACGGGGCTGGGAACGACCGCGTACGCGGCGCTCCTCCGGGTGGTCGCGGCCGAGTACCCGGTCTCGCAGTGGCCGCCGGCCTACGTCCGCCATGAGGTCTACGGTTCGACGCTGACGCTCCACACGGCCAGCGCGCTCGCCGCTGCGAGCGTGAAGGTCTTCTACGAAATCCTCCACACCCTTGGAGCGACCGGGGACATTCCGGACCGTGACCGCCAGCTGATGGTGATCGGGGGCGCGGCCTACGCGCTCCAGTACCGCGCCCAGGAACTGGCGGAGACGGTGAACACCGACCGGAGCACGCACGCGACGGTGCTCCGCAACGCGGACGCGCGCTTCGCCGCGTTCGAAGAAGGGCTCAAGCGCCTGGGCGACCGGGTGCGGAGCCGCACGCTCTACCGTCCAGAGGACCCGTACCTCAACAGCCGCGACGTTGTCGATTTCCCGTCGTAGGAGGCCCCCGATGCCCGTCACGCTTCGATCGTCTGTCCAGGCGAGGGATTACCCCCTCGCCGCTCTCATCGCCGTACACGCGACATTGACCGCGCTGACCGAGGAGGAGCCATGCCCGACCCCACTCCCAAGCGCGGAGCCCAGCCGGGCAACCGCAACGCCGCCGGTCCGGGTTTCTACGCACGCGCCCGCCTAACAGCGGCGCGCACCGAGCTTCTCGCTGACGCTCGAGAGAACGGGTCGCTGGCGGACGACGTCGCGCTCCTCCGGATGGAGATCGCGACGATGGTCCGGGTCGGCGGTTACGACGGCCGGACGCTGGCGGCGATCGCGAAGGCGATCGTTGCGGCCGAGCTTGCAGCGCATAAGATGACCGGCGGAGACGACCGGAACGCGATGATGGACGCGCTGAACGCGGTCCTGGCCGATGTTCAGGCGCTGGGAGGTACCGACCATGCAAGTCCCGCCTGAGGCCGTCACGGCGGCCGCCTGGGTGGTGGTCGCGGACCTGCTCCTGGTGAGCGCCCTGCTCTGCGCCTACGCGGCGCGGCTGGCGCGGCAGTGGATGCGGTCGGACGAATGAGGCGGGACTTCTTCGGCCGCGATTTCCTGATCGAGCTGTGGCGCTGCTTCACCTGTTTTGGGCACATGACCCGGCTCGGCTCCGGGCGGGACTGCTGGAAGCACTCCCGCCGCCGCTAGGCCGCCCGCCCGCAGGCGATCAGAGAACGACCGGGGCCGGGGCCCCCGGGAGCGGACAGGCGGCGAAGGCCGCGCCCGCCGAGGCGATCTGTGCCGACGGGGTCGGGGGTCCCCGGCGCTTCCTTGCTGGATGATGGTTAGCTACGTGTAGAGGGCGGTGATGACGTAGTCGTCGGGGTTGTTGTTGTCGCCGGTGTCGACGATGACGCGGCGGTTGGCGACGAACTCCGCGGACGCGAAGCGGCTGCTGTGGACGCCGGTGAGGGTGCGGGGCTGGGAGCCGTCGAGGCGGACGACGGAGAGATAGGTGCCGGCGACGAAGCTGATCAGGGTGCCGCGAATCAAGGCCATAGTTACATGCCTCCGAGGGTGATGATGGTGTCGTAGCGGGCGCCGTCGCCGGGGGTGTAATAGCCCCGGCGGTAGTCGAGGGCGACGGCGAGGACGCGGTATTTGACGGCGCTGATGCCGAGGGCGGTGTCGGTGACGGTGATGACGTCGAGGACCTGGCGGGCGGCGTCGAAGGGGGCGGTGAGGGTGCCGAACGTCCGTTCTACGGTGTCTCGCCTGGCGCTGGCGTTGGCGTAGTTGGTGGCGAGGGCGCCGGTGGTGGCGTCGTTGACGCGCTGGTTGCGGAGGCGGGGGCCGTGTTTGTAGATGCTGGGGTAGTCGAAGCCGTCGTCGCCGAAGCCGGTCGCGCCGGAGAGGCGGAGCCAGTTGGCCTCCTGGGGCTCGTCTGTGAGGTCGAGGGCGGCGATAGGGTGGTTCCCGGCCCCTCCGTAGGTCCCATCGCTGGCGTCGGTTGTGAGGGTGCCTATGATGCGGAACTCGGCGCGGTCTGGGCGGACGAAGTCTGAGGTGGGGGCGAGGAGGGCGCGGAGGGCGTCGGCGTGGGACTGTCCTGGTGCGACGGCGAAGGCGGGGCTGGTGGCGGTGAAGTTGGTCGAGGGGGCGCGGGGCGCTCCGGCCTGGACGGCGGCGTAACCGGCGCGGGCGGCGAACTTGCCGAAGAGGGTGGCTCGCGTGGAGCCGGTGATCTGGTA
>JAHFUQ010000222.1 GCA_023265045.1 Acidimicrobiia bacterium
ACGAGGGACTGGAATTCGCCCAGTGTGGGGGCGGGATCGCCGCCGTTGAAGCCGCCGATGGTCATGACGGGCTCCCCGCTGGCGATGATGATGGGTGCGGACGCCTGGGATCCGAAGGCGGCCACGAGGTACGTGGCGTCCCCCTGGTTGGCCTCGAGGTAGGCGATCAGCCCGGAGTTGGCGGCGCCGATCCCACGAGCGCCGCTGCCCGGCCCGGCGCCGGCCCCGACCCCACCGGCCCCGACCCCACCGGGGCCGCCGCCGCCCCCGTCCGTGGGGCCGGCGGCCACGATGGCGCCGGTGCGGCCGTTGCCGATGGTCGTGAGCGAGTAGGCGAACGGGGCCGCGAGCAGGGTGACCGCGGCGACCCCGCCGGAGATGGCGAGCAGCCCGCGGCTGCGGAAATGCCAGGCGAGCCAGACGCCCGCGCCGCCGATGGCGGCCCCGCCGATGATCGCGGGACGCAGGCCGCTGCGGAAGGTCGGCGTCCGCAACAGCAGCCCGACGGCCAATGCGGCGGTGGCCACGACGGCCGCGGGCAGGGCGAACCGTAGGAGCTTCGACCGGCGGCCGAGCTTCCACAGCGTCACCCCGCCGGCGCCCGCCAGCGCGGCCATCGCCGGCGCCAACTGGACCGTGTAGTACGGGTGGAAGATGCCTTCGGCCTTGCTGAACACGACGTAGCAGACGGCCGCCCACCCGCCCCAGAGCAGCCAGCCGGCCCGGTGCAGGTCGGTCCGGACCGCACGGCGAGTGACCCACAGGCCGGCCACCAGCGCGATGACCGCCAGGGGGATCAGCCAGGCGATCTGTCCCCCGTTGGCGGGGTTGAACATGCGCAGCCATCCCGGGATCCCGCCGAAGCCGGTGTTGCCGTTGCCACCGGGCCCGCCCGCAGCGCCGCCCGGTCCCGCTCCCCCACCCGGCCCCTGGCCGCCGAACAGCCGGCCGAGCCCGTTGTAACCGAAGATCAGGCTGAGGATCGAGTTGTCGGTCGTGCTCCCGATGTAGGGCCGGGACGACGCCGGCCACAGGGCGACCGCGGCCACCCACCAGCCCGCCGACACCAGCAACGTGACCGCCGCCGCGCCCAACTGCAGCAGCCGGCGCCCGAGCTTGGGTCTGCCCGCAATGAGGTAGACGACGATGAACGCGGGCAGGACGAGGAAGGCCTGGAGCATCTTGGCCTGGAAGCTCAGCCCCGTCAGCGCCGCCGCCAGGAGAACCATGCGGGTGCGGCCCGTCTCCAGCGCCGACCAGAGCGCCCACGCCGCCGCCAGGCCCAGGAACGTGAGCATGGCGTCGGGGTTGTTGTACCGGAACATCAGCAGGGCGACGGGCGTCACGGCGAACGCCAGCGCCGCGAGGTGAGCGGCCGTGTCGCCGGCCCACTTGCGCACGAGCCGGTGCAGGATCAGGACCGACGCGACACCGAGCAACGCCTGAGGCAGCAACATGCTCAAGGAGCTGAACCCGAACACCCGGGCGGAGAGGGCTTGCAACCACAGCGCGGCAGGCGGCTTGTCGACGGTGATGAAGCTGCCCGGATCGATGGCCCCGAAGAAGAACGCCTTCCAGCTCACCGACATGGCCTTGACCGCGGCGGCGTAGTAGCTGTTGCCGTACCCGATGCTGCTCAGGTTCCACGTGTAGAGCACGGCCGTGAGGGCGCCGATGGCGGCGGTGATCCAGCCCGACCGCGACGGTCGGCGCGCCCACGCCGGGCGGCGGCGAGAGGCGGCGTCGACGGCCGCCGGCGGCGGCAGGGCGGCGCGCTCGGAGACGGTCTCGGTCATCGTCATCGGACACCCTCCAAGACGGGGTCGGCGGTCGCCGCGGGCGACCTGAAGGTCAGGCGGTCGAGGATCAGGAACTGGGCGATCCAGAGGGACCCGAACGCGCTCACGTTCGCCAGCTCGACGAGCAGGGTCCGCATGGCGGCGTCGAACCCGGCGGAAACGGCCCAGCGGGCGACGACCGCCACCGCCAGGGTCGACAGGCCGAGCCCGGCGAACGACAGCAGGCAGAACGGCACGACCTCGGTGCGGAGCGAACGGTGGCCGGTCTTGCGCCACACCCAGCGGCGGTTCAGCTCGAAGGACGGGACCGTCCCCACCGCGGTCGAGATGACGTTCGCCCACGCCGCGCCTACGGCGCCTGTGAAGACGAGGACACCGAGCACGGCCAGGCTCACGACCGACGAGATGACCGAGACGGCGCCGTAGCGCAGCCACTGGCGGAAGCGGTTCATCGCCCGAACACCCAGCGCCGGAGCAGCACGAAGCGGGCCACTGCGGCGGCTGCCGACGCTACGGTGAGCACTGCCACCCGGGCGGCGAAGCCGTCGACCGCCGTAGCAGCCAGACCCGCCAGCGCCACCAGCGTGATCGCGATGGGCAGGACCGACAACGCCAAGCCGCCGGCGTACTGGCGGCCACGGCGGAACCGGCCCTGCAGGGAGAACGTGAGCCGGCGGTTGGCCGCGGTGTTGGCGACCGAGCACACGCCGAGGGCCAGGACGTCCGCAAGGGCCCATCCGAGCGGCGCCGAGAGCAGCGCCACGAGCGCCGCGAACAGGATCGTGCTGACCACGCCCACGGACGCGAAGCGGGCCAACTGGGTCGCCAGCCCGGCCGTCTCGGCCCCGACCGCGCCCGGCCCGCCCCGGTCGACCGCCAGCGACGCCTGGCCGGTGGCGATGCGGCGCAGCACCCGCCAGATGCCCTTCAAGTCGGCCTTGGCGGTGTTGACGACGTCGACGCGCGAGTCGGGGTCGTCGACCCAGTCGACCGGGACCTCGTGGATGCGCATCCCGTTGCGCTCGCCCAGCACGAGCAGTTCGGTGTCGAAGAACCAGCCGTCGTCCTCCACCATGGGCAGGAGCGCCTTGGCCACATCGGTGCGCACCGCCTTGAAGCCGCACTGGGCGTCGGAGAAACCGTTGTGCAGCGTCGCCTTGAGGATCAGGTTGTAGGCGCGTGAGATGAGCTCGCGCTTGGGGCCCCGCACGACGCGCGAGCCGGCCGCCAGGCGGGTCCCGATCGCCATGTCGCTGTGGCCCGACACGAGCGGCGCGACCAGAGGCAGCAGCGCGCCCAGGTCGGTCGACAGGTCGACGTCCATGTAGGCGACGACTGGCGCGGCGCTGGCCGACCACACCGCTCGCAGGGCCCGCCCCCGGCCCTTCTGGTCCAGGTGCACGGCCCGCACGCCGGCCAGTTCGTTGGCCAGCCGGCAGGCGATGCCCCAGGTGCGGTCCGAGCTGGCGTTGTCGACGATCGTGACGGTCCACGGCAGCGGGAAGCGGTCGAGCAGGTAGGAGTGGAGCCGGCGGACGGACGCCTCGAGGTCGTCCTCCTCGTTGTACACGGGGATGGCGATCTCCACCGTCGCGGCGCGCGCGCGCGTCGCCGCGCTCTCGAAGGTCAGCAGGGAGGAGGTCATGGGCACATCCTGTGGCTCGAACTTCAAGGCCGACTCAGGCGAACCTCCGAATTCGCCCGGACCGCTCATGCGGCGCTCAGGTCGTAGAGGGTGACGCCGCCTACCGTCGTCGACGCAAAGTTGCTCGTGACCCACGCCGTGATCTGCTGGGCGACGCTCGCGCCGGCGGCCTGGGGGCCGCGCCCGCCGGGGATGAAGTAGTGGATCCGGCCTGCGGCCACGGAGGACTGGAACTGGGCCAGGGTCGGCGCCGGGTCGGTCCCGTTGAAACCGCCAATGGCCATCACCGGGTCGTCGGTCGCGAGCTGGTAGCCGGCGGCGGTGTTCGAACCGACCGTCGCCGCCACCCAGGTGTACTGCTCGCTGCCCTGATCGAGGAAGGCCGTGAGCTCGGCGCTCGGCCGGCTCCCGTTCAGCAGCCCGCCCACGGCCGAGGCGCCGCCCCCGCGCCCG
>JAHFUQ010000223.1:0-3211 GCA_023265045.1 Acidimicrobiia bacterium
ACGAGCCGCCCGCCTACGGCCTCACGCTCGACGGCCTCCAGCGCGCCTTCGGGCTGCCGACGGCCCCTCCGCTGGTGCCGAGCGGTGCCCGCTTCGCGGCGGCGTGGCTCGAGGCCATCGTGCGGGCCGCGCGGTTACGGCAGGACGACGGCACGGTCGCGCTGACGTGGTCGGAGGCGGCCGCACTGCATCCGGCGGCGGCGCTCCTCAGCATTGAACCGGGCGCCAGCGAGGACCTCGGCGCCGAAGCCAGTGCACTGGAGCGGGTATGCGACTGGGAACGGCTCCGGTGGCTCGTCGTCGAGGGGAGCTGGCACGAACACGCGGTCACGCCCACCGATGCGGCGTGGCTCGACGCCGGGTCGTTCTCCCGGTGGGCGATGACGTTCTCCCCGCCTCTGCACGTGCTGCTGGCTGAGGTACGGCGGGCCGCCGGGGCCGGCATCGCCCGCCGGTGTCGCGCCGTGCTCCAGCAGCTCGGCCTGGGAGCACGCGCCGCCGCCTGACCACCGCAAGACGGGGGGCAGGATTCGTCTGCTCGGCGGCGTCGGCCTCGGGCCGCGCCTGGGAGCGCGGGGGCCGCATCGCCGTGCGTCGACCGAGGCCAGGTCGACCGCGACCTCGGCCGTCAGTTCGTCGCCGTCGTGGTCCGTCGCCGTCGTGGTCCGGCGTCGGCGCGGTCAGGCGCCGTCGTAGTCAGGCGCCGTCGTAGTCAGGCGCCGTCGTAGTCAGGCGCCGTCGCCGTCAGTCAGGTGTCGCGGCCGGCGTCGCGGCCGGCGTCGCCGTCTCGGCGGCGGCCCGGGCTTGCTCGATCGCGGCCCGTGCGTCGGTGGCGCCGAACTCCGGGTCGAGGGTCCCGAGGCGATCGATGTCCGCCAGGGCGCCGTCCCAATCGGCGAGGTTGGCGCGCGCCTCGGCCCGGTACAGCCACGATTGCGCGAAGGAGGCGTCGACCTCGATCGCCCGACTGGCCGTCGCCTCGGCCTTTGCAAACCGCTCGGTGAGGAGCAGGCAGTGGGCGAAGGTTGCCCAGATCTCCACGGCCGCGGAGGTCAGGTCTCCCATGGCGGCAAGGACTTCGAAGTCCAGCAACGCCTCGCCGGGACGATCGAGCTGGTCGCGGAGCCTCGCACGGTCGACCAATGCCCCCACCGCGAGGTCGCCGGCGTGCTCGGACGCGATGACCTGCGAGAAAGTCCTCGATGGCGCCGGCATAGTCGCCGGCCACCCAACGCACTCGAGCGCTGCGGTCCCACGCGTCGACGAATGGGGGCATCAGTTCGGCCACCCGGCGGTGGTCGGCGATGGCGGCCGGGTGGTCGCCTCGCGCCTCGCAGGCCCGGCCTCGCCACCAATAGGCGCTGGCGAACTTCCCCTCGACAGCCAGGGCCTCGTTGGCAATGGCGATCACCCTCTCGGATTGGCCCGCGTCCAGCAGGTCGTCCACCGCCGCCACCAGGCCGAGTTTGCCCGACGCCGTCGCGAGGCAGGCCGCGAGGGCGGCGCGGACCAGCGCGTCGTCGCCGCCGGCCGCGACGATGGCGGTCAGGGGCACGTAGCGCTCGGGCCGCGGTTCGGTCCGAGGAGGGAGTTGGACCTCCATCCGAGGACCGTCCGCACCGGACCAGGACACAACCTTCGGGATGGGCGGCGCCTCGGAGGCACGCAGGTACGCGTCGAGCGTGGTCACGGTGGGCAGGACACCCGTCCTGACGGTGGCAACCGCAACCGCAACCGCCCCGGCCAGCCGCTCATAGCCAGCGATGGACTGGGCCGCGCCGAGGCCGGCCGCCGCGGCGCGGCGGACCTCGCCGGCGCCGTCGGCCAGCGCCCGTTCGACAAGTAGCGACTCGACCTGGGCCCGCCGGGAGCCGCCCGCTTCGAGGTCCTCGCCGTAAGCACGAAACAGCCGCCCGAGGATCCGGCAGGCGACCGCCCGTGCGTGCCCGTCGGGCGACTGTGAGGCCGCCACGACGTGGGGCAGCCCGGCCCGCAACCCGTCCGTCCCTGGCGACAGCAGGTTCTCGTAGGCCGCGGCCGCGGTCTCCTCGAAGCCGGGGTCGGCGGCGATGATGGCGTCGAGGACGGGCCCGGCGAGCACCGCCGCATAGGCATGGAGCGCAGGAGCGTGGACGATGGCCTGGGACCGGACGGCCTGGCGCTCGTCGGCCACCCCGATCGTCCGTCACCGGGTGAACGACTACCGCGCCCGGCGCTCCGGCACGATGACGACCGTGCTCGATACGCTCGAGCGCAACGGCTAGGTCCGCCGCCTGGCCGACCCCGACGACCGCCGCCACGTCCTGGTCGAATCACGCCCGCCGCCCAACCCGTGCTCGACCAGCTGCTGCCCGACGTCCAGCAGCTGGCCAAGGCGGTCATGGGCGCGCTCGACGACGGGAAGCTGCAGTCGCTCCTCGACATCCTGTCGATCGTCCCGGGTTCCGCGGACGACGTCCGCGACGATCTCCCGCCACCGGCAACTCGCCGGGCGCCGCCCGCCTCCGCCGCACCGAAGCGCAGTGGTCAGAAGGCGTCGCCGGCGTGGACCTTCTTGTCCTTGCTGATCACGCCGAGTTCGGAACCGATGGCGCCGGGGACGAACTTGTTCAGCAGCTCCCAGCTCATCTTCGGGAAGATCTTCTTCATGCAATGATCCTTCAGGTAGCCCGGCTTCGACGAGTTGTGCCACGTCGAAATCGGCTCCCGCTCCGTGCTGATGACCTTGCCGTCGTCACCCTTGACCTCGAACACGACCTCGGCGGGCAGCCGGTCAAGGATCGAAGCCGTCGTCTTGCCTCCGTCGCCCCCCGTGTCGATGATGGAGACGATCGCGTCGCGCGACATGTTCGCCGTCTCCCCCGAAGCGATGACGCCCGGGGCGCTGCCCTTGTTGAACATGCGATCGTCGCCGTAGACCTTGAAGATGCTCTGGCCCGCGCCGGACGCCACCGTCAGCCCTTCAATGCAGAACGCGTCGTGCAGTGCATTGGTGGACTTCTGCAGGAAGCCGCTCTCCATGAACTCGAAGTAGTCGCTGTAGGTGACCGACGCCGCCATCTTCTGGTACGCGGCCTCGTCGCGCTGGCCCGCCTTGCCGCCCTTGCCCTTACCGATAGCCTCCAGGAATCGCTTCTTGTTCTTCGGAATATAGGGCTTCCGGAGCGTGAGCTGCAGGGCGCTGATGTCGATCTTGCCCAGATCCGGCATC
>JAHFUQ010000223.1:3221-3871 GCA_023265045.1 Acidimicrobiia bacterium
CCCCCCGAAACGACGATGCCGTCGAGGAGCAACTCGCGCAGCGCCTGGGTGAAGTCCGGCCCCGACATCTTGTGCGCAGCTCGCCGCAGGTCGGCACCGGTCAGCGTTGCCATTGAACTCTTGGCCATCGCCACCTGCTGCCACCATTCGACGATCACCCGCGTGGCGCTGCCTGCCGTCTGCAGCGAACTCGGCACCTGAAGCCCGAGGGCGTTGAACCGGACCTCCCAGTCGTCGCCCTCGATGTCCTCGACCGACTGCGGGTTGCGCGGCATGTTCGGGTTCTGTTCGGTCGGGTCGTAGCCCTTGACCATGGTCTTGTTGTACTGGCCCGCATCCGCCAATCCGCCCTGGCGATACGCCATCTGCTGGGCCTTCCGCCAGTTCGCGTCCTTGAAGTAGTCCCACTCGTCGTTGGCGTCGATGAACTCGACGTACCACTGCATGATCTGCGTCTTGTTGATCATGTGCCCGGAGGCGTAGGAGTCCTGGAGGTAGTGGTCACCGAAGCCATTCAGGAGCATCGCTTCGTTCGCCTGCTCGGACGATGCCGCCGCCTTCTCCTGTTGCTGATCCTCCTGACCTTCCTGGTCGCGGAGCCGCTTGGCCGCCTTGAAGTCGTCGTGTGACGAAGTGGCCATCGTGCGGGC
>JAHFUQ010000009.1:0-14350 GCA_023265045.1 Acidimicrobiia bacterium
GAAGCAGTACACCGTCGAGCTGGTCTCGAGCGGGGGTTTCCTTCGGGTGTGGGCCGATCCGCAACGGGGCGGGCCGAGCCAGGTCTTCGCCACCTTCTTCGACCGCTTCGGCGAGCCCCAGCCCGTGGGCGACCCGGTGCTCACCATTGGGTCCGGCGCGGCCGCGCGGCAGGAGACCGTGCGCCGGCTCGACACCAACCGGTTCGTCGCCGACGTGGCCCTCCCGCGGGGAAAGGTCCCCGTGGCCGTCGTCGCCCGCACTCCCGACGGCGACCACCGCCTGCGGGCCGACGTGACGATCGAAGTCCCCCTGCGGTAGTGGGCGGGCGTATCGAGCTGCGGCGGGAGCGGGCTACCCGCTCGCCTCGGTGACGGCGATCGACCTGTTCCGCACCCCTTCCTCGTCGAGGTGATCAGGCCTTCGACCGGTGATCAGGTGCAGTGCAGGACGTTGAGGGCCCGATCGGTGGCGTCGAAGGAGAACTTGGTCGGCTGGCCCTGGATCGTCTTGACGGCCGTCACCGTGGCCTGGGTCACCCCGGGGGCGAAGGGCACGGACGGCGTGATGGAGATCACCCCGTTCGTGACCGAGATGTTGGTGATGTTGAGCAGGCCGCTCTGGGTGTCGGTGACGCGGACGTCCATCTCGTCGCGGCCCGAGGGTCCGGGCCGGCGGACGGCGACGACCGCGCAGGCGGGCGGCGTGCTGTCCCCATTCTTGAAGAAGACGGTGTTGTCGACGCTGGTCGACGCCAGGTTCGGGGCGCCGCGCACGTCGGCGGCCCGGTTGGCGCCGACGGTGGCGATGACCGTTCCGGCCGCACTCATGCCGTTCACGGAGACGTTGAACGTCGTGCCCGTGCCCGGAGGCGTGACCGTCCCGGTCGTGGGCAGGGCTGTCCCGGTGAGCGTCACATCACCGGTCGCGAACCCCGTCACGGGCTCGTCGAAGACGACCCTGAAGTTGACGGGCGGGTTCAGCGCCGGGTCGACCTGGCCCGGGTCCTGGTTGATGGTGACAGCCGGCGGCAGGTTGAGCGAGGTGAGCTGGAACGCGGTCTGGTTCTTGAGGGCGTGGCTATCGGTGGCCGTGATGTAGACCACCTGGGACTGGTCGGGCCCGCGGCTGGTGCCGAACGACCAGGACCACGTGCCCGGCCCGGTGGGCACGACCGTGCCGATCGACGCGGTCAGCGTCACCGGGTCGCTGTTGGGGTCGCTGAAGGTGCCCGTGTCGGCGGCGACCTGCCCCTCGTTGACGGTGACGGAGGCCAGCGCAGTGTTGACGAAGGGGCGCTGGTTGCCGTCGGCGGCGACGATGTCCAGCTCGGAGATCATGCCGAACACGGCGTGGAAGAAGATGTGGCAGTGCATGACCCAGCGCCCGACGGCGCCGCCGGGCGTGACCCCGTCCATCATCGGCCGGTCGTCGATGCGCACCCGGAAGGTCAGCGTGTAGCCCGCCGGGACGTCGATCTCGTCCATGAACTCGTGGTACGGGAACACGTAATTCGGGCCACCGCCGATGGTGAGGCTGATCGGCTGGATCGAGAACCCGTGCAGGTGGTACGGGTGGTGGGCCCCGGTCATATTCTGCACCTGCAGCTGGAGGACGTCGCCGACCTTGGCGTAGCGGGCCGAGCCGGGTTGGATGTTGGACGCCGCGGTGTAGTCGCCGGGGTTGTCGTGGGCGCCCCCGATCCCGTTGAACCCGAGGGGCCGGTCCGGGGTGCCGAGGCTGTTGTTCAGCGTCATGACCGGCGAGACCATGCCGGGCAGGCCGAAGCCCGCCGGGTCGAGGAGCGTGTTGGTCGCGAGCAGGCCCAGGTCCTCGACCGGCTGGTTGATCGCCGGCGCAGCGCGCAGGAGCGTTCCGGGCGGGATCGTGTACGCGCCGGTGGCGGCCAGGAGGTTGAGGTGCATGACGGGGACGGTGGGCAGGCCCGAGAAGGTCATGCCGGTCCGCGAGAAGTCCTCGGTCCACATGGTGGCGACGCCCCCGGGCGCGCCGGCGGGGATGGCGGCGACCACGTCAGCCCGGTCGCCTGGCCCGAGGAGGATCTCGCCGGTGTCGTACTTGAAGTCGAAGGTGGCCGGCGCCGGCGGCTGCGGGGTGCCTTCCAGGACGGCGGCGTCGAGCAGGCCGCCCTCGCCTCCGATGCGGATCAGCGGGATCTGCGTGCCCGCCGAGTCGGTGAGGCGCAGGCGCATGTAGCGGATCGCCGAGCTGTTGATCATCTGGAGGCGGAGGCCTTGGCCGCGCTCCACGTTCAATACGGAGGCGCCGCCGTTCAGGAGGCCCGGGGCCGAGGGTGAACCAGCCCGGCCGCCGACGTTCTTGCCGTTGGTCAGGACCGTCTGGCCTTCGTTCATCCGCGTCTGAGGCCCGGGGATCGGCGCGAGCGGGTCGATCTGGATGTTGGGCACCGCGCCGGCCGGGAGCGGCCCTGGGATCGGCGCGCCGTGGTCGTCCATCGGGGTGTCGCACAGGTCGGTCGGGAAGGGCGACGCCTGGCCGGGGTAGGGGCCGGGGCCGGACCACGGGGTCCCCCCGCCGGGCGGGTAGGTGACGGCGTCGTTGGTGGGCGACTTGCACAGGGTGATGTCGGAGAGCACGACGGTGCGGGTGCGGCTGGCGTTCGGGATCACGCCGCTGGCGATGAGCGGGGCCTCATTGGGGTCCGTGACGATGATCGCCCCGTAGAGGCCCTTGAACACCTGGTTGGTGGAGGAGTGGTGGTGGGGGTGGTACCAGAACACGCCGGGCCGCGGGACCTTGAACTTGTAGAGGAAGTCGCCGCCGGGCTGAACCTGGTTCTGGGTGAGGGGAGTGCCGTCGCTGGCGTTGTCGAGCTCGATCCCGTGCCAGTGGATGCCGGTCGCCTCGCTGAGGAGGCTGTTGTGGAAGTGGACGATCACCGTGTCGCCGACCTTGAGGTGGAAGGTGGGGCCCGGGATCGTGCCGTTGAACGCCATGCCGATGGCCATGTCGGGCAGGCCGACGTCGACGATGGCCTCGTCGGCGGTGATCGAAGTCTCGACGATGCTGGGGTCGGGGTTGGTGTCGACGACGTCGGGCACGTCGTAAGGGCTGCCACCGGACGTGGCCTTCGCGTTCTCGACCGAGCGCACCGCGACCACTGCAGTCAGCACCAGGACCGCCGCCAACCCGGCGACAAAGAATGAACGACGACCGTTGGTTACCGCCTCCATGGCCCCTCCCCCCGCACCCTGTCGCAGTGCGACCGTGCGCGCAAACTAGCAAATCGCGTTATCGAACGGGGCGACGGACGATCAGCAGCGCGCCCCACATGGCGATCCCGGAGCCGACGAGCACGCCCACGAGCGCAGCCTGCAGGCCGGTCACCCGTGCCGGGGTCACCGTCTCGAACGTGACCGTCGCAACCGCGATGTCCTGGCTCTGGCTGAGCACGGTGGCGTTGCGGGTGTCGGACCACGCCACGACCGCGCCACGGGAGGTCGAGGCGATCGCGGGCGGGGCGAGCACGTCGTAGTTGTTGGCCCAGGTGCCGACGGTGCGGTCGATGAGCTCGTCGTTGGCGCGCACGTTGGGCGACCACGTCTTGCCGCCGTCGCGCGAGCTCGTCAGGTAGACGCTGGCGACCTTGCCGCGGTTGGTGAACGTCCCCAGCACGTTGCCCGTCCCTACCGAGGGGGCTGGGAAGGGGTCGTCGCGCCAGTCGTACCACGCCACGTCGATCCGTCCGTTCGGGCTCAGGGTCAGCTGCGGGTAGTGCTGCCCGACGCGCATGCCGCGCGGGTCGTCGTTCAGCAGCTTGGGCTGGCTCCACGACACCCCGTCCGGCGAGCTGGAGAACCAGACGTCCAGCTCGTCGCGGCGGTTGTCGTGCCAGGCGGCGTAGAACTGCTTGCGGGCGCCGTCGTAGGCGACGGCCGGCTCGCTCGCGTCCCGGGCGGCGGCGATCTCGGAGCGGGACCATCTCCGCCCGCCGTCGCGTGACACCGCCACGAACAAACGCGTGAGGGGCGGCGTCGCCGAGGGGAGGGCCGACGCCTCGGTGGGAAGGGGCGGCGCCGCCTGGCGGTAGAAGGCGTAGACGGCGTCGCCCACGATCAGAGGATGCGGGCCGTCGGTCCCAAGGTCGAAGTCGAGCAGTTGGGTGGCGGGACCGAAGGTGGCGCCGCCGTCGTGGGACACGGCGAAATAGGCCCGGCTGGGCCTCGGCCGTCCCCCTGGGTCGGCCGGCGGGTAGGCGCGCCTCCACATGACGTAGACCAGCTTGGGATTGCGGGGGTCGACGGCCAGGTGGCCCTCGAAGTTGAGGACCGTGTCCTCGACCGTGGTCACTTTGGGGCCGGCGTCGACCACGGTGGTCGACCAGGACCGCCCGCCGTCGGCGGTGCGCCCCACCAGCACGGCGCGGCTCCCGCCCGCGGCCGGGTCGTTGCCCTGGAAGACGTAGTAGAACGTCCCCTTCGGGCCCTGGGCCAGCTCGGTGCGGATGTTCTGGGGGCGGCCGCTCCCGAGGGCGCAGTTGCGGGTGTAGGGGTCGAGCTGGGGGGCGTTCTCCTTGCGCCACGTCCGGCCCCCGTCCAGGGAGACCGAGAACCGGCAGGCCCCGGTGATCAGGTCGACATCGGACAGGTAGACGAGGCGAGGGTTGTCGCGGTCGACCAGCAGGCTCGGCGCTTCGTCACTGCGGGCGAGGGCGCGGGTGGCGTCGAAGTCGCTGAGGGTGACGGACGGGTTGACCAAAGCCGGCCCCCGCTTTTGGCTCGGCGTCCACACCGCCAGCATGAGGAGGAGGGCGGCTGCTGCCGCCAGGCCGACGCGCAACCATCGCCACACCGCTCCGGCTCAGACGAGCCGGCGGTCGCTGGCCCAGCGCGTCAGCTGGTGCCGGCTCGAGAGCTGCAGCTTGCGCAGCACGGCGGAGGCATGGGTCTCGACCGTCTTGACCGAGATCGAGAGCTGCCGGGCGATCTCCTTGTAGGAGTAGCCGCGTGCCAGGTGACGGAGGACCTCGCGCTCGCGCGCCGTGAGCTGGTCGAGCTCGGGGTCGGCGGGGCCGGGGGCGTCGGACGCGAACGCGTCGAGCACGAAGCCGGCCAGCCGTGGCGAGAACACCGCGTCGCCGTCCGCCACCCGCTTGACGGCGTCGACGAGCTCGGGGCCGGAGATCGTCTTGGTGACGTACCCGCGGGCGCCGCCCCGGATGACGGCGATCACGTCCTCCGCCGCGTCGGACACCGACAGCGCCAGGAAGCGGACTTGGGGACGGGTGCGGGCGACCGCTTCGATCACGGCCTGTCCGCCGCCGCCGGGCAGGTGGACGTCGAGCAACACGACATCGGGACTGGTGTCGAAGATGCCGATGACCGCGCTGTCGACGTCGTCCGCCGTCCCGACCACCTCGACCTCGTCGCCCAGTTCGGCGCGCACGCCCGTGAGCACGAGCTTGTGGTCGTCGACCAGGAAGACCCGGGGCTTGCCGGTGGCGGTCATCTCGTCATCTCGTCATCACTAGTTCGACCTCCGTGCCTTCGCCGGGCTGGCTGCGAATGGCGGCCTTGCCGCCGTTGCGGCTCAACCGTCCGAGTATGGACTCGGTGATGCCCCGCCGGTCGGCGGGGATGTGGTCGGGATCGAACCCGCACCCCCGGTCGCGGACGAAGACGGTCACCTGGTGGGGCTCCACCTCGAGGTAGGCCGAGACCACCTTGGCGCCCGAATGGCGGGCGGCGTTGCTGAGCGCTTCGCGGCTCGCGGCGACCAGGGCGGCAAGGCGGTCGTCGATGGGGCAGTCGCCGACCTGCACGCTCTCGACGTTGACGCCGTGCATGTCCTCCACCTCGTCGCTCGCCCGCTGGAGGGCGGCGGCGACGCTGTCGTCCGGATTGGACGGCGGCGGGCTGCCGTACAGCCAGGCCCGCAACTCGCGCTCCTGCTGGCGGGCGAGGGAGGCGACGGCCTTGGGGTCGGCGCAGTTGCGCTGGATCAGGGCGAGGGTCTGGAGGACCGAGTCGTGGATGTGGGCGGCGACCTCGTCGCGCTCGTGGCTGCGGATGCGGTCCTTGCGCTCCTCGGTGAGGTCATGGCTCAGCCGCCACCACCAGGGGCCGGCGACGAGGGCCAGGCCGGCGCACACGGCGGCGCCCGCGACCATGGCGCGGCGAGCCCCGAGCCCGTCGTGCGCGGTCAGCAGGAGCGCCCCCCCCGCCGCCACCAGCAGCGCGCCGACGACGACCTGGGCCAGGCCCAAAGCGACCCCGGCGAGGATCCGGCGGTCGGCCTGGTGGAGCTGGGACGGCGAGCGCGCCACGCTTTCGATGATCTCATGGGAGCCACGTACGAGTCGTCAGGGTCGACTCAGGGTGATCCCCGATTGCCGGGAACGGCCCGGGGGACGACGATGAGCACGGCGCTTCGGCAGCCGTTCCTGCACCGCCTTTCCGGCTTGGCCGCCTACGGGAAGGACCCAGGAGCGGCCGCCGAAGCGCCCGCTGCGTTCTGGGCTGTTGGCGCTTCAGTGCGCTCTGGGCGCCCTCCGGGGCGCTGTCAGCACACAGAACGGCTCAGTCCCCCCAAACGCGGCCGCCAGCCGGCCGGCTCTAAGGTCGACAGGTGCCCTTGCGCGACTACCTGGCGGCGAACCCGCCGCCCGACTCGGCCTTCGCCCAGTCGATCGCGGGCGTTGCCGAACGCGCCGTCGCGGGCGAGGATTTCCTGTACGCCGTCCGGGAGTTGCTGGACGAGGTGCAACTGCTTCCTCGTGCCGAGCTGGTTAGTCGCGCCCTCGAAATCCCACCCGAGCCCACCGGCGATCGGCGTTATGACGCCTACTTGGGCGCCCTCGCCGAGCACCTGGCCGTGACGCACGGCGTCGAGCGTCCTCCCTGGGCCGTCACCCCTGAGCGGTTCCTCGACCGCATGTGGTTCGTCACCGATGTCCCGGGCTTTCGGGCGCTGCTGCTGATCGAGTCCCCCGCGGCCTTCCGGCGTCGCGGGATCTTCGTCTCCGCCCGGTCCCTCCGGCGCTGCTAGGGACGATATGGACCGCTCGCAGATCCTGGCCGCCTTGACTGCCTTGGCGGAACGGTTGAACGAGGTGGGCGTCCAGGGGGAGATGTACGTCGTGGGCGGCGCCGCGATCGCTCTCGCGTACGCGGCTCGCCGGGCGACGCGCGATGTCGATGCCGTATTCGAACCGAAAATGGTGATCTACCAGGCGGCCGCCATGGTCGCAGTTGAACTTGGCTTACCGCCCGGATGGCTCAACGACGCGGTCAAGGGCTTCCTCGCGGGACCCGATCCTCGAGCGGCGCCGGTTCTGGACCTTCCTGGCCTCCGGTGCCTTGTCGCGTCACCTGAGGTCTTGTTCTACGCGTCCCGCTCGCGCCCGGGTCGGCGTGCCCGCCGCCAGCTCCGCGCTCGGGCCGCCGTCGCTAATACTCGATGCCCTTCTTGGCGGTGATGCCCTGGTCGAAGGCGTGCTTGACCTTGCGCATCTCGGTCACCGTGTCGGCGACGTCGATCACCTCTTGGGGCGCGTCGCGGCCGGTGACGACCACGTTGGTGTGGGGGGCCCGCCCGGTGAGGCCGGCCACCACCTCCTCCACCGGCACCCAGCCGTACTTCACCGCGTAGGTCAGCTCGTCGAGGATGAGCAGGTCGTAGTCGCCCGACGCGAGCTTGTCTCGCGCCACCTCCCAGGCGTGGCGGCCCTTGGCGGCGGTCTCATCGAGGTCGGTGGACTCCCACGTGAACCCGTCGCCCAAGGTGTGCCACTCGATGCCGAGGTGGTCGGCCAACTTGCGCTCGCCCGTCTTCCACTTCCCGCCCTTGATGAACTGCACGACGCCGACCCGCCAGCCCCGGGCCCAGCCGCGGCCCATCACCCCGAAGGCGGCCGACGACTTGCCCTTGCCGTGGCCGGTGTTGACCAGCACCAGCGAGGCGGCCCGGCGGCGCTCCCGCTCTGTCTCGGCCATCAGGGCGCAGGGTACTGTCCGCCGGGTCGTGATCACGATCGTGCTGGGCGGCGCCCGTTCGGGGAAGTCGGCCGTGGCCGAGGGTCTCTGCTGCGGGCGCGTCGTCTACGTCGCCACCTACGTGCCGGGGGAGGACGACCCGGATATGGCGGCGCGGGTGGCGGCCCACCGGGCGCGCCGACCGGCCGACTGGACGACGGTCGAGGCCGGGCCGCTAGGGGTCGTGGGGGCAGTCACGGAGGCGGGGCGGTGGGCGACCTTGCTCATCGACTCACTGACCACGTGGGTCGCGGGCTCGCCGGGCTTCCTGGTCGACGGGGCCGGGCTGGTGGCCGCCCTCGCCGCCCGGGAGGGGGACGCCGTCGTCGTGTCCGACGAGGTCGGCCTCGGGGTGCACCCGTCGACGGAGGCGGGGCGGCGGTTCCGTGACCGCCTCGGCGACCTGAACCAGCTGGTCGCAGGCATGGCCGACGAGGTGCTGCTGGTGGTCGCCGGGCGGGCGCTCCGGCTGGGTCCATGAGGCGGGCGATCGCCTTCCTCACGCCGGTGGGCGGCGCGGCGGCGCCGTCGGCGGCGGCGGTGGCGTGGTTCCCGGTCGTGGGCGCCCTGCTCGGGCTGGGCGTGGGCGGGGCGTGGTGGACGGCGGCCCGGATCTGGCCGCCGGCGGTCGCCGCCGCGGTGGCCGTGGCGGCCGACCTTGCCCTCACCGGCCTGTTGCACTTCGACGGACTCGTCGACGCGGCCGACGGGTTGTTGGCGCCGATGGAGCGGGAGCGGCGGCTGGCGGTCATGGCCGACCCGGGCGCGGGCGCGTTCGGGGTCGGCGTCGCCGTGGTGGTCGTCCTGCTGCGATGGACGGCGTTGACCGCGCTCGACCCGTCGGCGTGGCTCGTGGCCGGGCTGTGGTGCGGCTCCCGCACCGTCATGGCTGTCGCCCTGGGCACGATCCGCCCCGCTCGGCCCGGCGGGCTGACCGAGTCCTTCCGGGGCGCGCCGGCAGGCCCGGTAGGGGCGTACGGGATGGCGATGGCGGCCGGGCTGAGCGCAGCCGCCATCGGGCTCGGGCCGGGGCTGGCGTCGGTGGCGGCGGTGGTGGTCGGGGCGGGCCTCGTCTTCAGCCTGGCGGCCCGCCGCGTCGGCGGGGTCACCGGCGACGTGCTCGGCGCCGCGGGCGTGATCGGCGAAACGGTCGGCCTGCTGGTGGCCGCCACCCGCTGGTGAGCGGGTGAGCGGGTGAGCGGGTGAGCGCGCCGTCCGAAGCCGCCCTCGGGCTGCTGCTCGACCGGTGCTTCGGCGAGCCGCCGGACGCGGTCCACCCCGTGCGGGCGTTCGGGGCCGTCATGGCGAAGGTCGAAGGCCGCCTGTGGCGAGACACCCGGGCGGCGGGCGTGGCGCACGCCGCGTCGGGCGTGGCGCTGGGTGCGGCGGCGGGCCTCGTCGTGCGGTCGACGGCCGCCGCCACCGCCCTGGCTGTCGGGGGACGCGCCCTGTGGCGGGCGGCTGGCGATGTCGCCGCCGCCCTCGACGCTCACGACCTGGAGCGGGCCCGCCGGCTCCTCCCGTCCCTCGTCGGGCGGGACCCCGCGGGGCTGGACGAGAAGGAGGTGGCCCGGGCCGTGGTCGAGTCGGTGGCGGAGAACACCGTCGACGCCATCGTCGCCCCCGCGCTGTGGGGTGCGGCCGCCGGGGCGCCCGGCGCGCTCGGGTACCGCGCTGTCAACACCCTCGACGCCATGGTCGGCCACCGGACCACCCGGCACGAGCGGTACGGGTGGGCCAGCGCCCGCCTGGACGACGCCGCCAACTGGCTCCCGGCCAGGGCGACGGCTGCGCTGGTCGTCGGCGTCCGCCCTCGTGCCGCCGCCGCCGTCTGGGGGGCGGTGCGACACCAGGCCCCCGCCCATCCGTCCCCCAACGCCGGTGTGGCCGAGGCCGCGTTCGCGGCCGCCCTGGGTGTGCGCCTGGGCGGGACGAACGCGTACGCCTCAGGCCTCGACGAACGCCCGCCGCTGGGCGACGGCCCGCCCCCGTCGCCCGTGGACATCCCCCGCGCCATCCGCCTGTCGTCCGACGTCGCCTGGGCCCTCACCGCAGCCCTCGCCCTTACCGGCAGGCGGCGACCAGGGTGGGGAAGGGGTTGACGGCGGCTCCGCCGCCGGGGTGGATCTCGAAGTGGAGGTGGGTGGACGTCGACGCCGCGTCGCCGCTGTTGCCTACGTAGCCGATGACGTCGCCGGCGGCCACGGACACGCTGTCGCCGTAGGAGTCGAGGTGGGCCAGGTAGTAGCGGTTCCCGTCGTTGCCGTAGAGCTGCAGGGCGCGCCCGCCCGCCGGGTTGGGGTACCGCTCGACCGTCCCGCTCACGGGGGCCTCGATCGGCGTCCCCCGGTCGGCGAACAGGTCGACGCCGTTGTGCTTGCCGCCGCCCTCCTCGGCGTACCCGTAGTCGTTCGAGAAGTCGGCCGACGGGACGGGGCACAGCCAGGCGTGGGGCGCGGTGATGACCTGTCCGACGAGGATGAGGTTGAGGTTGGTGATGCCGTTGGCGGCGGCCAGCTCGCCCAGCGGCACGCCGAGCTTGCTGGCGATACCCGACAGGTCGTCGCCCTCGCGCACGGTGTAGGCCCCGCCCGTGCCCACGAGCGGACCGGCCGCGCCGGCGCCGCCGACGGGTGGCACCGTCAGGAACTTCCCGGCTGGCACCCAGTTGGCGTCGAGGAGGCCGTTGGCCTTCATGAGGTCGGCCACCGGGACGCCGGTCGAAGCCGAGATCGACGCCAGCGTGTCGCCCCGCTTGACCAGGTACTCGGTCGACGAGGAACCCCCGCCACCGCCGCCCGGGACGGCCAGCATCTGGCCGGACAGGATGAAGTTCGGGTCGGTGATGCCATTGGCGTCGGCCAGGGCGCGCACCGACACGCCCAGGCGCTCAGCCACCTGCGACAGGGTGTCGCCCTCTTTGACCTGGTATTGGCCGGCTCCGGCCAGCTCCAAGCGGACCACGACCGCCACGAGGGCGGCGGCAAGGACCACGGGGACCACTGGAAGGAGCCTCTTGGCGTGCACTCCGCATGCCTCCTCGACCCCCTTCGCGCTCACCGACCAGAGTAACAACACCAGCCCCATCTGTCACACGCGCAACAGCTGTTGTTGCATTCTGTGTCCCGCAGGCCCGCGGCCGTGGGCGTGAGTGAAAATGGCTGCTATACAACCATTTTCACTCAATGCGAATCAGCCGGCGTTGCCTTCGGCGGGCCCAAAGCGGAGCACCGTGCGCCCCAACCACCCGTCGCGGTCCCGGTCGCGCGCCCGGCGCCCGTCAGCCGGTGAGCAGCTTGACCAGCGGGGCGCCCGTGACCCATTCCCCGCCGGCCAGGTTCGTGAGCTGCCCGTTCACCACCTGGACGAGGCGCACCGAGGCGCTGCACACCGACGGGATGATGGTGATGACCTGGCCGTTGCAGGTGTAGGGATGGCCCATGAAGCTCGGCGTGTCGCGCGACGCCCTGAGCCGCTCCGCCAGGCCGACGGGCTTGCCGGGCGCCGACAAGGCCTGGTGCAGGTCCATGACCAGGGCGAAGCCGGCCTGCCCGAGGGCCGACGGGGGCGTGTCCCCGGCTCGATGGGCCAGGTAGACGGCCACGTCCGGGTCGGCCGTGAACGGGTAGGGCACGAGCGTGGACGCCAGCACCGCGCCCTCGGCGGCGGGGAGCACCCCGGCGTCGAGGCACGAGCTCGGAAGGAACACGCGGGCCTTGAGCCGGGCGGCGCGCGCCGCGTCGAGCACACGCCGGCACCCGTCGGCCGCGAACACGGCCATGAGGACGTCGGGGTTGTTGACGGTGGCCGCCTTCACCGCCGGCGCCAGGTCGGTCACCCCGGCCTTCACCGGCACGGTTTTCAGGTCGGTCACGCCCCGCTGGCGCAGGATCGCCTGGGCGACGAGGACGGCCGTGTCCTGCAGGCCCGGGAGCTCCTGGTGGACGACGGCGACTCGCGTCGCCTTGAGCGTCCCGGTGATGTACTCGATCTCGGCCAGCAGGTCGGCGGTGATGCCCCCGGCCAGCATGAACGACGAGGTCGACGTCAGCTCGTCGCCCAGCCCGGGCGTGAGGCCGACGTAGGGCACGCCGGCTTGCTCGAACACGGGGATCGACCCTTCCGTCCCCAGGTCGACCCCGCCCAGCACCGCCACGGGCCGTTTGGCGACCAGCTGGTTGGCGCACGCGGCCGACGCCTCCGGGGCGCCCTGGGTGATGCACGTCTCCAGCTGCAACGGCCGGCTGCGGGTCTGGTTGACATAGCGGACGGCCGCCTCGGCGTCCCGGCGCAGCTCGGGGAACGACCCCTGCGGCGCGTCCTCCATGTTGATCAGGCCGACGACAAGCGGGCGGGTGTCAGCCTTGTCGCCCGAGCACCCGACGGCGAGGGCCGCCACCAGCGCAAGGGCACACGACAACTGCACACCGTCATACTCACACGGCAGGCATCCTCACATGGAAGGGGGCGCGGGAAGCACCCGCTTGACTCCTCGTGAGAACACGACGGCCTGGTCCCGCCCGGCGGCCTTGGCGGCCAGCAGGGCGCCGTCGGCAGCCCGGAACAGCGTTTCGGCGTCGCCTCCGTCGTCGGGGTAGCTGGCGATCCCGAAGCTCATCGTGACTGGCAGCGGGTTGTCGCGGAACGTCGTGCGGATGGCGGTGCGCATCCGCTCGGCGACGACAAGGGCGCTCTCGGTGTCGGTGTCGGGGAGGAGCACGGCGAACTCCTCGCCGCCCAGGCGGGCCGCCACGTCGGTCAGGCGCCCGGTCTTGACCAGCTGGGCCGCCACCCGGCGCAACACGGCGTCGCCCGTCGGGTGCCCGAACCTGTCATTCACCCACTTGAAGTGGTCGAGGTCCGCAATGACCAGCGAGAGGGGCTTGCCCGTCCGGTCGGCCCGCGCGATCTCCACCAGCACGAACTCGTCGTAAGCGCGCCGGTTGTACAGGCTGGTGAGGGCGTCGGTGCGGGCCACCTCGCCCAGGCGGGTGACCAGGGCGTCGACCCGGGCCTTGAGGAGGGCGACCAGCGTGCAGATCACCGCGGTCGTCATCACGGTGATGGCCCAGCGCATGTACGGGAAGCTCGAACCAGGCATCGCCGCCAGCGAGACGGCGTAATCGACGGCGATGAACACGACCTGGGGCGCGGCCCGCCGCCAGGGCAGGAAGTAGAAGGCGTGCACCGACAGCCACAGGTAGAAGAAGGCGAACGGGCTGTCCGGCTTCTGGAAGGCGAAGATGACGCCGCCCACAACGAGGTACAGCAGGTAGGCGCAGAGATCGGGCGTCCACGTGGGCAGACGGTCACGGGCGACCACGAGGAGCCCCAGGACGGCCAGCCCGATGATGTTGATGCACCACAGCACGGTCTTGGCGCCGGGCGACTGAGGGTGGTTCGTGAGCAGCACGAGGATGAAGCTGGCCCCGCCCAAGCCCCACAGGGCCGTGAGCGAGCGCAGCATGATGCCCCAGTCGGCGCTATTCCGGTCCAGGGTCTGCCGCCGAGGCCGAGCCCGCATATGGTGCGTATCGGCATAGTCCGGGCCGAACTGAACCAACACTCGTGCGTCGCATGCATTCCCGCCGTGCCAGTGTGTCGCCCATGGAAGTCGGAATTCTCGGAGGTACCGGGCCCGCAGGCCAGGCGCTGGCGGCCCGGATGGCGTCGGCGGGGCTGACGGTCGTCATCGGCTCCCGGTCGGTCGAGCGGGCGACCGACGCGTGCGAGGACATCGCCAAGCGCTGGCCCGAGCGGGAGCTGGCCCTCGTCCCCGGCACGAACGTCGACGCTGCCCGCACGGAGGTCGTGGTCGTCGCCACGCCGTGGGACGCGGCTGCCGCCACCGCCGCCTCGGTGGCGGGCGAGCTGGCCGGCAAGGTCGTCGTGTCCATGGCAAACGCCCTGGTCAGGGAGCAGGGCGAGTTCCGGCCCGTCAACCCTCCCGAAGGATCGGTGGCGGCCGCGGTGCAGGAGGCCGTCCCCACCGCGTTCGTGGCCGCCGCCTTCCACCACCTCCCGGCCAAGGCTCTGGCCGACCTCTCGCGCCCCGTCGAGGGCGACGTGCTGATCTGCGCCGACCTGGCCCAGGCGGTCGAGAAGACCGCCGAGCTGGCCCGGCGGATGCCGAACCTGCGCGCCGTCCACGCCGGATCCCTCGCCTGCGCCGGGGCGGTGGAGGCGTTCACCGCCGTCCTGCTCGAGGTCAACCGCCGCAACAAGGCGCGGGCCACGATCAAGCTCGTGGGGATCGATTAGCGGTGCGCGTCTACGACACCGCCCGCCAGGCGGTCGTCGAGCTCGACGCCGGACCGCTGGTGAAGCTGTACACGTG
>JAHFUQ010000009.1:14360-45444 GCA_023265045.1 Acidimicrobiia bacterium
GACCCACATCGGCCACGCCGCTACCTACGTCCTCTACGACGTGCTCCAGCGGCGGCTGCGGGACGCCGGCCACGACACCCAGTGCGTCCGCAATGTCACCGATGTGGACGACGACATGCTCCGCAAGGCCCGCGAGCTGGGCGTCAACTACCTCGACCTGGCGGCCGAGGAGACGGCCCGGTTCGCCACTGACCTCCAGGCGCTGAACGTGCTGCCGGTGTTCAGCGAGCCGCGGGCGACGTCGGCCATCCACGACATCCTGGGGTTCGTGGGCATGGTCCTCGACCGAGGGCACGCCTACCGGTCTGGTGGCGCGGTCTACTTCGACGTGGGCTCGTTCGACCGGTTCGGCCAGGTCAGCCACCTGGGCCGTTCGGAGATGCTGGCGCTGGCGGCCGAGCGGGGCGGCCACCCCGACGACCCCAACAAGCGCGACCCGCTCGACTTCGTGCTGTGGCAGCCGTCCGCCCTCGACGAGCCGGCCTGGGACTCGATGTGGGGGCCGGGCCGTCCGGGCTGGCACATCGAGTGCTCGGCGCTGGCCCTTCGGGAGCTGGGCACGACCATCGACGTGCACGGCGGCGGGACCGACCTGATCTTTCCCCACCACGAATGCGAGGCGGCCCAGTCGGAGGCGGCGACGGGGGAGCGGTTCGTACGGCACTGGCTGCATGCCCCGATGGTGCGCCTGGACGGGGTGAAGATGTCGAAGTCCCTCGGCAACCTGGTCTTCGTCAGCGAGCTGGTCAAGGAGTGGGAGCCGATGGCCGTGCGCCTGGCCATCCTCGACCACCACTACCGGGAGCCGTGGGACTGGACCGACGACCTGCTGGCGGCGGCCGCCGAGCGGCTGGAGCGGTGGCGGGCGGCCGCGGGGGGCGTCACGGCGGACGGCCACGGCCACGTGGCCGGCGACGAGGCTCTCGACGAGGCTCTCGACGAGGTGCGGGCCGCCCTGGACGACGATCTCGACTTCCCCCGGGCGCTGGCCGCCATCGACGCCGCCGCGGCGCGCGGTGATCCGATCGACCGCGCCGCCGACCTGGTCGGGGTGCGCCTGGGGTAGCGCTACGGTCGACGCCATGAACGACAACAAGCGGTCGTTTTGGTCGACCACCGCCGGCGTCGTGACCGGTGTCGCCAGCGTCCTCACCGCCCTCGTCGGCCTGCTGACCGTCTCGATCAACCTCGGCTGGCTCGGGTCGAAGGACGACGGCTCAAAGCGCGCCGCCACCACTGGGGAGACGACCTCGTCGCCGTCCACCACCGCATTTGCCGCCACCACGACGACGCCGACCGGCCGCACCTCCTCCGCCGCCGCCACGTCGCTCACGCCCCTCGCGGGGACGCCGGCCCAGCTCACCTTCGACTCGCTGGGCGGCCGCGACGAGCAGGTCACGATCCGCAACAACAGCGCGGTGTCGCTCACGCTGCGCCGGCCCACGATCGCGGGGGTGGACGCCAGCCAGTTCACGGCCACTGACCTCACCTGCGGGACGCGCCTCGACGCCAACCGCACCTGCGAGGTGAAGGTCACGTTCCTGGCCACCAAGGCGGGGACGTCGAGCGCGACCCTCGTGCTCCAGCCCGAGGGCCCTCCCGCCCTCGAGGTGCAGTTACGGGGCAGCCGCCTGATCTGATCTGAACCCTGCCCCGGCGGCCGCGCCGCCGGCCATGGCCGGCGTGCTCCGCATCAGGGCCGCGCCGTCGTCGTGGTCGCCGTCGTCGTGGTCGCCGTCGTCGTGGTCGTCGTGGTGGTCGAAGTCGAGGTGGTCGTCGGCGGCGGCGGCCGGACGGAGATGGCGCCGCGGCGCTCGAGCTGCTCGGCCCAGGGGTCGGGGTCGCAGGGGTGCGGGGCGCCGATGGTGAAGGCCGAGACCCTCACCGTCCAGGTGTAGACCCCGGGCTCGGCGTAGGCCCGCAGGTAGCGCGTCGAGCCTTCGCTCGGGCGGGGAGGGGGCGGCGGCCACGGGCCGAACGGTGGTGTGCAGGGCGAGTTGGTGGCCGGGAGCGCCACCGTTGTGTCGCAACTCCCGTCGGGGTGCGGCTCGCACGCCATCGGCGTCTCGAGATGGTCGAAGCCCGCGTTCGCTTCGCGGTCGCTCCACGTCACCGTGATCACGACGAGCTGGCCCGCCGCGGGGAACGGCGGCTCGATCGTCACGGATAGGTCGATCGGCGTGTTGGGACCCGCCGGGGGGGCCCAGTAGAAGTCGCCGCAGGCGGGATCGAAGGACTGCACGCAGGCGCCGGAGCTGGAGCCGGCCGGCGGCGGCCGGGCGGGACCGCTCACGGGATTCGGTCCGGTCGTCCTCACGTCCGGCGCCGACGCCGCCGCCTCCTGGGGAGGTCCGGCGTAGAGCTGGAGCGTGGTCGGCGCGCCGGCGAGGACCGCCGTCGGCGGCGATCGCCGGGCCAGCACGACGGCCGTCCCCGTCGCGGCCAGCACGGCCGAGAGCGCCGCTACTCCGACCGTGCCGACGGGCGACAGCGAGCGTCGGGTCATGGCTGCGTCGTCATGACCAGGGCGGTGAGGGTCACGGTGTCGCTGTACGGATCTCCGGGGCCGGGCGCGCAGCTGCGCTCGGGCCACGCGTGCGAACGCACGACCACCGACACCCGGTGCGAGCCGGCGCCCGCGTACGCATGGGTGAAGCGCAGTTCGCCCGATCCGGGCGTCGCCGGCGGAAGGGTCCAGGGGCCCGTGGCGAGCGACTGGACGCAGGGATCGGGCGGCGGCGGGCACGGGTCGTCCCAGCACACCACCGGCGCGTCGGCGCGCGGCGCGTCGGGGTCGTCCCACCTGACGGTGACCGTCGCCTGGCGGCCGTCGACGACGGCGCCGTCCATCGTCGCCCGCAACGGCTGGTTGCGCGCCGGCGCGGGGTCCCACCGGAACGCTCCGCAGGCGGGATCGGTCGAGTTGAGGCATTCCGCCGGCGGGCCGGCGGCCAAGCCCGCGCCGGAATCCCGGTCGGCGCGCTGCGCGGTCAGGATCGGCGCCCCCACGACGACCGCCAGCGTCACGCCGGCGACGGCGGCGACCCGGACGTGCCGGCGTGCGCGTCGCTGGCGCCCGGCGACCTTGATGGTCGCCAGCCGGTCCTCGGACGCCTCGAAGACGTCGGGGCGGTGGTCGTTCGACATGGTGTTCCTTTGACGAAACGGTGGGCCACGCGCCCAGGAGGACACGCACGGGAGAAATCCGGTCCACAATTGACCGACCCACTCGGAGGGAACCCGAGATCTCGGAAGGCGCGGCGTGCCGGGTAGATCGTTGCGGGAGGACGACGGCGGATTCGACGAGTTGTACCGCTCCGTTTGGCCGCGCGCCGTCCGTGCCGCCCTCAAGATCCTGGGCGACCCCGGCCGGGCCGAGGAGGCGGCGCAGGAGGCCTTCGTGCGCGCCTTCGACCGCTGGCGCACCGTCAGCGTGCACCCCGCCCCCGACGCCTGGGTGCTGCGCGTCACCATCAACGTTTCGCTCGACGCCGTGCGCCGCAAGACGCCGGCGCTCGAACCGCCCGCCGCCGTCTACGTAGAGGACCGGGTGGTGGACGGCCTGGTGGTCCGCGACGCCCTCGCCCGGCTGTCGCCCAAGCAGCGCACGGCCCTCGCGATGCGGTACTACGCCGGGGCCGAGGAGGAAGAGATCGCCGCCGCCCTCAAGGTGAGCAGGGGGACGGTGAAGACCCACCTGGCCCGGGGGGCGCGCCACCTCCGTGAGCACCTGGCCGGCAGCGAGGCGGCGGAGGAACGAGGGGAGGCGACGCGGCCCGCGCGCGGGTGAGCTGGGGGGCACGGGTGACGGGAGCGGCCTTGGCTGCGGTCGTCGGCGCCGGCGCGTGCTCGTCGGGGCGCACCCGTGAGCCCGTGGACGACCATGGGGTCGGCCGGATCGTCGCCGCGGCCGCGTCCGACCTGGCGGTGTTCTGGGCGGCCGAGCTCCCGCGGGTCGGGCGGGGCGAGCTCGGGGACGCGCCGCCGAAGCCGCTCCTGCTCCGTGCCGGCTCGTCGGTTCGCTGCGACGCTGCGAGCCTCACCTGGGCCGACCTGCGGGGCAACGCCCGGTATTGTCCCCAGCGCGACCAGATCGTGGTCGACGCCCAGGACCTCGGTCCCGACCTGGTGCGCCGCTTCGGCCCGCTGGCGCTGGCGGCGATCGTCGCCCACGAGTACGGCCATGCGGTCCAGCGGCGGCTGGGGACGATCTCCCTCGCCCCCGTCGTCCGCGAGTTGCAGGCGGACTGCCTGGCGGGGACGTGGCTGGGACACGTGAAGGCCTACCCCACGCCGGTCTTCTCAGCGACCGACGACGACCTCGCCCTCCCGCTTGTCGGGGTGATGTCCCTCCGCGACAGCCTCGGCCGCGATCCGAGCGCGCCGGACGCCCACGGCGCTGGCTTCGACCGGCTCACCGCCATGCTCGAGGGGATCGATCACGGCGCCGGGCCGTGCCTCGACTACGGGCGCGGCGGGCCCGTGCTGACGGGGCAAGCCTTCCTGTCGGACACCGACCGGGCCAACGCCGGGAACCAGCCGCTCCTGCGCATGCTCGTTTCCTCCGCCGCCGACCTCAACGACCACTACGGCCAACTGGCGCGGGCCGCGGGCGGCGAGTGGACGGACATCGCCCTGGTCCCGCAGGCGACCGGCGGTTGCGGAGGGGATGGGCAGCCGACCGAGGAAGCGCCCATCGTGGCGTGCGACGGCGGGGTCGTCGTCGCGGCGTTGGACCGGCTTGGGCCGCTCGCCTCGTTCGGCGACATGGCGGTCGGCGCCGAGGTCGGGCGGGCATGGGGCGCAGCCGCCCTGCGCCTGTCCCTCCCGGCGCTGCGCCTCACGCCTTCGAGCACCGCCGTCGAGTGCCTGACCGGGTACTGGATCGGGACGCTTCACCCCAGTGCGACCAACCGGGCGGCGACGCGCACCCTGCGCCTGTCCCCGGGCGACCTGGATGAGGTGGCCGCCGCCATCCTCCAGGGGCCACGCCGGCCCCGCCCGCTTGACCGCCTCCGTGCGCTCCAAAACGGGTTCCACGCCGGGCTGGCGGGGTGCCGGGCCGCGAGCTGAACGGGGCCCGGCGAGGTTCCGGCGACAGGCCGGGCCGTCGTTCCCGGTGCCGGCCGGGGCCTGAGCGCGCGCGTTGGTGCAGCGATAGCGATGTGATTTGGGCCCAAGACGCCAAAATCACAGCGATAACGGCGTAGTTCTGCGGCTGAGCGGGCCCGGAGCTAGGAGGCCGTCCGCCGCAGCCCCCGGATGAGCTGGTGGTCGCGCGTGAACAACCGGCGGACGGTGAGCTGGCCCGCGACGAGGGCGGCGAGGGCGTTGCCGGCTACCAGCATGTACATCACGACCATCTGGAGCCGGATGGCCGAGGCTGGTGACGCACCGGCGAGGATCATCCCGGTCATGGCGCCCGGCAGGGCGACGAGGCCAACGACTTTGGTGTTGTCGATGATCGGCAACATGCCGGTGCGCATGGCCGAGCGGTGCCAGGCGGCGCTCGCCTCGGCCGCCGTCTGGCCGAGGCTGAGCCGGGCCTCGACTTCGCGCCGGTGCGACGCCAGGTCGTCGCGCAACCGGGCCATGACCAGCGACGCCGTGTTCATGGCGTTGGACAGGATCATCGAGCCGAGCGGGATCGCGGCCCGGGGCGCGGCGGGGACGATGCCCAGCACCAGCAGCACCCCCAACGTCGACGCGGCCGCGATCGACACCGCCGCGGCGGCGATCCACCGGGCGCCTGGAACGCCCTTGCCCCGCGAGCCCGACGTCAGCGTCGCCGTGGCGACCATGACGGCCAGCACGAACGGCGTCAGCCAGCCCCGCCCGCCCTCGAACAGCCACTCGAGGAGGTACCCGATCGCCAGCAGCTGGGCGAACGAGCGGACGGTGGCGACGAGAATGTCCTGTTCGAGCCCGGCTCGCCGCCGCCACGAGATCGTGACGGCCACCGCTACCAGCACGAGCGACAGGCCGACCTCGCCGAACCCGATCCGCCCGCTGAGGTCGTTCACGTCGAACGCCCCCGCACCTCGATGACCCGGTCCGCCAGCTCGCGTGCCTGGCGGGGGTCGTGGGTGACGATTACCACCGTCAACCCCCCGTCCGCCAGGGAGCGGATGAGCGCCTCGATCCCGCCCTTGGACGTCGTGTCCAGGGCCGACGTCGGTTCGTCGAGGACGAGCGCCTCCGGGCTGCGGGCCAGCGATCGGGCCAGGCACATGCGCTGCGCCTCGCCCACCGACAGCACGTCCGCGGGCCGGGTCCCGAGCGCCGCCGGCAACCCCACCCGCCCCAGGAGCTCCTCCCATCCGTCGCCCACGTTGGCGGCCACCGTCCCGGGGAACGGCACCGGGATCTGGCCCACCAGCTGCACCCGCCGGCGCAGATCCAGCACGTCGTACGCACGGACGTCGCGGCCGTCGAGCAGCACCTCGCCCCCGTCGGGGTCGTCGAGCCGGTTGAGCAGCCGGAGCAGGGTGGTCTTACCCGAGCCCGACGGCCCCACGATGGCCGTCAGCCCGTCGGCGGGGATGCGGGCGCTGAACCCGTCCACGATGGGCCCGTCGTCCCCGTCCACCCGGACGTTGCGAAACTCGAAGCGATCCCCGATGCCCCCACTTAAGCCGGATTTCGCGCATTTGCCCCGGAGGAGGCCGGCGCGCGGCAAGCTCGGCGGGCGAGGCGCCTGCCGCCGGTATCGTCCACGCCATGGAAGTCCGCCTCCCCGATGGGTCCTCCCGCAGCTTGCCGCCCGGCGCGACCGCGGCGGACCTGGCCGCCTCGATCGGTCGGGGCCTGGCCAAGGCGGCCGTCGCCGCCAGGGTCAACGGCGCGGAGACGGACCTGAACCGCCCGCTGCCCGACGGCGCGGAGGTGGCGATCGTCACCGACAACTCCGACGAGGGGCGCAAGGTCCTGCGCCACTCCACCGCCCACGTGCTGGCCCAGGCCGTGTGCGACCTGTTCCCGGGGACCAAGTACGCCATCGGCCCCCCCATCGAGGACGGCTTCTACTACGACTTCGACCTTCCCGGCGGCGCCCACTTCTCCGACGACAACCTGGTGCGCATCGACGAGCGCATGCGGGCCATCGTCAAAGAGAACCAGGCGTTCGTGCGCGAGGAGCTGTCCCGCGACGAGGGCTTGGCTGCCTTCGCCGACCAGCCCTACAAGGTCGAGATCATCGAGGGGGTCGACCCCGACGAGGGCGCCGAGGGCGGCGCGGTCAGCCTCTACCGGAACCTCCACATGAACGGCGCCGGGTGGGCCGACCTGTGCCGCGGCCCCCACGTGCCGTCCACCGCCCGGCTGGGCTCGTTCAAGTTGATGAAGGTGGCCGGCGCCTACTGGCGGGGCGACGAGAAGCGGCCGATGCTCCAGCGGATCTACGGCACGGCGTGGGAGTCCGACAAGGCCCTGGCCGAGCACCTCCACCGCCTGGAGGAGGCCGAGCGCCGCGACCACCGCAAGCTCGGCCCCGAGCTCGACCTGTTCTCGTTCCCGAGCGAGCTGGGCGCGGGCCTGGCCGTGTGGCACCCCAAGGGGGCCCTGGTCCGGAAGCTGATGGAGGACTACTCGCGCGCCGAGCACGACGCCGCCGGCTACCAGTTCGTCTTCACCCCCCACCTGACCCGCTCGACGCTGTTCGAAATCTCGGGCCACCTGGACTGGTACGCGGAGGGCATGTTCCCGCCTATGGAGCTGGAGGGCGCGACGTATTACCCGAAGCCCATGAACTGCCCGGGCCACATCCTGATTTACCGGTCGCGGTCCCGGTCCTACCGCGAGCTTCCGCTGCGGCTGTTCGAGTTCGGGACGGTCTACCGCTTCGAGCGCTCGGGCGTCCTCCACGGCCTGCTGCGCATCCGGGGCTTCACCCAGGATGACGCCCACATCTTCTGCACGCGCGACCAGATCGTGCCCGAGCTGATGTCGCTGCTCGAGTTCGTGTTGCGGGTCCTGCGCAAGTTCGGGTTCGAGGACTTCGAGCTGGAGGTGGGCACCCGGCCGGAGAAGAAGTCCGTCGGTGAGGCGCAGGACTGGGACATGGCCACCGCCGCGCTGATCCAGGCGATCGACCAGTCGGGGTTCGAGTACCGCATCGCCGGGGGCGAGGGCGCCTTCTACGGCCCCAAGATCGACATCCACGTACGCGACGCCATCGGCCGGCGCTGGCAGCTCTCCACGCTCCAGGTCGACTTCCAGCTGCCGCAGCGGTTCGATCTGAGCTACGTGGGCGCCGACAACGCCCGCCACCAGCCGATCATGATCCACCGGGCGCTGTTCGGCTCGATCGAACGCTTCTTCGGGATCCTGGTGGAGCACTACGCGGGCGCGTTCCCGACGTGGTTGGCGCCCGTGCAGGCCCTCGTTCTGTCGGTGCGCAACGACCACCAGGCCTACGCCGACTCGGTCGTCACCCGCCTGCGCGACGCGGGGTTCCGCATCGAGACCGACGCGGCCGACGAGCCCCTCGGCTCCCGCATCCGCAAGGCGAAGCTGGACAAGGTCCCGTACGTGCTGGTGGTGGGCGACACCGACGTGGAGGCGGGCACGATCGGGGTCAACGCCCGGGGCGCCGATGTGGAACGCGGCGTCAGCGTCGACGACTTCCTCGCCCGCCTGCGGAACGAAGTGGCGGGTTGACCCTCGAGCGGATCTGGGCCGGGTGGCGCAGCCCATACCTCACTGAGGTGGCGTCGGAGCCGGAGGGATGCGTGCTGTGCCGCGTCCTGGAGGAAGGCTCGCAGGTGGTCGTCCGCAACGACGCCGCCGCCGTCGTCCTCAACGCCTACCCCTACACCAGCGGCCACCTGATGGTGATGCCCGTGCGCCACGTGGGCGAGATCGAGGACCTCCACCCCGAGGAAGCCGGCGCCGTCTGGGGGGCGGTGACCGAAGCGGTCCAGGCCCTGAAGTCCGCCTACACACCGGAAGGGCTGAACCTGGGCGTCAACCTGGGCCGGCCCGCGGGCGCGGGCGTGCCGGGGCACTTCCACGTCCACGTGCTGCCGCGCTGGAACGGCGACACCAACTTCATGACCACCGTGGCCGAGGCGCGCGTCCTTCCCGAAGCGCTGCCCGACACCTACGCTCGTGTGAGGGACGCATGGCCGAGTCCGACATAGCCACGTGGGCGCGCGAGGAGCTGGGCCTCGACCCGGCCGCCACCGTCTCGGTGCTGGAGAAGGAGAGCAACGACCCCCGCTGCGCGCCGGTCGTCACCGAGCTCACCGTCGAGAGCCCGGGCGAGTCGCCGTTTACCGTCCACATCGAGCGTCCCCTCGCCGAAGTCGAGCGCATGGACATCGTGGCCGCCATCGCCTTCGGCGGCCACGACATGGGCTGATGGCCGACGAGTCGCACGACGAGCGGCCGCACGACGAGCTGCCCGAGGACCTGGACATCACCGCGGTCCGGGGCAAGTACACCTTCCCCGACATCCGCCGCCGCCGCACCGCCGGGGTCCTGTACCTGATCGTCGCCGGGTTCTGCCTGGCCGCCTGGCTGGCCCGGGGCGACGACCCCGTCCTCGCCAATGGCGGCATGCTCGCGGCCTCGGTCGCCCTCCTTGCCGTCGGCGCCTACCACATCGCCACGGGCTGGCCGCTGGCGGTGAAGGAGACCGACGCCCTCATCGCCGCGGCCGGCAAGGTCGGCTTCCCCGTCGGCCACGCCTCCGCCCAACTCGGCTGGCGCGGCCTCGTCAGCCGCCCGACGTGGCGCATCCTCCTCTACTCCAGCGAGGAGCCCCCGGCCCAACGGGCCATCGTGCTCGTCGACGCCGTCGAGGGCGCCGTGCTCGACCACTTCGTCGAGCCCAACCCCGAAGACTGGTCGTCGTACTGAGGCCCTACAGCTTCTCTTCGACGTCCCGGCCGAGGATCTGGCTCAGGCCCCGCTTGATGTCCCGGAGGTGGTGCGAGCCCTCGTGGACGGCGTTGCGGGCGATGTCGATGGCCTCCCGCTCGCCGTAGTCGAAGGTGCCCTTGCGGTTCCAGTCGGTCGCGGGCGTGTACTCGATGGCCATCGACAGGTCGGCGCAGCCCGACTCCAGCTCGCCGACGGCCTCGAGCAGCGACCAGTTGTTGTAGGACTGCTCCTCGGCCTGCTCGTCGGGGTCCCACGCGAACAGGTGGGGGTTGTCCTCGTTGACGATCTGGCGGATCGTGGGCGCCATCAGGTCGAGGGTCTGGGCCACGTGGGCGGTGTACTCCAGCGCCGACCACACGCCCTCGGCGGGACGCTGGCGGATGACCGCCTCCAGGTCCTCCCCGGGCTCGAAGTGGGTCAGCAACGACCGGTATCGGCGCGGGAACGAGCGCACCGCCCCCGACGCGTCACGCGGCGAGATGGTGTCGTAGTCGAGCCCGCACTCGGGGCACTTCCAGCTGATGGTCATCGTGATTTGGTCGCCTCCCGCACCGTACGCAACCCCCGGCCGATGTCGAGCAGGTGGTGGTTGCCCTCGTGGACGGCTCGGCGGGCCGTGAACAGCACCGATCGCTCGTGGCCCCTGCGGAGGTGGACGCGGTCCCACCCGTCGTCGGGCACCGACTCGAACGTCGCCGCCAGCCGCTCGGCGTTGATGCCCAGCGCGTCTGCCACCGCGACCGGGTCCTGCTCGTTGTAGCGGCCGTGCGCCGCGGCCTCGTCCGGGTCAGGACCGTCGTACGACGGTCGGTCCTCGACGAGCGACGCCCGCACCCGCTCGTCGTACCAGTCGAAGACGTCGCGCACGTGGCAGGCGTACTCCAGTGCCGACCACACCTCGGGCAAGGGCCGGGTGCGCACGACCGTCTCACCGTCCTCGCCGGGAAGGAACCGGGTCAGCGGCGCCCGGTAGCGCCGCCCGAACTTGCGCAGAGCCTCGACCACGTCGGCGGGCGTGACGTTCTCGTCGTCGAACCCACACTCGTCACAGTGATTTGTCTCAGTCACTCCGCCTTCTTCGCAACCTTGTCGACGAGGTGCGCCGGCAGCATGTCGTAGTGGCTGTGCTTGGCCGCGAACCGGCCCCGGCCGCCCGTCAGCGAGCGCAGGTCGATCGAGTAGCGCATGATCTCCGACGTCGGCACGAGGGCGCTGACCATCTGCTCACCGTTGCCGACCGCCTCGGTGCCCTGCACCCGTCCCCGGCGGGAGTTGAGGTCGCCCATGACGTCGCCCTGGAACTGCGACGGCACGGTGACCTCGAGCAGGGAGATGGGCTCCAGCATCACCGGGTTGGCCTTGGCCATGGCCTCCTTGAGCGCCAGCGACCCCGCCATCTTGAAGCTCATCTCGGACGAGTCGACGGGGTGGAACTTGCCGTCGTACAGGGTGACGCGCACGTCGACCACCGGGAAGCCGAACACGCCCGCGGTCTGCATGGTCTCCGCCACGCCCTTCTCGACCGCGGGGATGAACTGCCGCGGGATGGCGCCGCCGACGATCTTGTCGACGAACTCGAAGCCTTCGCCCCGCTCGCGGGGCTCGACCCGGAGGTAGGCGACGCCGAACTGGCCGTGGCCGCCCGTCTGCTTCTTGTGCTTGCCCTCCGCCTCGGCCGAGCCGGTCACGGTCTCCCGGTAGGGGACCCGCACGTCCTCGGTCTCGACCTCGACGCCGAACTTACGGGCCAGCTTGTCGGTCACGAGCGCCAAGTGGGTCTCGCCCATGCCCGAGAGCAGGGTCTGGTGGGTCTCGTCGTCCCGGCGCACGTGGAGGGCCGCGTCCTCCTCCTGCAGCCGGTGCAGGCCCGTCATCAGCTTGTCCTCGTCGCCCTTGGACTTGGGCTTGATGGCGATCGACAGCACCGGCGTGGGCGGGTCGATGGGCGGGATGACGACGGGCGTGCCCTTGGGCGCGAGCGTGTCTCCGGTGAACGTCTCGTTGAGCTTGGCCACCGCGCCGATGTCGCCCGCGGGCACGTCGGGCACCGGGTCCTGCTCCTTGCCCCGCATGGTGAACAGCGAGTGGAGCCGCTCGTCGCTGTGCGTGCGCGGGTTGGTGAGCTGGATGTCGGGACGGATGGTGCCCGAGAGGGCCTTG
This sequence comes from Acidimicrobiia bacterium, assembly GCA_023265045.1. GTDB lineage: Bacteria > Actinomycetota > Acidimicrobiia > Acidimicrobiales > AC-14 > JAHFUQ01. Next base: position 26,406 of record JAHFUQ010000009.1, read on the forward strand.
AAGAACGACACCTTGCCCACGTAGGGGTCGGCGATGGTGCGGTAGACGAGGGCGAGCGGCTGCCCGGCCGGGTCCATCTTCACCTGCGTCGACGTGCCGCCGGCTTGCACGGTGACCGGCGGTCGGTCGAGGGGCGACGGTCCCAGCTCGGTGATCAGGGCGGCCAGGCGGTCGATCGCCACCATCTTGGTGGCCGAGCCGATCGCCACCGGGAACACCGAGCCCTCGAGGACGCCCTTGGCGAGGGCGGCGCGCAGCTCCTTGGGCTCGATTGGCTCATCGGCGAAGTACCGCTCCATGAGCTCGTCGTCGGCCTCGACGATGTTCTCGACGAGCCGCCCATGGACTTCGTGCTCCTGCTCTTCCAACTCCGTCGGGATGTCGCCCGCCGAGCCCTTGCCGCTGGCGCCTTCGTAGAAGTGGGCGGTGTCGGTCAAGAGGTCGGCCACCCCCCGGAAGGCGGTCTCCTCGCCGATCGGGAGCTCCAAAGGGGCCACCCCGGCGCCGTACCGGTCGCGGAGGGCGTCGATGGTCGCCTGGAAGTCGGCCCGCTCCCGGTCGAGCTTGTTGATGAAGAACATGCGGGGGAGCCCGGCGTCGGAGGCGATCTTCCACGCCAGGTCCGTGCCCACCTCGGGGCCTTCGACCGCGCTGACCACGATCACGGCCAGGTCGGCGACGCGGAGGGCGGCGTGGACGTCGGTGACGAAGTCGGCGTAACCGGGCGTGTCGAGCAGGTTGATCTTGTGCCCGTCGTACTCGAAGGGGGCCAGGGCGAGCGACAAGGAGATGCCCCGGCGGATCTCCTCGGGGTCGAAGTCGGTGGTGGTGTTCCCGTCCTCCACCCGGCCGTGGCGGTTGATGGCGCCGGCGCAGAAGAGCAGCGACTCGGCCAGACTTGTCTTCCCCGCGCCCCCGTGCCCGACGAGGGCGACGTTGCGAATCTTGGCCGGAGGGAAGCTCTTCACGGGGCGACCTCGCTGCACAGTTGCGGTTTGACAGGATTGAAGCACGAAGCCTACTGGCCCCTCCTGGTACTTTGGAGGGGGACCAGATCGGAATGTAGGGAGTTCCCGTGTTCGACAAGCGATGCCGCACAGGGGTGGAGCGTGGCCTCCGTCCCGTGGGATCGGGTCTCGGCAAGGCCGGTATCACCCCCGACCAGTTGACCGCCCTCGGCGTGGTCATCTCCGCCCTCGCCGCCGTGGCGGTGGCGAGCGGGCGGCCGCTGGCAGGGGCGCTGCTGCTCGGCGCGTCCGCCATTCCCGACCTCCTCGACGGCGCCGTGGCCAAGGCCACCGGCGCCGCGTCGCCCCGAGGGGCGTTCTTCGACTCCGTGAGCGACCGGGTGTCCGACACCCTCGTGCTCGGCGGGGTGGCGTGGTACCTGGCGTCGGCCCACGGCGGCCACGCCGCCCTGCTGCCTTTCGCCGTCCTCGGCGCATCCAACCTCGTCTCCTACGAGCGGGCCCGAGCCGAGTCGCTGGGCTTCTCGGCGCGCGGCGGGCTCATGGAGCGGGCCGAGCGGATGATCCTGCTCGGGCTGGGGATGGCCTTCACCGCCGTGCTCGTGCCCGCCCTGTGGCTCATGCTGGTGCTGACGCTGGTGACCGCCGGCCACCGGTTCGTCATGGTGTGGCGGCAGGCGTCGGCGCCCAAGCGGGCGCCCGCCGACCGGCCCCGGAACCGCTGGCGCGGGTGGCGGCCGAGCGAGGGCTTCGCGCCTCGGCCCCGCCGCAGCGAGGCCGCAGGCGGCCGGTGGCGGGAGCGCACGCCGCCCCGCCGGCGTCGCGGCTAAGCCTGAACGACCGTCTCTCGTACGCGGCCTACCGGGCCGCGGCTGAGATTGCCAGCCGGCTCCCTGAAGGCGCCGCCAATCGTGTCGGGCGCGAGTTGGCGCGAGCCGCCGCGCCCTTCCTGGGCAAGCGCGGCGTCATGGTCGCCAAGAACGCGTCCCGGGCCCGCGGGCGGGCCCTCAATCCACTGGAGGAACGCCAAGCGGTCCGGGCCGCGGTCGCTTCCTACGCCCGCTACTGGGTGGAGTCCTTGCGCCTGCCCGCCATGGACCCCGCCGTGGTCGACGCCCGCTTCTCCATCGAGGGCCTTGAGCACATCTCGGCGGCCCGCGAGGCGGGCCGGGGCGCGGTGCTGGCGTTGCCCCACGTGGGCGGTTGGGAGGTGGGCGGTTCTTGGTTCGTGCGCCGGGGCTTCCCGCTGGCCGTGGTGGTCGAGCCGGTGCGCCCGCCGCGGCTGTTCGAGTGGTTCGCCGACCTCCGGCGGTCGTTCGGCTTCACCGTGATCCCCCTCGGCAAGGACGCCTTCGCGGGCGTGATGCGGGCGCTGCGGGAGAACCAGGTGGTGGCGCTGGTGACCGACCGGGACATCGCCGGCGGGGGAGTGGAGGTCGACTTCTTCGGCGAGAAGACCACGCTGCCCGCCGGTCCGGCCATCTGCGCGTTGCGCGCCGGCGCGCCGTTGCTCCCCACCGCGGTCTACTTCTGCGGCGACGGTTGGCATGCCGTTGTCCGCCCGCCACTGCCAGCCGAACGGCACGGCCGCCTCGGCGACGACGCCGCCCGCCTCACCCAGGCGCTGGCCTACGAGCTCGAAGACCTCATCCGCGCGGCCCCCGAACAGTGGCATCTCTTCCAGCCCAACTGGCCGTCGGACCAGGCGTGAGGGCTCTGACCTGCGACGATGGCGGCTATGGCGTGGCCCGGTGCACATTTGGTGCACAAGAGCGGCCGAGCCGCTCGTCGATCGCCCACCGCGTGAGGTCGTCGGAGTCGGGCCACATGTGGCCGTAGGTGTCGAGCGTCTCCCGTGCGCTGGCGTGGCCGAGGGCCCTCTGTACGACCTTCACCGAGCACCCGCCAGCGATGAGGGCGCTCGCAAAGTGGTGGCGAAGGTCGTGGTACCGGAAGGCGGTCGGGAGACCGGCGCGGGCGACTGACTGGCGCCACATCGCACCCGCCCTGTTCCGCCGCACCGGGCGACCGTCGATGTACGTGACGATCAGGCCGTCGGGACCGGCCGGGAACTGCGCCAGGTGGCCGCTCAGCGCCTCTAGGACGACGTCGGCGAGCGGAACCGTCCTCACGGACGCCTGCGACTTCGGCGGGGCGAACGCGGGCTCGCCGCGATCCGGTGTGGAGAGTTGGCGGTCGACGCGAAGCTGGCGGCGAAGGAAGTCGACTCGGTCGACCGTCAGCCCGAGCGCTTCGCCTTGGCGGAGACCGGCGCCGGCGGCGAGGACGCCTGCGATCCGGTAGCGCGGAGGCATGGCGTCGACCAGCGTCCAGACCTCGTCGACGGTCGGCGGAATCACCTCGACGTGGGGCCGCCGGGGCAGGGTCACGTCCTCGCACGGGTTGACCGCGACGAGGCGATCCTTCACGGCCGAGCGGAAGACCGCTGAGACGATCCGGTAGACATTTTCGACCGTCCCGGGCGACAGCACCTCGGACCGACCCCGGACCCAGCCCTGAACCTCGGAGTGGCGTATGGCGCCCAGCGGCCGATTGCCGAAGAACGGGATCGCGTGGACCCGCAGGCCGCACTCCACGCTGGCCGCGGTGGACGGTCGATGGACGCGTGACCGCAGCCAGCTCTCCGCGTACTCGCCGAAGGTGGTGCGGCCGGCGAGCGGGGCGATGTAGGTGCCTCGGAGCATGTCGGCCTCAGTCGTCGCAGCAAACCGCTCGGCGTCGACCTTCCGGTCGAAGAGCCGCGCCCGTTGCTTGCCATCGGGGTCGCGGTAGCGCACCTCCCAACGGTTCCCACGGTCGCTACGGCGTTTGATCGTCGCCACTGAGGATCTCCTTTGCTTTGGGAGTTAGCGCACCACCCGCACGACCACGGCCGAGCGATGTCAGGAGGCCGCGCTCACGTGCCTTGAACAGATGGTTGCGGACGGTCTTCTCACCGAGCCCGAGCTGCTCGGCCAGTGCGCGCACTGGGGTGGACTCTCCAGTATCAAGAGTCTCGATGTAGGCCTTCGCGAGCGCTGCGTAAGATCGGTCGCTGCGGCCAGTGGGCCCGGTGCGAGGGCGGTCGGAGAAGTCGCTCAACCACGCCACCACATCTCCCCAGCGATCGGTCATTTCCGCCCCGGTCGCTTCGCGGACGACCAACCGCCCGTCGACGAATTCCCCCCGGCGTGCCCCATCACGCAACTGGCCGTGTAGCACGTCGCGCCAAGAGGCGATCTCCTGTCGGACAGCCCGCTCCATCCCGCCGATGGGAGCGGCTCGGAGTTGCCGTGCCGACAACGAGCACCCGGCGTCAGCACGTGCACTCCATTCGACTAGGCGGCCATCCTTGGCCATCTCCAGCCGGAAGGTTGCGCCGGCCGCCGGTTCCCAGAGAAGTTCGCCGATGATGTTGCCGTTCGTCTCGTTCATGCTCCAGGCCAGCACCGTCACGCCGGGAACCCCTTTCGGTGTCACCGAGCGAAGATAGCAGCTAGTGCGGTGCAATATCGTCCTAATGACCAAGAATGATGTTTCGCCAAGTGCCTGGCTATCGACTGACGACGTCGCAGACCGCTACTCCGTACCGGTGCAGTCGGTACGGAAGTGGCGGCACGAGGGCACAGGTCCGGTCGGGGTGAGGTTCGGACGGCACGTGAGGTACGCGCTGTCGGAGCTTGAACGGTGGGAACGCGAGCAGGCGGCGCGCCAGAGCACGACGGGCGTTCGGCGCAGAGCATCGTGAACGACGACGAAGGCCCCCTTTCGGGGGCCGACGCCAGCTCCATCACGTCCGCGCTCTTGCTCAGGGAGCGGGGAATGCGTGGATCGTAGCGTCAGCCCCAACCGCCCGGCCTGGCTCGTCGTCGCACGCGCCGACCTCGATGAGGTACTGGCTCGCCTGCGCGCCATCGAGAACCGGGCCAATGCCCCGGAACTTGACCGGGAGTTCATCCTCACGATGGTGAGCCGGGCCGCGAACGTGGTGCGCGATGTCATCGCGCTGGCCGCGTGAAGGCGCCCATCGACGTCTTGAAGAAGGCGGCCATTTACGGCTTCGGCCCGGATGGCGAGTTCCCGCACGGCGTGCTGCCGAACGCGGCGTCGATCGGCGCATACGGCGCCGTCGCTGGTCGCCTTGCGACGCCGCTCGAAGACCTTCTGACCGTTTTCCGCAGATGGCTGCACCTTCCCGACCCGGGGGCGTTGCTGACGATTCTCGCCGCCGCCCTGTCCAACCTCGGCGCCGGCGACCCCGTGTGGCTTCTAGTGGTCGGACCTCCCGGCGGCGGCAAGACCGAGCCGCTGCGCGCCCTGACGGGCCTTCCGGGCATCCACGAGGCCGCCACGCTGACCGAACCGGCGCTGCTGTCGGGGACCCCCAAGCGTGAGCGGCCGGACGGGGCCAAGGGCGGGTTGCTACGGGAGATAGGCGACCTCGGGATCATCGTGTGCAAGGACTTCGGCAGCGTGCTCTCGATGCACCGCGAGGCCCGCGCCGCCGTCCTCGCCGCCCTGCGTGAGATCTACGACGGATCGTGGACCCGGCACCTCGGCACCGACGGCGGGCGCACGCTTCATTGGGCCGGCAAGGTCGGGCTGATCGCCGCCTGCACGCCCGCGATCGACAGCCATCACGCCGTCATGGGCTCGATGGGCGAGCGGTTCGTCCTCTACCGCCTGCCTGAGATCGACGGCGATGAGCAGGCGCGACGGGCCCTCGCCCATATCGGCCACGAGGCGCAGATGCGCACCGAGCTGGCCGCAGCGGTCGCCGACGTCCTCGCCGGAGCGGACCGGGATCGACTTGTCGATCAATCGTCTGAGGAGGACAAGGAGCGCCTCGTCACGATCGCCACCCTGGCGGTCCGATGCCGTAGCGCCGTTGAGCGCGACGCCTACAGCCGCGACATCGAGCTGATCCCCGCATCCGAAGCGCCGGCGCGGCTCGCTCTCGTGCTGCTCCGGCTGCGCAACGGGCTCGCGGCGCTCGGCGTCGACGACGCGACGACATGGGCGCTGGTGACGCGGTGCGCGCTGGATTCGATGCCGGCGCTCCGTAGGGCCGTGCTCGAACGCGTGGTCGCCAGCCATGAGCCGACGACCACCACGGACATCGCGACGGGCGTCGGGTACCCAACGACCACGGCGCGGCGGGCGCTGGAGGACTTGGCCGCCCACGGCGTCGTCAGTAGGCGGCCGCAAGGCCAGGGGAAAGCCGATCTGTGGGCGGCGTCCGAGTGGACTCTTGGGCGATGGCCCTACCCTGTTCCCGAAACGTCGGACAGAGAAAGTTCGCCGCCCTCTTCTCTTAATTACTCCCCTAATCCATAAGAAGACTTTTCGGGAACGCCCCAAAGGAGCAGCCATGAACAGGACAGAACTACAGGCCGCATACGACGCCATCGTCGCCGAACTCGGCCCCTACGCCGCCGAGTTCGGCCTCGACCCGAGGGCCAAGGTCACCGGCATGGGCGTTGCTCGCGGCGACCGCTCCCCGACGTTGCGGTGCCGGGACATGACCATGTACCGCGACGGCGACCAGATCTTCGTCCACAAGTTGCTGCCCAACGGAAGCGGCGCGGAGGGCGTCTTCATCTTCGACGTGACGCCGGATGGGGTCAGCTTGAGCCCACTCGGCGCGCTGGTCGAGGGGACGCCGCAGCCGCGTCGTGACCCTGGGGAGGTCGCATCTCTGCCGGTCTCGTCCGCCCGCGAACCCTTGCAGCCGCGACGAGTTTTCCGATTTCGTTTTCCGTGACGGTGTCGTGATTGCCACGTAGATGTCACATCCCAGCGGTAACATGGTGGGAGAACGCAAGGCCAGTCTCCCGGGACGAAACGCCAGCCGCCGCCCTCCGGCCGAAAGCCGGGCCGCGAGCGTGCCGCCATGAGTCCCAGGTGATGGACCTCGCCCGACGCCAGCCGCTGCGGCCGCTGGGCGCTCCGGTGGAGGTCTTGGCGGATGCGGCGAAGGCGGTTGCGACCGCCGGTTGAACCTCGCCCCCCGCACTCCCATTTAGGAGGCCCCCAGTGGCCCGAACCGTCCCCCAGATCAAGGCCCTCATCAGCGACCTCGGCAAGGCCGCCCACGACCTCGCAGAAGACCCGACGAAGACGACGTCGCAAAAGGCCGGCGGCATGCGCCGCATCCAGTCTCAGATCGGCGTGCTCTCGGCCGAGCTGCGAGACGCCAAGAGCCTGGACGAGGCGCGCATGCGCTACGGCGGCGACATGCATGCGTTCAGCGACCTCTCGACCCTCACCAAGGCCGCCCCGGGCCTGACCGCGTCGACGACCCGCCTGGCGCCGGCGCAGAAGGTCGCGGACTGGATCCGCGTGAAAGGCATGGGCGGCCCCACGTCCTACGGCCCGACGTCGTACGGCCCCGAGCCCGAGCTGAGTTTCGATCGTTGGTTCAAGGGGATCGCAACCGGCAATTGGAGGGGCGCCGAGGTCGAGTTGAAGGCCCAATCCGAGGGCACGCCGTCGGCCGGCGGCTACCTCGTGCCGACCCCGCTCGCGGCCCAGGTGATCGACCTCGCCCGGAACGTCGGCCGGGTGTTCGCCGCGGGAGCGACCACGGTCCCGATGGACAGCCAAACCTTGAAGATGGCGCGACAGACCGGCGACCCGGCGCTCGCGTGGCACTCGGAAGCGGCGACGATCAACCCGTCGAGCCTCACCTTCGACGCCATCACCTTCACCGCGCAGACGTTGCCGGTGCTGATCAAGGTGAGCCTGGAGCTGCTCGAGGACGCTGGGAACACCGACCGGGTGATTTCCCACGCCGTCGGCGAGGCGATCGCCCTCGAGCTCGACAGGGTGGCGCTTCGTGGCTCCGGCACCCCGCCCGAGCCCAAGGGGATTCGCAACACCAGCGGCATCACCGTCCAGTCGATGGGCACGAACGGCGCCCAGCCGACCGACTACGGGTTCCTTGCCACGGCGATCGAGAACGTCCGGACGGCGAACTTCGAGCCGAACGCGGTCATCTACAGCCCCCGCACCGCAGGCAGGCTGTCGCGGCTGTCGGACTCCACGGGCCAGCCGCTTCGTGCTCCGGACGACGTCGCCAACCTCACCAAGTTCGCCACGAACCAGGTGCCGAACAACTTGACCCAGGGCACGGCGACGACCGCGTCCGACGCGTACGTGGGCCAGTGGGATCAGCTCCTCATCGGCATCCGCACGCACTTCTCGCTTCGGCCGCTCAACGAAAAGTTCGTGGACACGGGCGAGGTCGGGTTCTTTGGGTACCTCCGTGCCGATGTGCAGCTTGCCCACCCCGCTGCCTTCAACGTCGTTCAGGGCATCCTGTGAGCGTGGTGCGCGTCACCGGCGAGACCGGCGAGACGGTGCCCGGGGTCGACGTCCCGAGCGCCGACGTGGCCGAGGTCGACCTGCTCATCGAGCGCGCCGACCTCGGCCCCGAGGTCTTCACGTTCATCCGCGCCGGCGACCCGATCCCCGCCGTACTGGCGCCGCTGCCACGTCACCCGCACCAGCGGCCTGAGCCGGAAGCGGCCGAGCCCAAGCCAGCCCGGCGCAGGTGACGACCCGGGGCCTCGCGATCACGTTCCCGTCGGCGCCCCCGAGAGACCCTGGCCCCGCGCCCGCTAGCTCGGCATTTCGCACCCCGTTTTTTCCGACGGGGGGTGTTGGAAGCAGCCACCGCGGGTCGGTGGGGACTTCAACTCACCACCCGCTGGGACTCTCTACGGGTCACCCGCTTTCGACGGGACCCCGACCCAGGGGACTCGCGATCACGCCGGGTCTTGATGCCGCTGGCGACCCTTGCAGCCCAGATTGCGCGCCGCCAAAAGTTCGAGGCGCGCGTACCGAAGAAGGGAGCTGAAAATGGGGCGAGCTGGCCAGGGCCGGCCCTCGCGGCCGACGGCCCTAAAGGTCATCCGGGGCGAGCGCGCGAGCCGTATCAACACGGCGGAGCCGATCCCCGCCGATGGCGAGGTGCTGCGCCCGACGTGGCTCAGCGCCAGCGCCGCCGAGGTGTGGGGGACCTACGCGCCCGACCTCATCGCGAGGAAGATCCTGACCCCGTGGGACGTCGAGCACTTCGCCGTCTGGTGCGACGCGGCCGCCACGGCGCGGGCCGCGAGCGCCGCGCTCGACGCGCAGGGCATGGTCATCGAGACCGACGCCTTCGACCGCAACGGCCGCAACACCGGGAAGCGCCTCACCCGGAACCCATGGGTGCTCGTGCTGAAGGACTCCACCAGCACCATGCAGCGGTTCGGGGCCCGGTTCGGCATGACGCCGAGCGACCGGGCGCAGTTGAACGTCGCGCCGCCCACGGCCCGCAGCCGCGTCGAGGACCTGCTCAGCTAAAAGCCGCTCGCTGGCGTCCCTGACTGTTTAAACGACGCCAGCGAGCGAAGGGTTTGGTGGGCGCCGGCCCTGCTTGGGGTTTGGGGTTTTCAGCAGAGCGGTCAGCAGCCTCGCCTAGAAGGCTTCCCCCCTTCCGAGGTGAGTTGAAATAGAGACACCGACGCCCACCGGTGGAGCCTCCGCCGAAGACCTCACCGCTGCGCGCCCCCCGGCGACTTCACCGCACGGGGCGGATCAGCGCGCCCTCGGAGATCCCCTTCTCGGCGAGGTAGCTGTGCAGGTGGGTCATCAGCCGGGGCGACAAGTACACCTGCCGGCGGTAGTTGCCCACCCGGTCGCGCACCTTGAGCCGTCGCTTGTGGAAGTTGACGTCGTGGACGCGTGCGCTGGCGATCTCGGAGCACCGCAGGCCGCAGTCGAGCATCAGCGCCAGCATGAGGCGCGCCCGGGGGTCCGGGGCCGCGTCGAAGATTCGCTCGACCTCGGCGCGGGAGTAGGGCGCCGGCATCTGCCGCGGGGCGGGAGCGGCCGCCGCCACCCACGCATCGATCTCGTGCGAGTAGGCGTGCGCACGCTCGGTCTCGTCTGTCTCCTGGCGCGGATCATCACAGTCGCACATAGCTTCCACCTCCGCCTTCGGGCCGCTGCGTATGATTCTCCGCAGTCGTGAGGACCATAACTCTGCGTACGAGCGTACGCAACAGTCACGTTGATGTAATTCGGTTCCCCGTAGCGTTCGTGGCATGGCCCGGAAGGTCGACGTGGACCACCTAGTCGGGACCGCTGAGATCGCAGAGCGCCTAGGCGTTGGCCGCCCGCAGGTCGTGCACGACTGGCGCCGGCGGTATCCCGACTTCCCGAAGCCCATCACGCGCCTTGCGATCGGGTTCGTCTGGTCGTGGCCCGACGTCGAGCACTGGGCGAGGAAGACGGGCCGCTTGCCCTAGCAAAGCTGGGCTCGCCGCCGCGTCAGGGTCGCCCCGCTCAGTAGGCTGGCCCCCTGGCGACGGCCGGCGGAAAGGCGGTGGGTTAGGCGATGAGCGACACGCCCCGCATGGAGGGCTGGTGGCAGGCGTCCGACGGCAAGTGGTATCCGCCCGAGCAGCACCCGAACTACCAGCCGCTGCCGCCAACCCAGTCGCAGCGACCGCCGCCCTCGCCGACACAAACGACGTCGTTCGAGCCTCTCCGCCAAGAGGACGGGCGGTTCAAGCGGGGATGGCGCAAGTTCCGCGGCCTGCCGACCTGGGCGCAGGTGGCGGCTTGGATTGTGCTGGGTGTCATCGTCATTGCCGCTGCGAGCGGCGGGAGCAAGGACAAGGCGCGCACCGCCGCCGCCGACCTGCCGGTCACCACCTTCCGGCCCGTCCCGACCATCGACGCCGCGCTCCCGACCCTTCCTCCCGCCACCTCACCTCCGGTGACGACTCGGGCGACGTCTGCGCCGACCACAGCTCCGCCGACAACTCCAGCGCCGGCGACGACGCTGGCCGGACCGAAGACGACGTTCGGCCCCGGGACCTATCGCGTGGGCGTCGACATCGCGCCCGGAACCTACGTCGCTCCGGGCGGGACGGGCTGTTACTGGGAGCGGCAGTCCGTCTTCGGGGGAGGGTTCGACGCCATCATCGCCAACGAGGCCAGTTCTGGGGGCCAGGTCGTCGTTACGGTCTCGGCGAGCGACAAGGGCTTCAAGACGAGCGGTTGCGGGACGTGGCGGCCGGGATGAGTCGCGGCAACGTCCGCCGGTCCGCCGGTCCAACGTCGATCACGGGGCGTCCGGCCGTGGTGCACATCTGGTGCACATCGCAGCGACAAATGACGCCAAACGACGAACAACAACGAACGCCTATAACCGCAGGTCAGCGGCCATTCGGGGCGATCGTCGCAGGTCAGCGAACCGCCCCGGACAGTTCCAGCCCAACTGGCCGTCGGACCGGGCGTAAGGGCGCCGGCCCGTGGGTGAACCGGCTCCCGACGCAGGGGCACGGCGGGATGGTGAACTTCTAGGACTTCGGCGCCTCGCCCCACCCTGCCAGTGGTCAGGCGCGTGGCAACGAGGTGGTTCCCCATCCCCGATCGCCGGCGAAATCAGGGTTCCGTGCAGCGAGTCGGGTTCGTCGCAAGGTCCGGGTGCGGCGGCCGGGAAGGCCGACCGCGGACGGCGCGGCGAAGCGCTCAACAGCATGAGAAGGCATCGGCGCGCTCGCCACGGCGGCGGTCTCGTCGCGGCGCTCGTCCTGAGGCCGGGGCGGAGAGAGCTGGGCCCGGTCGCGACCGGCGCCCTTCGCTTGGTACAGGGCGCGGTCGGCCTCGGCGAGTAGATCGTCGAGGTCCCGGCGCCCAAACGCGGTGGCGACGCCGATGCTCAGCGTCACGGCGACCGGGCCGGCCGCGGTGACGAGCGGGCTGGCGGCGACGGCGGCGCGGAAGCGCTCGGCGACGGCGAGCGCGGCGTCGGCGCTCAGACCGGGCAGCAGGGCAACCAGTTCGTCGCCACCGAGGCGGGCGACGGCGTCGCCTGCACGCACCTCCTCACGGCAGCACCGGGCCACCGAAGTCAGGACCGCGTCGCCGGCGGCGTGCCCAAGGGAGTCGTTGAACCCCTTGAAATGGTCGATGTCGAGTATGACGACGGAAACCGGTGTCCCGTCCCGTGCCGCCTCATCGAGCGCGTGGGAGGCAACCTCGACGAACGCGCGGCGCGTCAGGAGGCCAGTGAGTTGGTCGGTCATGGCGAGCCGGCGCACCTCGTCGAAGAGCCGCGCGTTCTCGCGCGACGCGGCGACCTGACGGGCGAGGACGAGCAGGGTCATGAGGCCCGCGCCGAGCAGCAGGCCCTGAAGGCCGCGCGATGCGTCGCGGCCGCCTACCAGGACGACGAGCCCGTACGAGATCGCGACGGCGGCGTACGGGAGGGAGCTGACCGCCGCGCCGGATGCCCGCCGTCGCGCCGGCGGCTCTCCCGGCGACCGACCGCGGCGGCCATGGCGGATGGCCGCGATGATCGTGAGAACCTGGGCGCTCATCCAGCCGGCATCGGTCCAGCTGCCCGATCGGTAGGTGCCCAAGAGGCTCTGGCGGGCATAGGCCACATCGGAGACAACGAAGAGCCCGACCGCTGCCAGCAGCACCCATACGCCCTTGTTGGCGACGTCGACCCGGCGCAGCAGGACCCAGGCGGCCGAGAACAGCAGGAGCAGGTCGCCTACGGGGTAGGCCACCGACAAGGAGGCCGCCAGGCCGCTCTGGCCTCCTTGGGCGAACGTCGGTTCGACGACGAGGTACCAGACGACCATGCCGCCGCCAAGGACCACGATGGCGGCGTCAAGGCCCAGCATGCGCCATGCCGCGCCCGACCTTCGAGCCGGGAGCAGGAGGAGCCCAGCCGTCAGGCACGGGTAGAAACCGAGGTAAGCGGCGTCGGCGGCTGAAGGGAAGGGCGCAATGTGGCGCACGACTTCGAAGTAGAACCAGAGGATGTCGCCGACCGAGTAGCAGAGGAATCCCATGGCGATCCACCGCCAGCCCCGCGAGGCGCGACTGCCCTTCGCGCTCAAGCGGGTGGAGCGCCAAGCCATGGCGGCCGCCACCAGGCTCACGGGAAGGAAGGCGGAGTCGGCGATGGTCGCCCGCTGCGTGGCGTCGCCTGCGCCAACGAACACCCACGCCGCGAAGGCAACGAGGTAGGCGCTCGCCACGAAGGTGACGGTGTGGTCTTTGTGGGCGGGGCGCGCCGGCAACGGGGAGATGGGCGGGGTCATGGTTCTACGCCGCCAACGCCCCGAACTCCGCGAGATGCGACGCCAGGAAGGCCCGCAGCGCAACGATGTCCAGCGGCCGGGAGAACCAGTAGCCCTGGCCGTAGCCGCAGCCGAGACCGAGGAGGAGGTCGACCTGCTCGGGACGCTCGATGCCCTCGGCCACGGTACGCAGGTTCAGGATGCCTCCCAGCTTCATGATGGCGGCGGCGACGGCCGCCTCCTCGGGGCCGTCGCCCATGCGGTCCACAAACGACTTGTCGGCCTTGAGGATGTCGATCGGGAGCTCCCGCAGGTAGGTGAGCGAGGAGTAGCCCGTCCCGAAGTCGTCGATGGCCAGGTCGATGCCGAGGCGCTTGATGGCCGCGAGTGTCTCTGCGCTGGCCGACGGGTCTTGGATCATCACGGTCTCGGTGATCTCGATGACGAGGCACTTCGGGTCGAAGCCGGAGTTGTCCAGCGCCTCGCACACGTGGTCGAGGAGGTCTGGGTGCTGAAGCTGGCGCGAGGACAGGTTCACCGCCATCGTCATCGGCGGGTCTGATGGAAAGTCCTCGTGGAGCTGCTGGCCCACCCGGCAGGCCTCGGCCAGAGCCCAGCGCCCCATGGCGACGATCAGTCCCGTCTCCTCGGCGTAGGGGATGAACGCGTCTGGCGCGACCAGCCCGCGCCGGGGGTGCTGCCATCGGATGAGGGCTTCGAAGCCGGTCACTCGCCTGGTGGCCAGGTTGACGACGGGCTGGTAGTGGAGCACGAACTCGTGCTTCTCCGTGGCCCGTTCGAGATCGGCATGGAGCTCGAGACGCTGGAGCACGCGCTCATGCATGACGGGCTGGAACAGTTCATAGCGGCCCTTGCCGTTGCTCTTGGCCATGTACATGGCGACGTCGGCGTCGCGGAGCAGGGCGTCGGTGCTGGCTCGGGCGCCCCAGGGCCCCGACACGGCGATGCCGATGCTGGCGCGCGGGAAGACTTCCTTGCCGTCGACGATCACGGGTGCGGACAACGCCTCGAGGACCCGGTCGGCCAGCCCGACGCTCTCGGCTTCGCCCCCGTCCTCGATCAGCAGCCCGAACTCGTCGCCGCCCAGGCGGGCGACCGTGTCCGCCGGCCGGGCGCTGGCCGTGAGGCGGCGGGCCACCTCACGCAACAACCGGTCGCCGGCGGCGTGGCCGAGGCTGTCGTTGACGGTCTTGAAGTCGTCGATGTCGATGAACAGCACGGCGAGGGACGCGCCGTCGCGCCGGTGGCGATCGAGGGCGTGCGCGACGCGGTTGCGGAAGAGCTCCCGGTTCGCCAGTCCGGTGACCGAGTCGTGGAACGCCTGGTGGACGAGCTGTTCCTCGGCCTCCTTGCGCTCAGTGATGTCTCTCGTGTTGAGCACGACGCCGTGCACGTTGACGTCGCCGGTGAGGTCGGTCCAGAGGCTCTCGGTGTGGGCCCAGGATCCGTCCGCCCTCCGCCACCGGGATTCCACTCGAGGGGGCTTTTCGAAATGCCGCAACGCAAGCTGGGCCAGGACGCCGATGACCGTCGGCTGGTCCTCAGGATGGACGATGCTCAGGATCCTCTCGCCCACCAGCGACTCGGCGCGGTAGCCGAACACCTGCTCGGCCGAGGGGGAGAGGAAGGTGATAGTCGAGTCGATGTCCATGACCACCACGACGTCGGAGGCGTGCTGGATGAGCGACCGGAACCGTGCCTCGTGCTGCTGGCGGTGGAGCTCGCCTGAGAGGCGAATGGCGTCGAGCGCCAGCGACACCTGCGACGCGACCGCCGCGATCCCCACCTGGAGATCGTGCACCCGGTCGGCGCCGGTGGCGACCACGAGGAACCCGTGCAGCACGTCGCGCACGAACAACGGGCTGACGAGGGCGACCTCGTGTTCGGGCGGAAGCCCGAGGGCGTCCCACAGGCCGGCGTGGCGGCGCACCGGCGCCGCTTCCTTCCTCGTCAGCTCCCCGTAGACGTCGTCAGACAGCGCCGTGGGCCGGTGCTCGCCGTCGAGTACGGGCGGCGCGCTGGCCGCGATCTCGAACGAACGGCCGGCGCCGAGGATGCAGACGCGCACCGCGACTGAGCCCTCGGCCAGCGCGGCGACGGCGCGGAGGGCGAGGGCGTAGGTGGCGTCAGGCGTCGTGGCGCTCACGAGCCCGGCGGCCGCCTTCCGGAGTGCACGTTCGCGCCGCTCCGCCGACTGGTGGTCCTTGACGATGCCGCTCATGCGCGCCATGGCCAGCAGAAACAGCGCCACGGACGCGCCGAGGACGACCACGTTCTCCTCGGGTCGGTTGCGGGCCTCCTGGATGAAAAGGACGAGCGGCGCCATGAGCGTCGCGGCGGTGATAGCCAGCCTGCGGACCAATGTGAACGGCGCCGGACGATCGGGAGCGGCGTCGCTGAGGGCACGCATCGAGGGGTGCAGCGCCGCCCCGCCGAGGCAGAAGTAGTAGACGAGCCAGCCCAGGTCCAGCGCCGATCCGGTCTGGTAGACGCCGTTCAGGGTGATGAAGCCGTAGGCGGCGTCGGTTGCGGTCAACGCCACCGCGCCGACGATGAGCAAGTGAAACGCCGGCTCCCGCCGGCCGGGGCCGAACACGAGGCGGGCGATGGCGGCCAGCACGAGCAGGTCCATGAGGGGGTAGGCCAGCGACGTCGCCTTGGCGAGGAGCGGCGAGTCGGCCTGGTGGGTGTACGGCGCCATCAGGTACACCCACGAGATCACGCCCACGCCGGTGCTGATGATCAGCGTGTCGATGAGACCCGCGCGGTCCCGCCGCCGGCTGCGGGCGCGGATGAGGCGGGCCACGCCTACCACCATGATGGGGTAAACGGCCAGGTAGAAGACATCGCCGATGGACGGGAAGGGCGCCTCGTGGTGGGTGAGCTTGGGGTACGTGTAGTAGAAAACGTCGCCGATCACGAACAGCGCCTGGCTCGCGGCGAAGCAATACCACGCCACCCGTTCCTGGGGCCGGTGCCGGTGCACCCCAACGAGGATCGCCGCGGCCGCCATCAGGCCGAGCACGTTGTAGAGCGGACCACTGTGGCGAAAGCCCGGGACGAAGAAATACAGGAGGGTCCCGAGGGCCGCGACGGCGAAGAACACGATCGGGAGGCGGGCGCCTCGGTTGCCGGCCGCGTCGCTCGGCTCGGGGGGCGAAGAGGTCGAGCGCACCGCAGCCGCGTTCTGCCGGAGGCGGGCGAACCGGTCATGGGTGTGCCGAATGTCCATCAGCCTCTACGCCTCCTGGTGGATGCCGCGGGGGCAGCCACTCCGGAATTGCATCGGCTAGCAAGGGCCCGGCCCTAATAGTGCGAATGCATCCCTCGCGGCGAAATCCGGACCTGCCGGCGTTCGCGCCTGGGCCCGGTCCGCCCGCAGCCGGCCGTGGCCCCCCCTCAAGCGCCGGCGAGGTAGTCGTCGGTGGCTCAGGCTCAAGGAGCCGGCTCAACGCGGCGTCGAGCGGGCCGGGTCGATGGGCCTCGGGATCTTCCTGAACCGAGACGATTAGTCCCGACCGATCCCTCCTCCGCCCCAGGTTCCGTCAACCCGGTTTTGCCGTCCCTCGCTCGGTTGGGGTCGCTGCCGGCCTCCGTTCCATGCTGGCCGTCAGTACGGCGGCTGACGCCATGGTCCCTGCGAACCCCGCCAGCAGGAGCCAGGTCAGCGGGTTGGAGGCATCGAAGTCGGCGTGGGCCCGGGCGGCGGCGATGAGGATCAGCGACAGCATGAAAACCTGCACTTGCAGCATGAGCCGTGCCGCGCTCCAACGGGGGTCGGTGAGCACCCCGAGCTGGGCCAGCCCCAGCATGAAGATCGAGGCGAGGACGCGCGAGGTGAGCGGCGTCAGCATCCACGGCCACAGGTCGATGGCCCGGTCCGGCGCCAGGAAGAGGAACAGCCCGACGGCGACGGCCAGCGCGCCCGTGCCGGCCATGAGGCGCCGGGCCGGCGGCGGGAGCATGACATCGTCGGGACCGGGCTTCGTGCCCCGGCGGCGGTTCGCCAGCCACACCCCCCAGACCAGCAACGGCGTCGTGAAGTACAGCCCGGCCCACAGCCAGAAGGCGAGGTGGCTGTGGTTGAACCGGTCCCAGTGGATGATCGTGGCCACTCCCATGAGGGTGGCGAAGGTCCCGACGGCGACGAAGCCGGCCTTGACGGTGTGCCACGCCTTGGCCCTGAAGGCCCGGACGAAGAAGTACGACCCGCCCATGTAGACGGCGCCGAGGGTCATCGGCGTCATCGGCGGCTTGATCGTCCAGGCGAACAGCCGCTTCGTGTCCCGAGGGAACCCGTAGAGGACGACGAAGGCCGCCAGCAGGAACGGGACGATGAACGCCGACAATGCCCGCGTCGCCGGCAGCACGCGATCGTCGGCCGGCGGGTACGGTTCAGCGGCCATGGGAAATGATTACCAGTTCACCACCGAGTGGCGTGTGACGGGCACGGTCGACGAGGTGAGGGCGATCCTGGGCGACACCGACGCGCAGGCGGTCACCCGGTGGTGGCCGTCGGTCTACCTCGGGATCGAGGAACGGGCGCCGGGGGGCGACGGCGGGCTCGGCCGGGTCCTCGACGTGTTCACCAAGGGCTGGCTGCCGTACACCCTGCGTTGGACGCTGACCGTCACCGAGCCGCTTACCGACGGCGGGTACGCGCTAGAAGCGAGCGGCGATTTCGTGGGAACGGGCCGATGGACCTTCCGGCAGGACGGACCCGAAGTCCAGATCATCTACGACTGGCGGATCCACGCCGCGAAACCCCTGCTCCGCCGGCTCAGCTGGCTGCTCAAGCCGGCCTTCGCCGCCAACCACCACTGGGCCATGCGCAAGGGCGAGCAGAGCCTCCAGCTCGAGCTCCGCCGCCGGCGGGCGCCGGATGAGGCGGCCCGCCAGGCCGT
Source organism: Acidimicrobiia bacterium (assembly GCA_023265045.1). Taxonomy (GTDB): domain Bacteria; phylum Actinomycetota; class Acidimicrobiia; order Acidimicrobiales; family AC-14; genus JAHFUQ01. Next base: position 44,394 of record JAHFUQ010000009.1, read on the forward strand.
CCCACCGCCCCCGCCGGCCACGTTCCGCCGGCGCGCCCGCGCCACCGGTTCCTGAACCATGCGCGGGGCGTCGCGAGTGGGCGCGCCCGGCGGGCGGCGGCCGCGAATCTCAACGCTCTCCCAATTCATACGCAACATGTAGCGGTTGTGCCGCGAACCCGGCCGGCATGGCGCACCATCGGGTGTGGCCCCGACCAGTGAGAACGACCTGTCCTAGGCATGCGTCTGCTGACCGCGGTCGAGCTGTTGGAGCTGGTGGCGTACGCGGCGCTGGCCGCGGTCTCGTTCGCGCAGTGGCGGCGTCGTGGTGGTCTCCCCGCGTTCTGGCTGGCCGCGACGTTCGGCATCCTCGGCGTCGTCGTGCCCATGAGCAGGATGATGTCGCCCAACGCAACGGGTTTCGACGGGTGGGCAGCCGTGCGGGGGATGGTCGTGCTCGTCACGCTCTTCCCCTACGCGCTCTTCCGGTTCGGCCAGTCGCTGGCGACCCCCCTCCGCAGCGTCGACCGGATCGCCACGGTCGGCACGTGCGCGCTGGTCGCCGCCGCCTTCGCCGTGCCGAGCGTGGCGGCGCCCCCTGGCAGGCCGCCCGTCTGGTACCTCGCCTACTCAGCCGCCTTCAGTGTGCAATGGACGTTCCTGTCGGTGTTCTCCGTCGCCCGCCTGTGGCGAGGAGGCCGGGACCAACCCGATGTGGCCCGCCGGCGGATGCATACGCTGGGGGCGGCGGCGATCGTGCTCAACCTGACGCTGTTCGCCGTTGTCGCGGCCGGCGGCCGGGGCGCCGTCGGGATGCAGCTCATGGCCGACGTCGGCGGTCTGCTCAGCGCCTTGCTCTTCCTGATCGGTTTCGTGCCCCCCCGCTGGCTGCGGGCGTTGTGGCGGCGGCGCGAGGTGGCGTCGTTCCGCCAGGCGGAAGCCGAGCTGATGGCCGCGGAAGCGGTCGACACGGTGGCGGCGATCATGCTGCCCCACGCGGCCGCCCTCGTGGGCGCCTCGGCGGCCGTGCTGGTGGAGGCGGACGGGTCCATCCGTGCCCGCCACGCCATCT
>JAHFUQ010000009.1:45454-60508 GCA_023265045.1 Acidimicrobiia bacterium
CTCCCCGGCGGACGCGAAGGCGACCGCGGCCCGGCTCTCCACCCCCTCGCCGAGGGACGCCGAGCCAGCCGTCCTCGACGGCCTGGTCGGCATCGCCCTGCGAGGCGGCTGGCTCGCGGTGACGACCACCGTGGTGACGCCCGTGTTCGGCTCGGAGGAGATCAGCCTCCTGTCGACGCTCGCCCACCTTTCCGGCCTGGCCCTCGACCGGGCCGAGTCCTTCGAGCGTGAGCGTCGGGCGCGTCACGCGCTGGCCGAGAGGGAGGCGCAGTTGGCCGAAGCGCAGCGCACGGCGCAGATCGGCAGCTACACCTGGTATGTCGCCACCCACGAGATCAGCTGGTCGGACGAGATGATCCGCCTCCTCGGCTTCCGGCCGGACGAAGTGGCCAACAAGGGCGCCGCGTTCAGCTCCCGCATCCATCCTGACGACCGGCCCCGGGTGCTCGAAGCCTGGGCCGCCGCCTCCGTCTCGGCGACGCCCAGCTCGACCGAGTTCCGCATCGTGCTGCCGTCCGGCGAGGTCCGGTGGATCCAGGGCCGCGTGCACCCCACCCTGGACACCGACGGCTGCGTCGTGAAGGTCGTCGGGACCCTGCAAGACCTCACCGACCGCAAGCTGGCCGAGCAGGCGCTGGCGTACCAGGCGACGCACGACGCCCTGACCGGTCTGCCCAACCGCGTCCTGTTCATCGACCGCCTGACCCAGGCCGTGGCGCGGCGCGGCCGCCACCCCTCGGGGATCGCGGTCCTGTTCCTCGACATCGACCGGTTCAAGTGGCTGAACGACAGCCTCGGGCACACCACCGGCGACGAGGTCCTCGTCGCGGTGGCACACCGGCTGGCGGGGGCGCTGCGCCCCGACGACACGCTGGCCCGTTTCGGGGGCGACGAGTTCGTCGTGCTGAGCGAGTACCTCCCCTCCGAGGCCGACGCCGAGGCGCTGGCCGGCCGCCTGCGGGCGGCCCTCGCGGCGCCCCTGCTGGTCGGCGGCGACGAGACCACCCTCACCATCAGCATTGGGATCGCCTACGCCGCGCCCGCCGCGGCTGACGTCAGCGCCGAGTCGCTCGTGCGCGACGCCGACGCCGCCATGTACCACGCCAAGGAGCAGGGGCGCGACCGCCACGAGCTGTTCGACATGGGGACCCGGCTCCTGGTCATGGCCCGGCACGAGACGGCCAACGCCCTGCGGCGGGGGACGGCGCGGGGCGAGCTAGTCGTGCACTACCAACCGCAGGTCGACATCACCAGCGGCCGCGTGGTGGGCTTCGAAGGCCTGGTGCGCTGGAACCATCCCCAACGCGGCTTGCTCATGCCGAAGGACTTCATCGCGTTGGCCGAGGAGACGGGGATCGTCGTGTCCCTTGGCGCCAAGGTGCTCACGACCGCGTGCAGCCAGCTCACGGAGTGGACCCGGCGCTCGCCCGCGTGCGGGTCGCTCACCCTGTCGGTCAACCTGGCGGCCCGCCAGCTGCTCGCCCCTGACCTGCCCAACGTCGTGGCCGACGCCCTGGAGCTGTCGGGACTCGACGCCGGCCGGCTCTGCCTGGAGATCACCGAGAGCGTGCTGCTGGACGACAGCGAGGCCAGTGCCCGGGCCCTGCGCGACCTCAAGACGCTGGGCGTCCGCATCGGCGTCGACGACTTCGGCACCGGCTTCTCGGGGCTCACGTACCTCAAGCGCTTCCCGGTCGACGTCCTCAAGATCGACCGGTCCTTCGTCTCCGGCCTGGGCCGGGAGCGGCAGGACCGGGCCATCGTGGCCAGCGTGATCGATCTCGCCCACGCCTTCGGCCTGATGACGGTGGCCGAGGGCGTCGAGACCGTGGAGCAGCTGGCGGAACTGCGCGCCCTGGGCTGCGAGCGCGGCCAGGGCTTCCTCTGGAGCCCGGCGCTCGACGCCTCGGTCGCCGAGGAGTGGCTCGCCACGTTCCCGCGGGTCTCGGCGCCCCTGGGCGAGGGCGAGGGCGACGCCGGCGACGCCGAGCCCCCGGGGCGCCTGCGCCTGCGCGTGCTGCTGGTGGACGACGACCGCTCCCTGCGCCAGCTGTACCGCCTGATGCTCGAGGACAGCGAGGACTTCGAGGTCGTCGGTGAGGCGGAGGACGGCCGGAAGGCCATCGCCGCCGCCCGCCACTTCCTCCCCGACGTGATCGTCCTCGACCTCGCCATGCCCGGCGTCGGCGGGCTCGAAGCCCTTCCCCTCATCCAGGCGGTGGCGCCCGACGCCAAGATCGTGGTGTTCTCCGGTCTCGACCCGGCGACCTACGCCGGCCCCGTCCTGCGCCAGGGCGCGGCCGCCTACCTGGCCAAGGACCGGGCGCCACAGGAGCTGATCACGGCCCTGGGCGCCCTTGCGACCTAGGAGGTCGGGGCGGCGTCGGCGCCAGTGCTCACGACGACGTGTTGAAAGCGGCGCGGATCCCGTCGAGCAGGCGCTGCTCGGTGAAGGGCTTTTCGATCAGAGGGAACCCGGCGAGGAGTTCGCCTCGGAGGTCGCCCATGTGGCCCGACATCATGACTCCTCGCACCTCCGGCCATCTGGCTCGCAGCTGGCGGATCAGCTCGGGTCCGGAGATGTTGGGCATGAACACGTCGGTCAAGACCAGCGCCGGCGGGTCCTCGAGCTGGGCCGCAAGGCGCAATGCCTCCTCGGCCCCGTTCGCGGTCACAACCCTGTAGCCGCGGCGGGACAGGATGCGCCGAACGATCTCCAACACGGCCGCTTGATCCTCCACCACGAGGACGGTGGCCTGGAGGCCGTGGGCGGATTCCGCTTCCGGCGCTCGCTCGCGGGCAGTCGCTTGCGCGCTGAGGGCGGGGAGGTAGACATGGGCCTGGGTGCCGGCGTCCGGCGCGCTTTCAAACCGAATGGCCCCGCCCGCCTGCGTCACGATGCCGTACACCGTCGCCAGGCCGAGCCCCGTCCCCTTGCCTCGAGGCTTGGTGGTGAAGAACGGGTCCATGGCCCGCTCCAGAACCTCGCGGGTCATGCCCGTTCCCGTGTCGGTCACCGACAGGTGCAGGTAGTCGCCGGGAGGAGCCGCGATGTCGTCGCCGGGCGCCACCACGACGCTCTGCGCGTCGATCGTGATGGCCCCGCCGCTGGGCATCGCGTCGCGAGCGTTCACGACGAGGTTGGCGATCACCTGCTCGAGCTTGCTCCGGTCGAATCGGACCGGCGCCAGCTCGGGGTCGAGCGAGATGACCAGCGTGATGTGCTCGCCGATCGACCGCTGGAAGAGGTCCCGGAGCTCACCGATGACCTCGTGCAACCGCAGCGCCTGCGGGGCCGAAGGCTCGCTGCGGCTGAACAGCATGAGCTGGCGTACCAGGTCCGACCCCCTTTGGGCGGCGGCTTCGATCTGGGCGACGTCGGCGGCCACGGTGGGGTTGTCGGCCACTGCCTCCCGGACGAAGTTGGCGTAGTTGACGATGATGGCCAGGAGGTTGTTGAAGTCGTGCGCCACCCCGCTCGCGAGCTGCCCGACGCTCTCGAGCCGCTGGGTTTGGGCCAGCATCGCCTCCAGCCGCGCCTTCTCCTTGTCGGCGATGACGCGGTCGGTCATGTCGAGCACGGCGGCGAGCACGGTGAGGTCGTCGCCCTCGCCGACGGTGCTGAGTGACACGGTGACGGGAAAACGCGTGCCGTCCAGGCGGCGGGCCTCGAGATCACGGCCGCCTCCCATGGGGCGCATGCTCGGCGAGGCCATGTACGTTTCGCGGTGGCCGGCGTGGTCGGCGTCGAAGGGCTCAGGGACGAGGAGGTCCACGGGCTGCCCGACGAGGGCGGCCGCCGGCGACGCGAAGATCGCCTCGGCCAGGGCGTTCACCATGGTGATCCGTCCCGCCCGGTCGACCCCGATGATGGCCGCCGGCGCCAGGCCCAGCACCGACCGGAACCGTTCCTCGCTCCGGCTCAGCTCGGCGTTGACGTCCCGGAGCTCGTCAATCTTGCGTGCCAGGTCGCCGGCCAGGACCTGCAGTTGCTCCTCGCCGAACCACTCGAAGCGCTCGGCGGCGATGGTTCCCGGCGGGGCGGCGTTCAGGGCCTCGTCGATGGCGGCGAGGACGTGCTCCGGCTCGGACGGCTTGGGGATCACGGTGGTCACGCCGCACCGGGCCGCCAGCTCGCGCAGGGCCCGGTCGACGGTGGCGCCCGTCGTCAGCAGCACCCGGGTGCCGGCCATGGACCGGTCGGAGCGGATCTGCTGGGCCACCTCGTAGCCGTTCATGGTGGGGAGCAGGGCGTCGGTGATGACCAGGTCGGGGTGGTCGCGCCGGGCCATGGCCAGCCCCTCGCCGCCGTCGCCGGCGACGGACACGTCGTGGCCCCGGTGCTCGCACAGCGTCCTCAGGAACCGCCGGGCGCTCTCGTTGTCGTCGATGATCAGGACGGTGGCCACGGCTCTCAGGCCTCGGCAGGGTCGCCGAGCGCGACGGCGACCCGGGCCAGCAGCTCGGCCGGATCGAGGGGCCGGACGATGAAGTCCTTGATGCCGAGCTCTTCGAAGCTCTCAACCTCGGGGGACGACGCGGAGGACGCCGAGATCAGCACCACGGGGACCTCGGCCAGCGCCGGATCGGACCGCACGGCCCGGATCAGGTCCCACCCCGACCGCCGGGCCATGTGGACATCGGACAGGATCAGGTCGGGGCGGCTGGCGCCCGCCTTGGCCACCGCCGCGGTCACGTCGGACGCCGTTTCGACCGCGTAGCCGGAGGGCTCGAGGATCCAGCGCAGCAACACCAGGTTGTCGTCCCGGTCGTCGACCAGGAGGATCCGACGCCCGGACGCTGCCGCCGGTGCGACCGCCGCCGGTGCGACCGCCGCCGGTGCGGCCGCCCGCCGGGGTGCGCCACGGCTGGCCCGGGCGACGGCGCGCTGGTCGGGGTGGAGAAGCTCCTCGACTTGCCCGACGAACTCCTCGGGCACGATGGGCTTGGTGATGTAGGCGTCGAACCCGGCCCGGAGGATCTTCTCCCGGTCGCCCACCATGGCGACGGCGGTCACCGCCACCAGGGCCGTGCCCGCCAGCGCGTCGTCGGCCCGCACGCGGCGGGCGAGCTCGAAGCCGTCCATCACCGGCATCTGCACGTCCATGACGACCAGGTCAGGCCGCAGCCGTTCTGCCGCTTCAAGGCCGGCCGGGCCGTCCGCCGCCGTGTGCACCTGGTAGCCGGCCTTGCTGAACAGGTAGGTCAGGAGGCTGAGGCTCGTCGGGTCGTCCTCGACGACCAGGATGGTGGCGACCACCGGTCAGCCCTCCGGGAGCGAGAGGGTGAACGTGCTGCCCACGCCGGGCTCGCTGTCGCACATGATCCGCGCCCCGAGGAGGTCGGCCAGCCGCACGCTCGGGTGCAGGCCCAGCCCCGTGCCCTCCTCGGCCCGCGACCGCTGGACCTGCTCGAAGGCCTCGAACATCCGGGCCTGGTCCTCGGCGCTGAGCCCGACGCCGGTGTCGACCACCCGCACCTCGGCCCTCCGGCTGCCGTTGTCCAGCTTGGTCCCCACTTCCAGCCGGACGCCCCCGTGTTCGGTGAACTTGATGGCGTTGTTGGCCAGGTTGATGAGGATCTGGGTGAGGGCCCGCCGGTCGGTCCGCACCACCACGTCCGCCTCGGGGACCACGACGTCGAACGCCAGCGCCTTCTGGTCGGCTAGGGGCCGGAGCGTCTCGGCCACCTCCTTGACGATCTCCTGGCAGGCCATGGGCTCCAGCGACAGCTCCAGCTTGCCGGCCTCGATCTTGGCCAGGTCGAGCAGGTCGTTGATGAGCGAGAGGAGGTGGCGCCCGCTGCTTTGCACGGTGCGCAGGTGCGACTCCTGCTCCTCGGTGAGGGGCCCGGGGAGGCCCATGAGCAGGATGCCGGTGAACCCGATGATCCCGTTGAGGGGCGTGCGCAGCTCGTGGCTCATGCTGGCCAGGAACCGGTCCTTGGCCAGGTTGGCCCGCTCGAACTCCACGTTCTTCTCCTGGAGCGTCCGCTCGAAGATCTTCCGCTCGGTCACGTCCCGGGCGGCGGCGAACACGCCCTGGAGCTTCCCGTCGCGGTCGTAAAACGTCGACGCGTTGTAAGAGACCACGGTGGAGGCGCCGTCCTTGGCCTGGGCGGTCAGCTCATAGTTCGTGACCTTGCCCTCACGGAGCACGATGCGAATGGCCTCCTCGGCCAGGTCGGGCTCGGTGAAGTAGTCCTTGAAGGGCGAGCCGATCAGCTCGTCACGGGTGTAGCCGGTGAGGCCCTCCATCGGTTGGTTGACGTCGGTGATGATGCCGAGGGGGTCGGTGGTCATGAGGGCGTCGATGTTCGACTCGATGAGCGACCGGGTGTAGAACTGCTGGGCGCGCAACCGTTCCTCGAGCTCCTTCTGCGCGGTGATGTCACGGGCGCCGGCGAGCACGCCGATGGGGGCGCCGGCCGTGTCGACGAACACCCCGGCGTTGAACCCGACGGTCACACGCCGGCCCGAAGCGGTGATCAGCACGAGCTCGTAACCGATGGCCCGTCCCTCGCTGATGGCCTGGGCGACGCCTTGGCGCGCCCGGTCGGCGTCGGTGAACAAGGTTGCAAATCCCAGGTTCACGAGGTGCTTGCGGGAGTACCCGGTGAGGCGGGTCGCCTCCTCGTTCACGTCCGTGATGGCGCCGTCAGGAGCGATGGCGAACAGCGCGTCGGCAGATGCTTCGATCAGGGAGCGGTTGTACGCCTGCTGCTCGGCCAGCTGCACCTGGAGCCGGGCCTGCTCGGAGATGTCCCGAGCCGACGCGAAGATGCCCTGCACCCGGCCGTCGGGCCCGCGGAACACCGACGCGTTGGTCGACACGGTGGTCTTGCGCCCGCTCTTCGCGGTCAAGACGAGCTCGTAGTTGGTGACCACGCCCTCGGCCAACGTGCGGTTCACACCCGCCAAGGCCCGTTCGGGGTCGGTGAAGTAGAGACGGAACCGGGTGCCGACCAGCTCCTCGCGGCTGTGGCCGGTCATCCGGCACATCTGCTCGTTGACGTCGGTGATGAAGCCCTCAGGGTCGACGGTGACCAGGCCGTCCACGGACGACTCGATGAGACCCCTGAGGTAGCTCTGCTGCTCCCGGAGCTGATCCTCAAGCCGGACGCGCTCGGTGATGTCATGGGCCGAGGCGAGGATCCCCCGCACGTTCCCGGCCTCGTCCCGGAACACCGACGCGTTGAACGACACCTCGAGCTGGCGGCGACCGCGAGACACGATGGTGAGGGCGTATTCGGTGACATAGCCCACGTCGAAGGTCTCGCGCACCCCCGCCTCGGCGAGGGCGGCGTCGGTGAAGTAGTCGGCGAAGCGGGTGCCGATCAGCTCCGCCCGCTGGTAGCCGGTCATGCCGCACATGCGGTCGTTGACGTCGGTGATGTAGCCCTCGGGGTCGACGGTGATGAGCCCGTCGACCGACGCCTCGATGAGTCCGCGGAGGTAGATCTGCTGCTCCCGCTGCAACTGCTCGAGGCTCTTCTGCTTGGTGACGTCGCGCGCCGCGGCGAAGACGCCCTGGAGCTTGCCATCGCGGTCGAAGAAGGTCGAAGCGTTGTAGGAGACGACGGTGGTGTGGCCGTCCCTGGCCAGGGCCGTCAGCTCGTAGTTGGTGACCTTGCCCTCGCGCAGCACGAGGCGGATGCCATCCTGGGCGCGGTCGGGCTCGGTGAAATAGCCCTTGAAGGGCGAGCCGATCAGCTCCTCGCGGGCGGAGCCGGTGAGGGCCTCCATCTGCTGGTTGACATCGCTGATGATCCCGAGCGGGTCGGTGGTCATCAGCGCGTCAATGTTCGACTCGATCAGTGACCGGGTGTAGGACTGCGTCTCCTGAAGCCGCTCCTCCAGCTCTTTCTGAGCCGTGATGTCGCGGGCGCTGGCGAAGATGCCCCGCACCTCACCCGACGGGTCCCGGAAGACGGCGGCGTTGAACGACACCGGGATCTCGCGCCCGTCGGCGGCCCGCAGCGTCAGCACGTAGTTGGTGACCACGCCCTCGTTGAAGGTGAGCTGCACGCCCTTGGCCGCCAGGTCCCGCTCGACGAAGTAGTCGGCGAACGGCGACCCGATGAGCTGGTTGCGGGGACGGCCCACCATGCGGCCCATCGTCTCGTTGACGTCGGTGATGGTCATCGCCTCGTCCACGGTCACGAGCCCGTCGACCGAGGCCTCGATCAGGCCGCGGTTGTAGGCGCGCTCCCGGTCGAGCTGGGCCTGCAGCTCGGCCGACTGGGTCACGTCGCGGGCGCTGGCGAAGATGCCGCGCACCATCCCCTGCGGGTCCTTGAAGATGGCGGCGTTGAAGGACACGAGGCGTTCGTGGCCGTCATTGGTGAGCAGCGTCAGCTCGTAGCTCGTGACCGACCCCTCGTCGAGGGTCTGGCGGACGCCGTCGGCGGCCCGGCGGGCGTCGGTGAAGTAGTTCTGGAAAGGCGTGCCGATGAGCTCCTCGCGCTCGTAACCGGACATGCGGCACATCGTGTCGTTGACGTCGGTGATCGCCAGCATGGGGTCGACGGTGATGAGGCCGTCCAGCGACGCCTCGATGAGGCCGCGGTTGTAGGCCCGCTCCTCGGCGAGCTGGCCCTGGAGCTGGGCCTGCTCGGTGATGTCACGGGCGCTGGCGAAGATCCCGCGGACCTCGCCCGCCGCGTCGCGGAAGATGGAGGCGTTGAACGAGACCTGCAGCTCGCGGCCGCCCGCGGTCGCCAGGGTGAGCACGTAGTCCTTGACGAAGCCCTTGCTCAGCGTTTCGGCCACGCCCGCCTCGGCCATGGCCGACTGGACGAAGTAGTTCGGGAAGGCCGACCCGATCAGCTCCTCGCGCGAGTAGCCCGACATCCGGCACATCTGGTCGTTGACGTCGGAGATCCGCAGGGCCGGATCGACGGTGATGAGGGCGTCGACCGACGCTTCGATGAGGCCGCGGTTGTAGGACTCGGACTCGCGCGCCGACTCCTCGATCCGGCGCTGCTCGGTGACGTCGCGGGCCGCCGCGAACACGCCCTGGAGCTTTCCGTCCCGGTCGAAGAACGTCGATGCGTTGTAGGACACGACCGTCGTGTGGCCGTCCTTGGCCAGGGCGGTCAGTTCGTAGTTGGTGACCTTGCCCTCGCGCAGCACGAGCCTGATGCCGTCGTCGGCGCGCGCCGGCTCCGTGAAGTAGCCCTTGAACCGGGAGCCGATCAGCTCGTCGCGGCTGAACCCGGTGAGCGCCTCCATCTGCTGGTTGACGTCGCTGATGATGCCGAGCGGGTCGGTGGTCATGAGCGCGTCGATGTTCGACTCGATGAGCGACCGGGTGTAGAACTGGGTCTCCTGAAGCTCCTCGGTGAGGCGGATCTCGTCCGAGATGTCCTTGGAGATGAGCAGGAATCCCACCGGCTTGCCCAGGGCGTTGCGTCGCGGCGTCACAACGACGCGGGCGGTGAACGCGGAGCCGTCCTTCCGGCGTCGCCCGATGGTGCCTTCCCACTTGCCTTCCCGCAGCGCCGTCTCCAACGTGGTCGCGGGCACGCCCCGTTCGATGTCCTCCGGCACATGGAGGATGGACGACTGCAGCTTGCCGATCACCTCGGTGGGCTCGTACCCGTACAGGCGGCGCGCGCCCTCGTTCCAGAGTTGGATGGTGCCGTCGACGTCCATCCCGACGATGGAGTACTGCGTCGAGGACTCCAAGACGTTGCCGATGAACTCGACGGCGGCCTGAGGGTCGCCGAACACCGTTGCGTCGAACAGCGACACCTTCATGCGGCCCCCCTGCTCTTGTCCGGATCAGCCAGTGAAGGTTCGCGCGCCGTCCTGGCCGCGAACGTTGCAAAACCAGTCTACCGCCAGGTCTCTTTTTCCGGGTTGTGCGGGCGCCGCACGCGCCGTCGATACGTAGCGCGGTGGCGCCCGGCCGTCATCGAATAGACGAAACGTCTAGTTGAGGGCGACTGTCCACCCCTGGACACGTTGCGCCGGCGCTCGGACCTCGGCCCCGGACCAACCGGTGGATCCCGCTACGGCGAAGCGCGGGCCAGTGGTCGGCCATCGGGCCTGACGAACATCACGGCGTCGTTGGGATCACCGGTGATGGTACCGGCACAACCAGAGCAAATTGGCTAAATCGGTCGGTCCACCGGCGATCCAATGGTGGAGGTGATGGGGCATGGCCCCCGCGGCGACGCCCGCATGCGGGGAACCGGCAGCCGCCGTTGCGCCGGCGGGCACGGCGTACGACCCACGCCGTCGGGGCCGGCGTCGAAGCGACCCTGGAGGTCTCTTCAACGCCGAATGTGCCTACGCCGCCGGAGAAGGGAGCCGGCCACCTCGCCGGCGCCCACCGCGGCCTTGTCCGCGGGCCCGCCGTCGGCGGGCGCCCGGCCGCCGCCAGAGGCCGCACGGGCGGCGCGGTTACATGAGCGATCCGGGTGGTCGAGTGTTACCCGCCGCATCGGCCCGGCGGTCGACCTCGGCCCACAGCGGCCGGCCGATGGGCTGCTCGGCCTCCTCGGCCAGGTGGGCGACGAGGCCGGCGGTGCGGCCGATGAGCACGAACCCGCGCACGCTGCCCGGCGGCACGCCCACGTCCACCAACGCCGCCCCCGCGGCGCCGGCGCCGTTGATGGGCAGCCCCAGCTTGGACACCTCGGCCACGACCTTGAGCAGGCGCAGGTGCGGCCCGACCAACCCCAGCTCCTCGGCCAGCTGGTACAGCCGCGGCACCCGCGGGTCCTCCACCTTGTGGATGGGATGCCCCAGCCCGGGGATGCGCAGGCCGGCCGCTCGTCGCGCCTCCACCGCCGCCACCGCGGCTTCCTCAACTGACCCGTGCCCGGCGGCGAGGGCGTCCACCAGGAACTGGGCCGTGTCGCCGGCCGGCCCCAGCAGCACGCTGCCCGCTCCGAGCAGGCCGGCGGCGACCGCGCCCTGGACCGACTCGGGCGCGCCCGTGTACGTCAACCGGGCGCTCAGAGCGCTCGGGGTGAGGCCGTGGTCGGCCAGCGAGACGAGGACGGCGTCGAGCAGGCGGACCTGGGCCGGGGTCGCCTCGCGACGGGTGATGAGCAGGTAAGCGAGCTCGGTCAGCGTCATCCGCCCCATGAGCTCGCTCGGGAGGTCCCTGCCGGCGACGGTGATCGAGTCCGGCGTCGTCGAGCCGATCCACGTGCGGGCCCAGTCCTGCGGCGTCGGCGCTTCCATGTCGACCTCCTGGGCGGTGCGCTCGGTGGGCAGCTGGTGCTTGGCCAGCCGTCCGGTGGGGGTGTGGGGCAGCTCGGCCACCACCTCGAAGTACCGAGGAACCTTGAACCGGGCCAGGCGTTCCCGGCAGAAACGGTGCAGCGCTCGCACATCGACGGCCCCGGCCCCCACCACGAACGCCTTCACCTCCTCCTCGGACAGGTCCGAAGGCACCCCGATCACGGCGGCCTCGACGACGCCGGGGTGGGCCTCCAGGGCCGCCTCCACCTCGAGGGGCGACAGGTTCTCGCCCCGCCGGCGGATGACCTGCTTCTTGCGCCCGACATAGGTGAAGGTGCCGTCCGGGTCCTCGATTACCAGGTCGCCCGTCTTCAGCCACCCGCCGTCGGTCAGCGCCTCGGCCGTCTCCTCGGGCATCTCGTAGTAGCCCCGCATGACGGCGGGGTTGCGCAGCAGCAGCTCGCCGTCGACCACCCGGGCTTCGTTCACGTGGCCCAGGGTCGGATGCTGGCGGGCGGCGCCGAGCGTGCCGTACGGGCGCGCACCGTGCGGCCAGATCAGCCCGTACGGCGTCTCCGACAGGGCGTACCCGCAGACAATTTCCAAGCCGAAGCGGGCCTCGATCTCGAGCTGGCGCTCCCGCTCGGGCGACGGCCCCGTGTAGCAGAGCCGCACCGGGTTTTCCCTGTCGTCCTCCCGCGCCGGCTGGCGCATCAGGATCTCCAGCATCGCCCCGATGGCGTTGAACTCGGTGGCGCCGTAGCGGCGGGCCGCGTCCCAGAACCCGCTCGCGGAGAACCCCGGCAGCAGCACCAGGCTGGCCCGGGCCGCTACCGAGCCCAGCGTCGAGTAGGCGGGGGCGTTGATGTGGAACAGGGGCAGCGGCGTCATCAGCCGGTCGTCAGCCGTCAGCCGTAGCCACCACGGGAACCCCTCGCCGGCCATGACGTAAGCCCGGTGGGTCTGCATGACGAGCTTCGACCGCCCCGTCGTCCCTGAGGTCGGGATCATCACCGCCACGTCGTCCGGGTCGACGTCAGCCGGGCCGCGCCCATCCGCGGCGGCCTCGAACAGCGACCCCACGTTGGCGTCGTCCACCACCAACGCGGGCGACACCTGGCGGACGAAGCCCTCCAGCTCGTCGGCCGTTCCTTTGGGGTTCACCGGGACCTGGATGGCCCCGACCTCCATAAGGGCGAACCAGAGCAACAGGTAGTCGGCGGTGTTGCGGGCGGTGACCAGCGCCCGGTCGCCCACACCGACCCCCAGCGCCCGCAGTCCGGCGGCGGCGCGCTCGACCCGCGCCAACGCCTGCCCGTAGGTGTACGTCTCCTCGCCGGCCAGCAGCCATGTCTTGTCGGCGACGTCGTCGACCGCCCGCCGGAACAGGGCGGCGATGCTCAAGTGGGCAGCTTGTACAGGTCCTTGGTGATCTCGTTCACGAGCACCGTGCGCGGCGTCCACGCCAGCTCGCCGGTTTCCCGCAGCTCCTTCACCGCCGGCACCGGGTCGGGGTCGGCGAAGAACTGCTCGTCGTCATAGTCGACGGGGCGGGCGGTCGGGTCGCACGTCCACCATGACGCCTCCAGGGCGATGCCGTTGGGGTCGCTGAAGTAGACGGAGCGCAGCGTGCCGTGGTCGACCACGTCGGTGACCTCGCAGTTGTGTTCCTTCAGGCGGTCGCGCAGGCGCAGCAGGGCGTCCTCGTCGGCCAGGGCGAGGGAGAGGTGGTCGAACTGCGAGGCCTGCGGGAAGGGCACACCCGCCGGCTTGGCGTAGGTCTGCACCTCGAGGCCGATGTACTGGAAGAAGGCCACCGTATTGCCCTGGTCGAACTCGAAGAAGTAGTGCCGGAAGGCCGGGGTGGCGATGGTGATGACGAGCCGGGCGCCGAGCACGCCGTGGTAGAAGCGCACGGTCTTGTCCATGTCGGTGGTGATCAGGGCGAGGTGGTGGACCCCTCGCCAGTAGGGACGGTCCTGGGTCACGCTCATGGCTTCAATCGTAGGCCGTCGGGCTGAACTTCGACCGTTCCCAGCACGCCGACCCACCGGGGACGCAAAATGGGCGTCCGCGCATGACGGACGCCTCGATCTGGGAGCACGTGTCGGCCCACGTGCCCAAGGACGCGCCCGGCCTCAAGCCTGAGGGCCGGATCCTGCCGGACAGCGACGAGGCCGCGGGCCCGGCCTACGTGCCGGGCGCGGCCGACGGCGCCCGCATCGTCAACCGGCGGGTGAAGGCCGACGAGAAGGCGGCCGACGAGATCGCCGAGTTGACGGCGGCGGCCATGACCAGCCGCAAGCCCCGAGCCTACGAACGGCTGTACGAGCGGCTTTGCGCGTCTGACCCGCTGACCTACGTCGACCGGCTGCTCGAACTGATCCCGTCGTTCCGGATCGCGCCCGAGCGCATCTACGACCTCGGGCGGCGCCTCGTGACCGGAGGCCGCCACCGCGCCCCCGTGAAGGTCGGCGTCTCGCTGTTCGGGTTCTTCGAGTCGGGCTACCACGTCGAGGTCGTGGTCACCCTCGCCCGCCACGAGGAGTTCACCTACTACGTCGTCAAGGCGTTGAGCGACGGGTTGGAGGACGCCGAGGCCGTTCTGTGGCAGCTCGCACGCCAGGTCTCGGGCTGGGGGCGGATCCACGCCGTACGCCAGCTCGCCGAGGCGCCCCGCCGCCCTGACGTCCTCACCTGGCTGCTCCGCCGCGGCTTCCGCAACGAGATCGGCAACGAGTACCTGGCCTTGCCGGTGGCTGTCGGCGGCAAGCTGATGCGGGCGATGAGCGGCCATGTGATCGACGACGACCTCCTCGACGCCGCCGTCGACATCGTGCGCGGCTTGCTCCGCGGCGGCCCCCTCGGGGGGATGGACGACTACCAGGACGGCGCCCGCGTCACCGCCCAGGTCGTCAGCCAGCTGCGCACGCGGGCCGCGACGCTGCGCGACGTGATGGCGCTCCACGAGATCGACTGGTTCGTCCGCTCGGGTGGCCATTGGGAGGACAGGGCGGCCAAGGGTTGGACACCCGAGGTGCGGGGGAGCCTCAGCCAGGTCAGCGCCGAGGTCCTGGCCTGGCCGATGTGGGCCGGCGCCGTCGGGGACGACCTCAAGTCCGACGACGACGAGATCTTCCTCGACGCCGCCGAGGCGGCCGGGTTCCTCGGCGTCGACGCCCTCCCCGCCCTGGTGCGCCGGCTCCAGGCTCGCCCCTACGACCAGGACGCCTGGTACCTGGTCATGCGCCAGCTCGACGCGGCGCGCGCCGGCGAGGTCATCGCCGCCGCCGCCACCCGGCTCCCGCTGGCCGAGATCGCGGCCGGGCCGGTGGCGGCCATGGGCGGCGCCGTCGACCCCGCCGCCTACGTCGCCCTGGACGTGGTGCTGGCCGGCCTGGTCCGGTGGCCCGGCAAGGGATGGCCTCTCCTGAAGGCCGGCCTGGCCAGCCCCGTCATCCGCAACCGCAACTTCGCCCTGCGCGCCCTCGACCGCTGGGGCCGCGCCGCGTGGCCGCCGGACGCGTTGGCCACGCTGCGCGACCTCGCGGCCCGAGAGCCGGAGGCCGAGGTGAAACGGCGCGTCGAACGGCTTCTCGCGGGCCAGCCGCTGGAGCAGGCGAGCCGGTCCGCGGAGGGGGCTACCGAGTCCGCGGCGCGGGGTTAAGCGCCGCCAGAAAGGGCGGTGACCGAGAGTCCGCGGCGCGGGGTTGGGCGCCGCCGCGGAGGGGGCTACCGAGTCCGCGGCGCGGGGTTAGCTGTCATGGCCCGTGACGGGGCCGCCCTCGGCGGATGAGAATCGTGCGTGTCGGACCGGGCAGACGTCGCTCGCCTATGGCGCTCGGAGCCCGTGGTTA
>JAHFUQ010000086.1 GCA_023265045.1 Acidimicrobiia bacterium
GTGCCCGCCGCGCCCGCCGCGCCCGCCGCGCCCGCGCCCGAGCCCGAGGCCCCGCAGCCGCCGCCGGCCGCGCCCCGGGGGCGCGAGCTCTCCCTCTCCGAGCTGCTGTCCGAGGACCTTCCGATTCCGGACCCGACGCCGCTCCCGCCGCCGCCCCCTCTGACCGCCGACCCGATGCGCGACTTCCTCGACGAGGACATGCGCATTCCCGAACCCGAGCCCGTCCCCGACGTTCCCGAAGACGACGACTTCTTGCCACCGCCGCCCACGCGGCTGCTCGTGAACCTGTTCGAGCCCGACCCCGATGATCCGCTCGTCCAAGCCCAGCGCGCCGCCGAGGAGGCGGACGACGTGCCCTACAGGAGTGAATGACGTATGCCCCTTGACCCGAACCGCTGGACCCTGAAGACGCAGGAGGCGCTCGGCAACGCCTCCGAGCTGGCCCGCCAGCGCAGCCACCCCGAGGTGACGCCCGACCACCTGCTGGCGGCCCTGCTCGGGCAGGAGGACGGCGTCGTGCTGCCGACGCTGCAGAAGGCGGGTGTGGCGCCCGCGTCTCTGCGGAACAAGGTCGACGGCGCCCTGTCCAAGGTCCCCCGCGCCTATGGCACGTCCGACCCCCAACTGTCGCGCGACGTCCGAGACGTCCTGAACAACGCCGACCAGGAACGTGAGGGCCTGCACGACGAGTACCTGTCGACCGAGCACCTGCTGCTGGCGATGGCTGACCGGGTGGGCGTCAGCCGCAACCAGTTGCTGGAGGTCCTCAAGGACGTGCGCGGGAGCCACCGGGTCACGTCCCAGACCCCCGAGGGCACCTACGCCGCGCTCGAGAAATACGGCCGCGACCTCACCGAGATGGCGCGCCAGCAGAGGCTCGACCCCGTGATCGGGCGCGACGAAGAGATCCGCCGGGTCATCCAGGTCCTCTCCCGCCGCACCAAGAACAACCCCGTGCTCATCGGCGAGCCGGGCGTGGGCAAGACCGCGATCGTCGAAGGCCTGGCCCGCCGCATCGTCGAGGGCGACATCCCCGAGGGCCTCAAGGGCAAGAAGGTCATCGCCCTGGACCTCGGCTCGATGGTCGCCGGTTCGAAGTACCGGGGCGAGTTCGAGGAGCGCCTGAAGGCCGTCCTCAAGGAGATCGCCGACTCCCAGGGCGAGGTCATCACCTTCATCGACGAGATGCACACTGTCGTCGGGGCGGGCGCGGCGGAGGGCGCCATGGACGCGTCCAACATGCTCAAGCCCATGCTGGCCCGGGGCGAGCTGCGCATGATCGGCGCCACGACGCTCGACGAGTACCGCAAGCACGTCGAGAAGGACGCCGCCCTGGAGCGCCGCTTCCAGCCCGTGTTCGTGGGCGAGCCGTCGGTGGAGGACAGCATCGCCATCCTGCGGGGCCTGAAGGAGCGCTACGAGGTGCACCACGGCGTGCGCATCCAAGACGCCGCCCTCGTGGCCGCCGCGGTCTTGTCCAACCGCTACGTGACCGGGCGCTTCCTCCCCGACAAGGCCATCGACCTGGTCGACGAGGCCGGGAGCAAGCTGCGCATCGAGATCGACTCGCTGCCCACCGAGATCGACGTGGTGGAGCGCCGGATCCGCCACCTGGAGATCGAGAAGGTGGCGCTGTCCAAGGAGACCGACGCGTCGTCGCAGGAGCGGCTCAAGGTCCTCGACGCCGAGCTGGCCGACCTGCGGGAGCGCTCCGACGGGATGAAGGCGCACTGGACGTCGGAGAAGACCGCCATCAGCCGGATCCGCGCCCTCAAGGAGGAGCTGGAGACCAAGCGGGCCGACGTCGAGCGCTACGAGCGCCTGGGTGATCTGGAGAAGGCCGCGGCGGTGCGTTTCGGCGAGCTCCCCCAGCTCCAGGCCCAGGTGGACGAGGCCAGCGCCACCCTGGCCGAGCTACAGGCGGACCAGAAGATGCTCAAGGAGGAGGTCGACGCCGAGGACGTGGCCGAAGTGGTGTCGCGGTGGACCGGCATCCCTGTCTCGAAGCTGATGGAGGGCGAGGTCCAGAAGCTGATCCAGATGGAGGAGGTGCTCCACGAGCGGGTCGTGGGCCAGGACGCGGCCGTCGCGGCCGTCGCCAACGCCATCCGGCGCTCACGGTCGGGCCTCTCCGACCCCAACCGCCCCATCGGCTCGTTCCTGTTCCTGGGGCCGACCGGCGTGGGCAAGACCGAGCTGGCGCGGGCGCTGGCCGACTTCCTGTTCGACGACGAGCGGGCCATGGTCCGCATCGACATGAGCGAGTACCAGGAGAAGCACACCGTCTCCCGCCTCATCGGCGCCCCGCCGGGCTACGTCGGCTACGACGAGGGCGGCCAGCTCACCGAAGCGGTGCGGCGGCGGCCGTACGCGGTCGTGCTGCTGGACGAGATCGAGAAGGCCCACATGGAGGTCTTCAACGTCCTGCTTCAGTTGCTCGACGACGGCCGGCTGACCGACGGGCAGGGCCGCACCGTCGACTTCAGCAACGTGGTGCTCATCATGACGTCCAACCTGGTCGGCGAGCCCGAGGGGTTCTTCCGCCCCGAGTTCCTCAACCGCATCGACGAGATCGTGCGCTTCCGGTCGCTGACCGAGGCCGACATCGAGCGCATCGTCCACATCCAGCTCCACCACCTGAAGGAGCGCCTGGCCGCTCGCCGCCTCGACCTCGAGGTCTCCGACGACGCCATCGCCCTGGTGGCCCGGAAGGGCTACGACCCCACCTACGGCGCCCGCCCCCTCAAGCGGGTCATCCAGCGCGAGATCAACGACGCCCTCGCCTTGGCCCTGCTCTCGGGCTACTACTCCGACGGCGACACCGTGAGCGTCGACGTCGCGGGGGACGAGCTGGTCCTCAAATAGCCCCCACACCCCCACCCCCCCGACGTTTCCGCGCCATTGGGGCTTGGAGGCACCAACCGCGCGGAGAGCTACCGTGGGCTGGTGCCCTGGCAAGACGACCTGCGCCAGCGCGTTGAAACGTCCCGGCTGTTGGGCGCCGACCCGAACCTGGTGCTGCACGGCGGCGGCAACACGTCGGTCAAGGTCCGGTTCACGACCGTGTTCGGCGAGGAGATCGACGCGCTGGTCGTCAAGGGCTCAGGGTCGGACCTGGCCGAGATCGACGAGTCCGGGTTCGCCTGGTTACGGCTGGACCAGGTCGCCCGCCTGGCCCAGCTCGACGCGCTCACCGACACCGAGATGGCCAACCAACTCCGGCTGGCCGAGGTCGTGGCCGGCGGCCCCGCGCCGTCGGTCGAAGCCATCCTCCACGCCCTCCTGCCGGCCAAGTTCGTCGACCACACCCACGCCGACGCCATCGTCACCGTGGCCAACACGGTTGACGGCGAGGACATGGTGCGACGGGTGTTCGGCGACCGGGTGCTGGTCGTCCCCTACGTCATGCCCGGCTTCCTGCTCGCGAAGCACGTCGGGACCCTGACCCTCGGCGCCCATGTCGAGGGCGTGGTGCTGATGAACCACGGCATCTTCACCTGGGGCGACACCGCCCAGGAGTCGTACGACCGGATGATCGAGCTGGTGGGCGAGGCCGAGGCGTTCATCGCCGCCCGCCGCCAGCCGACGCGCCCAGTGGCCCTGCACGCCATGAAGCTGGTCGTGCAGCCCGCCCTGCGGGCCGAGGTTTCGGCTGCGGCCGGCGTGCCCATGGTGCTGTCGACGACCAACCTGGGGACCCTGCACGGGTTCCTTTCCTCACCCCGCCCGCCGGACGCGACCCAGCGCGGCCCGGTGACGCCCGACCACGTCATCCGCACCAAACCGTGGCCCCTGCTCGAAGGCGGCGTCGACGGCTACGTGGCCCGCTATCGCGCGTACTTCGACCGCCACGCCCAGGGCCGCAACCTGACCCCCCTCGACCCGGCGCCGAGGGTCATCCTCTACCCGGGCGTAGGGGTTCTCTGCGCGGGCCGCACCGCCCAAGACACCCGCATCGCCGAGGACATCTCCCGGCACACGCTGAAGATCATCGCCGACGCCGAAGACCTGGGCGGGTACCGGCCCATCGGCGAAGCGGACCTGTTCGACATGGAGTACTGGGAGCTCGAGCAGGCGAAGCTCCATCGCCGGCCGCCCCCCAAGCCCATGGCCGGCGAGATCGCGCTCGTCACCGGCGCCGCGAGCGGGATCGGCCGGGCCTGTGCGGCGGCGCTGATGGCCGAAGGCGCGGCGGTCGTCGGGGTCGATCTGAACCCCGAGATCAAGGCCTCCTTCGACGGGCCGAGCTGGCTCGGCGTCGAGGCCGACGTGACCGATGCCGGCGCGGTCGACGCCGCCCTCGAGGCCGCCACCGAACGCTTCGGGGGCCTGGACGTCCTGGTTCTCAACGCCGGCGTCTTCCCCGGCAGCGCTCGCATCGCCGCCCTTGACCAGGACAGCTGGCGGCGCACCATGGCGGTCAACCTCGACGCCAACCTTGGGCTGATGCGGGCCGCCCACGGCCTGCTCCGCCTCGCTCCCCGGGGCGGCCGGGTGGTGGTCGTCGGCTCCAAGAACGTCCCCGCGCCGGGTCCGGGGGCCGCGGCCTACTCTGCGTCGAAGGCCGCCCTGACCCAACTGGCTCGGGTCGCCGCCCTCGAGTGGGGAGGCGACGGCATCCGGGTCAACGTCGTCCACCCCAACGCCGTGTTCGACACCGGCGTGTGGTCCGCCGACGTGCTGGCCGAGCGGGCGGCCCAGTACGGCGTGACGGTGGACGAGTACCGCGCCAACAACGTCCTGCGCACCGAGGTCACGAGCGAGGACGTGGCCCGCTTGTGCGTCGCCCTGTGCGGGCCGTCGTTCGCCAAGACCACCGGCGCCCAAGTCCCCATCGACGGCGGCAACGAGCGCGTGATCTAGCGACCCCTATGGCGCGGCCCCCTTGCCGCGGTTTCGATCCATCTGCACCTGGCCGCGCGTCTGCAGATGGTCGAATCACGCGTTCGTCGACTCCTGAGCCAGAGGGGCGCGACCGGATCCCTCGACCCGCTCACAGGTCGCACCGCCGAGGCCGAGTTAGGGCCGGGTGCGGGTTGATCTCCAGCCGTCGGCGGATGGCGAACGGCACCCTCATCGAGCTGTGATCCGGCTTCCGAACCCGTGCCTGGTCGTGCTGGTCGGGCCGTCGGGGAGCGGGAAGTCGCACTGGGCCGACGCGAGCTTCCTGGCCGGACAGGTCGTTTCCGCCGACCGGCTGCGGGCCCTGGTCGGGGAGGGCGAGCACGACCAGCGGGCCGGGACCGACGCGTTCGCCGTCCTCGACCTCGTCCTCGATCGCCGGTTGAAACGCAAGCTGCTCACGGTGGTCGACACGCTCGGACTCGACCAGGCCCGCCGGCGCCAGTACGTCGCCCTGGCCCGCCGCCACCGGATGCCAGTCGTGGCCGTCACCTTCGATGCGCCGGCGGCCGAGTGCCGAGCCCGGAACGCCCACCGGCACCGGCCCGTCCCCGCCAAGGTCCTGGCGGCCCAGCTGAAGCAGTGGCCGTCGGTGCTCGACGCGGTGGGCGAGGATGGATTCGACGCCGTCCACACCGCTGGCCCCGTGAAGATCGTCGACCCCCAGCTGCTCACCGCTCTCGACTCCGCTCGCCGCCAACAGGAGGAACCCGTGCCCCTCGACTTCGGACTCCACGTGGTGAGCTACACCTGGCCCGGCGGCCCCCTGGAGATCGGCGCCCGGCTGGCCGCCATCGCCCGGGCGGCCGAGGACGCGGGGTTTTCCTACCTCTCGGTCATGGACCACTTCCTGCAGATCCCGGGGATCGGCCGCCGGTGGGAGGAGATGCTCGACGGCTGGACGACGCTCGGCTACGTGGCGGGGTGCACGACCAGGATCAAGCTGTTGACCCTCGTCACGGGCGTCACTTACCGCAACGTCGCCCACCTCGGGAAGATCGCGGCGACGCTCGACGTGCTCTCGGGAGGGCGGGCCGTCTGCGGGATCGGAGCGGCATGGAACGACGACGAGCACCACGCCTATGGCTGGCGTTTCCCGCCCGTCAAGGAACGCTTCAAGCTGCTGGAGGATGCACTCCAGCTCCTCCCGCTCATGTGGGGACCAGGTGCGCCGGCCTTCGAGGGCCAGGTCGTGAACGTGCCCGAGGCGATCTGCTACCCCCGCCCGCTGCAGGAGCGCATCCCCATCCTCATCGGCGGCTCGGGCGAGAAGAAGACGCTGCGCCTGGTCGCCCGGTACGGCGACGCCTGCAACCTGTTCGGCGACGTCGGCACCGTGCGCCACAAGCTGGCCGTCTTGCACCGGCACTGTGAGGTCTTCGGGCGCGACCCGGCCGACGTCCGGGTGACCCAGCTGTCGGGCGTGTTCGTGGGAGACGAGCCGCGCGCGGTGATGCCGTCGCGCGTCGTTGTCGGGTCGGTCGACGAGCACATCGGCCGGTACCGCGAACTGGCCGAGGCGGGCGTGCAGACGGCCTTCGTGCGGCTCGCCAACCTGGGCGACACCGCGCCGGTCCACGAGTTCGGGAAAGTCATCCAGGCCTTCGGGTGACGCTCTTCGCCGACGTTGTCGCCACCTCGCAACGGGTTGCCGCGACGTCGTCGCGCACGGAGAAGATCGGCGCCCTGGCCGATCTCCTGCGGAGGCTCGACCCCGACGAGGTGGCGACCACAGTGGCAGTCCTCAGCGGCGAGCCGCGGCAAGGCCGGGTCGGGATCGGGTGGGCGTCGCTTGCCGCCGTCAGCGTGGAGCCCGCCGCCCGACCGTCGCTCACCGTCCATGACTTCGACGCGACGATCGCCGCGGTGGCGGCCTTGAGCGGCCCCGGCTCGGCGACGGCTCGCGCCGCGGCGCTCTCTGCGTTCTTCGCCCGGGCCACCGCCGACGAGGCCGAGTTCCTGCGCGGCCTGCTGAGCGGCGGGCTTCGTCAGGGCGCGCTGGAAGGGGTGATGCTCGAGGCGGTCGCCCGGGCCGCCACCGTCCCGGCCGCTCAGGTGCGCCGGGCGGCCATGCTCGCCGGCGACCTCCCCACGGTGGCGGCGCTGGCGCTCGGCGACGACCCCGCCCGCGCCCTCGCCGGCGTCGGCCTCACGCCCCTCACGCCCGTCCTCCCCATGCTGGCCGCCTCCTCGCCCGATGTCGCCGCGGCACTGGAGGCGACGGGGCGGGCGTCGGTGGAGTGGAAGCTCGACGGCGCCCGCATCCAGGTCCACCGTGACGGCGACGACGTCCGCATCTTCACCCGCAACCTGAACGACATCACGGGCCGCCTGCCGGGCGTTGTGGAGGTGGTCCACCAGCTGCCCGGCCACTGCTTCATCCTCGACGGCGAGGCGCTGGGCTGGATGGAGGCCGATGACGGTGGGCGGCCCGGCCGGTTCCAGGAGAGCATGAGCCAGTTCGGCAGCCACGCCGGCTCGGCCGACCTGGCGGCCCGGTTCTTCGACGTCCTCCACCTCGACGGCGCGGACCTCCTCGACCGCCCCCTCCACGTGCGGGCCGCGGCCCTCGATCGCCTCGCCGGGCCGTGGCGCATCCCGTCGGTGGTCACCGACGACCCGGCCGAGGCGCAGGCCTTCTTCGAGGCGGCCGTCGCCGCCGGCCACGAGGGGGTAATGGTCAAGGCCCTCGGCTCCCCCTACGAGGCGGGCCGGCGCGGCGGCGCGTGGCGCAAGGTCAAGCCGGTGCGCACGTTCGACCTGGTGGTGCTGGCCGCCGAGTGGGGGCACGGCCGGCGCCGGGGCTGGCTGTCCAACCTGCACCTCGGCGCCCGGCGAGCCGACGACGCCCGCCTGGTGATGGTGGGCAAGACGTTCAAGGGCCTCACCGACGCGCTGCTCACGTGGCAGACGGCCGAGCTGCTGGCCCGCGAGACCCACCGTGAGGGCATCACCGTCCACGTCCGCCCGGAGCTGGTGGTGGAGATCGCCCTCGACGGCGTGCAGTCCTCCACCCGGTACCCGGGCGGCATCGCGCTCCGTTTCGCGCGCGTCAAGCGCTACCGACCGGACAAGACCGCGGCCGAGGCCGACACCCTCGAGTCGCTCCTTGCGCTCGGCTGACGAACCGCCTGCGACTCCAAGCACTGCTCGTAGGAACTTTCTCGCCAGGACCGGTCGAAACGGCGCCCGCCCGTTCGTCGTAGCAACATCGTCGGCACAGGGCCGGCGGAGCGAGACGGGGAGGACCCAATGAAGTACATCTGCCTGATTTACGGGGCCGAAGCAGCCGGGCCGCAATCTGCCGAGGAGGGCGAGGCGCTGGGCAAGGCGTACTGGGCCTACACCGAGGAGCTGCAGTCGGCCGGCAAGATGGTGGCCGGCGAGGCCCTCGAGGCCGTCGCCACGGCCACGACCGTGCGCGTGCGCGAAGGCGAGACGCTCACCACCGACGGTCCGTTCGCCGAGACCAAGGAGCAGCTGGGCGGCTTCTACCTCGTCGACTGCGACGACCTCGACGAGGCGCTGGCGTGGGCGGCCAAGATCCCGGGCGCGCTGACCGGTTCGATCGAGGTCCGTCCCATCATGAACGTCATGTGACGCCGGACACCATCGGCGCCGTCGTTCGCGAGGAGTGGGGGCGGGTGACGGCCGCGCTCGTGCGGGAGTTCCGCGACCTCGAACTGGCCGAGGACGCCCTGCAGGACGCGGTCGTCGCCGCCCTCGAATCGTGGCCCAGGCAGCGGGTCCCCGACCGCCCCGGCGCCTGGCTCCACGTCACCGCCCGGCGTAAGGCCCTCGACCGACTCCGCCGCCAAGCGACGCTGGCCGGCAAGCTGGCGTCGCTGGCCGTTTCCACGGAACCTGAGACGCCCATGACACAGGCCGACGACGAGCTCCGCCTGATCTTCACGTGCTGCCACCCCGCGCTTTCCACCGAGGCGCAGGTGGCGCTGACCCTGCGCAGCCTCTGCGGGCTGACGTCCCGGGAGATCGCCCGGGCTTTCCTGCTGCCCGAGCCGACCATGAACCAGCGGCTGGTGCGGGCCAAGCGCAAGATCAAGCTGGCCGGCATCCCCTTCGCGGTGCCCGCCGACCACGTCCTTCCCGACCGGCTCAACGCCGTGCTGGCCATCATCTACCTCGTCTTCAACGAGGGCCACCGGCTCGTGCGGGTGGAGCTGTGCGACGAGGCCATCCGCCTGGCGCGGATGCTGGCCCGCCTCATGCCCGACGAGGCCGAGGCTCGGGGCCTGCTCGCCCTGCTCCTGCTGACCGACGCCCGCCGCCCCGCCCGCACCGACGCCCAGGGCGACCTCGTCCTGCTGGAGGACCAGGACCGCTCCCTCTGGGACCAGACCGCCATCGGTGAAGCCCTGGCGCTGCTTTCGACGAAGCTGGCGCCGGGTCCCTACGTCCTCCAGGCGCTGATTGCCCGCGAGCACGCCACTGCCGCTGAAGCCGCCACCACCGACTGGCGCCAGATCGCCCACCTCTACGCGGCCTTGGGGGCGTTGACGGGCTCGGCGGTCGTCCACCTCAACCGGGCGGTGGCGGTGGCGATGGCGGATGGTCCCGCGGCTGGTTTGGAAGTCGTCGACACGCTGGCCGCGACCGGCGCCCTGGCCCGCTACCACTACCTGCACGCCACCCGGGCCGACCTGTTGCGCCGGCTGGACCGGCGCGCCGAAGCCCGAGCGGCGTACCAGGACGCGCTCGCGCTCGTGGACAACCAGGCCGAGCGTCAGTTCCTGGATCGGAGGCTGGCGGAGTTGGGAGCGGGGGCCGAACCGGGGGACCTGGCGCCTGGCGGGTAAGGCGTCGATCCACACACAACTGGCCCCCGACTCCTATCGTGTGGCCGGCGGGGGGAGCCACACACCAGTTACTTCGGCACCTTTCCAGCCGCTCTTGAGTGTTTCCCGAAAACGGGTAAGAGTGCCGTCATGACCGACCTGATCACTGGCCTGACCGATGAGGACATCAGCACCGAGGGCGGCGCGCAGACGCTCGTGGCCACGGCCGACGACGCCGACGGCGGCGACGAGCCCGCCACCGAGGCCGACACGGACGGCACAGACGGGGCCGACGCGGACGGGGCGGACGACGAGGACGCCGACGGCACGGACGGGGCCGACACGGACGGCACGGACGGCGCCGACACGGACGGCGCAGACGGCTGACGGATCGGGAGCCCCCCGCCACCGGGCTGGCCCGGTGCGTCGGGGACGTCGCCGCTTTTCTGGACCTCGACTGGGGTAGGAGGCCGCGCCTCGGCGCGGGCATCGACCCGAACGGGTTCGCCGACCTCTTCTCCCTCGCCGCCGTCGACCAGCTGATCTCGTCCTTCGCGCGGCTCCCGGCGTTCCGGCTCGTCCGCAACGGCACGCCGGTCGATCCGGCCACGTACACCCGGTCGGCCCGCCTCGGCGGCCAGACGGTCACGGGTGTGGCTGAGCCGGGCAAGGTGTGGGAAGCGTTCCGGTCGGGCGCGACGATCGTCTTGCAGGGCTTGCAGCGCTACTGGCCGCCGCTCGCCTACTTCTGTCGCGCCCTCGAGCTGGAGCTGACCTATCCCGTCCAGGCCAACGCCTACGTCACCCCTGCCGGCGCCCAGGGGCTGGCCGTGCACTACGACACCCATGACGTGTTCGTGCTCCAGGTCGCGGGCAACAAGGATTGGGAGGTCTTCGAGCCGGTCTTCGCCGACCCGCTGGCCACCCAGCCGTGGGCCGAGCGCAAGACGACGGACACGGGCCCGCCCATCCTGTTGGTCGACCTCCAGGCGGGCGACAGCCTCTACGTCCCACGTGGCTTCCTGCACTCCGCCCGGGCGCAGGCGCGCCTGTCCGCCCACGTGACCATCGGGATACTGGCGCAGACCCGCCACGACGTCCTCCGGGACGTGGTGGCGGCGGCGGCCGGGGAGGTCGGCTTTCGCCGCGCCCTCCCGCCTGGGTTCGCGCACGACGAGGCGCTCTTCGCCAAGGAGGTCGACGCGGCCGTCAGCGACCTGCGCCACTGGCTCGACAGCGTCGACACCGGCGCCGCGGCCGCCGCCCTTGTCCGCCGGTTCTGGGCGACCCGGGGCGCCCGCCTGGAGGGCCACCTCCACCAACTCCTCCTGCTCGAGACCATCGACGACGCCACGGTCCTGCGCCGCCGCCCCGGATCGGTGTGTTACGCCCACCTCGACGGCGACCAGCTGGCCGTGACCCTCGGCGACCGCCTGCTGCGGATGGCGGCTGTCCTGGGGCCGGCCCTCCAGCGCGTCGCCGCCGGCCAGGAGTTCGCGCTGGGGGCGCTGGGCGACCTGCTCGACCAGGGCAGCCGGCTGGTGCTCGCCCGCCGGCTCGTTCGGGAGGGTCTGCTAGAGATCGTCGCGGTTGGCTGACCCCCCCTGCTCCGTCGTCTCGGCGACCCTCGACGAACCGGTCTTCGGCACTGCGTCGATCGTCCACGCATGGCTGCTCGTCGAGCAGCCCGGCTCGTGGGGACGCGACGCGCTGTTCGAGAGCCGGCTCCCGGTGAGCGTGGCCCGTGCGCTGGTCCGCCAGGCCGACCGCCACCACGTCCGCCTCCTGCTCATCCGGCGGCCCGACCGCACCCGGGTGACCGGCGGGCGCCACTGCTTCGCCGTCTCTTCACGCCGTCCGGCGCCGCCACCTTCGGAGCCGGCAACGGCGCCGCCACATTTGGCGCCGGCAACGGCGCCGCGACATTTGGCGCCGGCAACGGCGCCGTGGATCGAGCAGCGCCGGTTCGACGACCCCACCGAACTCCTCGACGTCGACTTCGCCGCCCTGGGCGCCGGGGAGCGCAGCTTCGGCCCCGGCGCCGGCCACAATGAGCCGCTCTACCTTGTGTGCACCAACGGGCGCCACGACCCGTGCTGCGCCCAATTCGGCCGGCCCGTCTTACGGGCGCTGGCTTCGCCTCGGGTGTGGGAGTCGTCGCATCTGGGCGGTGAGCGCTTCGCCGGCAACCTGGTCTGCCTCCCCCACGGCGTCTACTACGGCCGCGTCGACCCCTCCACTGCCCCCGCCATCGCCGACCAGTACGCGCAGGGCCGGGTCGACCTCGACCACTACCGGGGCCGGGCCGGGGACGCTTTCGTCGTCCAGGCCGCCGAGTTTTACCTGCGCCGCGCCGAGGGCCTCCTCGGCGTCGACGACGTCACGCCGTTGCGCCGCACCTCGCTGGGCAACGGGCTGGTGGCGGTCGAGCTCGCCACGGCGGACGGCCGGCGGTTCGAGGCCCACGTCGCCCTTCGCCCCGGCGATCCGGCCCGCCCCCTGACCTGCACCGCAACCACGGCTCGGCGCCCTCCCGCGTTCGCCCTGGTGGACCTATTTCCGCTTCCACCCCCCGGGCCGGCGGTACAATGATCGGACCGCAGCAGTTTCACTCGTGAGGAGTCGCGCGTGCCCGGGACCGTCATTGTGGGCACTCAATGGGGTGACGAGGGGAAGGGGAAGCTCACCGACCTCATCGCCAAAGAGATGCAGGTGGTCGTTCGCTACCAGGGCGGGCACAACGCGGGCCATACCCTCGTGGTCGACGGCGAGAAGTTCGCCCTGCAGCTCGTGCCGAGCGGTGTGCTGTACCCGTGGGTGACCCCGGTCATCGGCAACGGTGTGGTCGTCGATCCGAGCGCGCTGATCGCCGAGATCGACGCCCTGGAGGCCCGCGGCGTCGACACCAGCCGGTTGCGGGTGAGCGGCAACGCCCACCTGATCATGCCGTACCACACCGAGATCGACCGGCTCACCGAGCGGTACCTCGGCAAGAACGCCCTCGGCACGACCAAGCGCGGCATCGGCCCGGCCTACGCCGACAAGGCCGCCCGCGTGGGCCTGCGCGTGCAGGACCTCCTCGATCCCAAGATCTTCCGGCAGAAGCTCGAGGTCGCCCTTAAGGAGAAGAACCTCATCCTGGCCAAGCTGTACAACCGGCTGGCGCTGTCGGCCGACGATATCGCCGACAAGTACCTCGGCGAGCTGGCCCCCCGCCTGGAGCCGCTGATCGCGGACGCGGTGGCGCTCGTGCACGACGCCCTCGATGCCGGCGCCAACGTCCTGTTCGAGGGCGCCCAAGCCACGTTCCTCGACCTCGACCACGGGACCTATCCGTTCGTGACCTCGTCCAACCCGGTGGCGGGCGGGGCGTGCATCGGCGCCGGCGTTGGCCCGCGGGACATCGGGCGGGTCATCGGCATCGCCAAGGCCTACGTGACGCGGGTCGGGTCCGGCCCGTTCCCCACCGAGCTGGACGGGCCGGTGGCGGAGACGCTGGTCGACCGGGGCAAGGAGTTCGGCACCGTCACCGGGCGCCGCCGCCGGCCCGGGTGGTTCGACGCGGTGATGGTGCGCCAAGCTGTCCGGCTCAATTCGATCACCGAGCTGTGCATCACCAAGCTCGACGTGCTCGACACGTTCGAGACGATCAGGGTGTGCACGGGCTACGAAGCCGACGGGGAGCGCTACCACTACATGCCGTATCACCAGTCCGTGCTGCACAAGGTGACTCCGATCTACGAGGAACTGCCCGGTTGGCAGACGGACCTCACCGGGATGACGCAGTGGTCCGACCTCCCCGAGCAGGCCCGCGCCTATGTGGAGTTCGTGGCCCAGCAGGGCGGGGCGCCGGTGACGATGGTCGGGGTCGGACCGGGCCGGGAGCAGATGATCCGCACGCCGATGAAGGGGCTTTCCGAGCCTACGGAGGAAGATGACGACGACGACGAGTACGACGAGGGCGACGACTGGGAAGTCGGCCCCGGCGTGCTGGTGATCTGACGCGTGCGCGTTTGCGTCGTCGGCAGCGGCGGGCGGGAGCACGCGCTCGCCCACGCGCTGAGCCGGCCGGGCCATGAGGTTGTCGTCACCCCCGGGAACCCGGGCATCCCCGGCTCGACGCCGTCGCCGCCCGAGGAAGTGGAGGCCGACCTGTACGTCATCGGCCCCGAGGCCCCGCTGGTGGACGGCCTGGCCGACCGGTTGCGAGCCGCCGGCCGGCTCGTGTTCGGTCCCGGCGCCGACGGCGCTCGCCTCGAAGGGTCGAAGGCGTGGATGAAACAGGTGCTGGTCGAAGCGGGGGTGCCGACCGCTCGCCACGGGGTGTTCCGCCAACCGGAGAAGGCCGCCGCCTTCCTGCGCACCCTGGCGGCGCCCTACGTGGTCAAGACCGACGGCTTGGCCGCGGGCAAGGGCGTGCTCGTCACCAACTCCCTCGCGGAGGCCGAGGCGGACGTTGCCGCCAAGACCAGCGGTCAGGCCTTCGGCGCCGCCGGTCGCACCGTCGTGATCGAGGAGGGACTCAGCGGCCCCGAGCTCTCCCTGCTCTGTGTCTGCGACGGCCGCCGGGCGGTGGCGCTGGCGCCGGCGCAGGACTTCAAGCGGCTCGGCGACGGTGACACCGGCCCGAACACGGGCGGCATGGGCGCCTACTCGCCCGTTCCCATCGCCGGCCCGGCGGTGGTCGACGAGTTGCTGGAGCGGGCCGTCGACCCCACGTTGGCCGCGCTCCGGGATCATGGAATCGACTATCGGGGCGTGCTGTACTGCGGCCTGATGCTCACCGCCGACGGCCCCAAGGTGCTCGAGTACAACATCCGCTTCGGCGACCCCGAGGCCCAGGCTGTCCTGTCGAGGTACGCAGGGGACCTGGCCGAGCTCCTGGCCGAGGCCGCCGCCGGCGATCTGCGGAGCGAGCCGGTCTGGGACGACCGGGCGGCGGTGACCATCGTGCTCGCCGCCGAGGGCTACCCCGTGAGTCCGCGTGTCGGGGACGTCATCCGCGGGCTCGACGAGATCCCGCCGGGCGCCGACGACGTCATGGCGTTCTTCGCCGGAGTCGCCCGGGACGACGCCCGACGGTTGGTCACCGCCGGAGGCCGCGTCCTCACCATCACCGCCCTCGACCACGACGTCGCCGCGGCCCGGCGGAAGGCGTACGCGGTGGCGGGGTCCGTGTCGTGGCCGGGCATGCAGTACCGCCTCGATATCGCCCTCCACCCCTCTGACGTTTCCGCGCAAGTGGGCCATGGAGACACCAACCGCGCGGAGAGCTCAGGGGTCAGGGGATGAAGGTCGCCGTGCTGATGGGGTCGCCCAACGACAAGGACAAGATGGCCCCTGCCCTCAAGACCCTCGCCGAGTTCGGGGTCGAGGCCGAGGAGCACGTGATGTCGGCCCACCGCACGCCGGCTGCCGTCGCCGAGTTCGCCCAGAACGGCCGGGCCAACGGCTATGCGGCCTTCATCTGCGGCGCGGGCATGGCCGCCCACCTGGCTGGCGCGGTCGCC
>JAHFUQ010000087.1 GCA_023265045.1 Acidimicrobiia bacterium
GTACGTCTTACACGTGCTCATGCTTCCCTTTGTCATCGTGATCTTCATGGCCATCCACTTCTGGCGCGTCCGCAAGGACGGCGGCATCAGTGGGCCCCTCTAAGCCATGACCGACGTTCCCGAACACCTCCTCCGCCGCTCCAAGGAGCGCCGCGCCGCCCTGGGCAAGGGCGACGACGACGCAGTCGCCGACGCGGGCGCGCCGGCGGGTGACGCCGCGGCGCAAACCGCGGGCGACGACGGCGAGAAGATCCCCGCCCACCTGCTGGCCCGCAGCGCCACCGGCGGCGGTGCGGCGGCCACGGCGACGGCCACGGCCACTGCGACGGCTCCCGCCGCGGTGGCGACGGCCCCCGCACCGGTCGCCCGCGGCCCCGAGGGCCACACCCAGCGGCTCCTGACGGTCGTCAAGGCCGGGTCCATCCAGGACGTCAAGGCCGTCCCCACCGACAAGGTCCACACCTGGCCCCATCTGCTCATCGGCGAGTTCGTGGCCGCGCTGGCCATGACCGCCTTCCTGCTTGTCTTCTCGGCGGTCGTCAACGCGCCGTTCCTGGCGTCGGCCAACTTCAACTTCACACCCAACCCGTCCAAGGCGCCTTGGTACTTCCTGGGCCTCCAGGAGCTGCTGACCATGTTCCACCCCATGGTCGCGGGGGTGACCCTCCCCGGAATCGGCATTTTCGGGCTGATGCTCGCGCCGTACATGGACAAGAACCCGAGCAACAAGCCGGAGGACCGCAAGGTCGCCATCGCCCTCATGACCCTGTTTGTCATGTTCTGGGCCGTCCTGGTCGTCATCGGCTGCTTCTTCCGGGGCCCCGGCTTCAACTTCACCCTGCCCTGGCGCGACGGCGTTTTCTTCGACCTGTGAGCCCGACCAAGGACATGACCTGATGGATTCCGGGGCGATCTTCATGGTGGCGCTCGTCGCGCTCCTCGCGATGGCGTTCCTCTTCCTCTTCGCCACCTCGCGCCGGAGGGACGCCGACCGCGCCCTCGAGTCGCTGCCCGAGGGTGAAGCCGCCGAGGCGGAGGCGAGCGGCGCGCTCGTGCCCGCGGGGGAAGCGCACCGGTCGGGGCGGGAGCTGGAGCGCTCGGTGGCGCTCGAGCGCCGGACCCGAGGCGCCAAGCCCCCGGTGGCGGCGGCGCCGGCCCCGGCACCGGCCATCCCCGACGAGGAGACGCTCGGCGTCACCCGCCGCCAGGTGCTCAACCGCGGCATCGTCACCGGCATGCTCCTCGGCATCAGCGGCTTCGGCGGGGCCATGCTCGCCATGCTGTGGCCTTCGCTGTCGGGCGGCTTCGGCGGCAAGGTGCGCGTCGACAAGGCCGAGACCATCGCGGGCCAGATCGCCCAGACCAAAGAGCCCTTCTACTACGCCGCCGGCCGCTTCTACATCAACCCCTACCCCAAGGAAGGCGTAGCGGCGGCCAAGAAGGTCGGCGCCTACGGCGCCGTCCTCGAGGGCTATCAGGACGGCTTCGTCGCCTTGTACCAGAAGTGCGTGCACCTCGGGTGCCGGGTGCCGTGGTGCAAGACGTCGCAGTGGTTCGAATGCCCTTGCCACGGCTCGCAGTACAACCGGGTGGGCGAGAAGAAGGGAGGCCCCGCCCCCCGTGGCCTCGACCGCTTCCGGGTCTCCGTCGACGGCGGCGTGGTCGTCGTCGACACGAGCCTGATCATCCCCGGCCCGCCCATCGGCACCAACACCACCGGCCAGGAGGCTGAAGGCCCGCACTGCATCGGCCAGGTCGCCGGGCATTGATTCCCATGTTGGCGGTTCTCTCCCAGCGTCGTGTCGCGATCATCGTGGTGCTGCTGATGACCATCGGCTGGGTCATCTACCTCATCAGCACGGCGCGCAAGACCTACGTCCCGGGCAGCGAGCTTGAGATCGCACCCAACCGCAAGCCGTACTACGACGACGGCGCCATGGAGGGGCCCCGGCTCACGCGGTTCCTGTGGTGGGCCTTCGTCACCATGGCGATCCTGGCCGTCGGGCTGCCGGCGTACTGGCTACGGGAGCCCTTCCGCCAGCAGGGCAAGGGCTTCGACCGCGGCGTCGCCTACTTCCACGACACGTCGGTCAAGCGGGGCAAGGAGCTGTTCGAGGCCTCGCCGGGCGACCCGCCCACGCCGCGGGAGCCGCACTTCGGCTGCGAGAACTGCCATGGCAAGGAAGGCGTCGGCGGGGTGGCGGCCTACAACGTCTCCGACCCCTTGAACCCGGACGCCCCGCCCAAGGCAGTCCAGTGGGTGGCGCCGGCCCTCAACACGGTGATGCTCCGGTTCCGGCCCGAGGAAGTGAAGACGATCATCGTCTACGGCCGCCCGCAGACGCCGATGCCGCCATGGGGTGTCGACGGCGGCGGCCCCATGAACGACCAGCAGGTCAACGACCTCATCGAGTACCTGAAGTCCATCGTCCTCCCGTCGGACAAGGTCAAGGCCGACAACCTGGCCCAGTACGGCGCCGACGGCCAGAAGCTGTTCGAGGGCTTCTGCGCCCGCTGCCACACCCAGGGCTTCTCCTACGGCGAGCCCGGCGTGCCCGGCGGCGGGGCGTACGGCCCGTCCCTCACCGGCGGCAGCACCTTGCGCCAGTTCCCGGCACCGGACAAGCAGGTGTCCTGGATCAGCGAGACGGCGCCGTTCGGCAAGGCCTACGGGGCGCGGGGCATCAGCAAGGGGGCCATGCCTCACTTCGGCGCCATGCTGACGCCGGAGCAGATCCAGGCGATCGTCGACTATGAGCGGGGGCTGCCGTGAGAGGGATCGTCGCCGCGTTGGGATGGGCGCCCGAGGTCAGGGGGGCGCTGTACGTCATCATCGCCGTCCTGACCCTGTGCGGGTCCTGCTACATGCTCCTGGCCACCAACATGGGCGCCCGGCTGGGCTTCCTGCTCGCGGCCGCGGGCTTGCTCGGCTGGCTCACCACGCTTGGCGGCGTCTGGTGGGGGTATGGCAAGGGCATCGCCCAACTGGCGCCCCAACCGGGGTGGAAGACGGAGGTGATCGTCACCGGCGACCTGGCGGCGGCGCGCTCCAGCGCGTTGGCGGGCTTCCCCAACGGGTGGGCGAAGCTCGACCCCACCTCGAAGGAGGTGGCGGACGCCGTCCCGGTGGCCGAGGGCGACCTCGTGCAGGCCCCCGGCGGCCCGGCCCGCCCGTTCAAGAGCTCGTCGGAGTTTGTCCTCGTCGAGGCGTACGAGAAAGGCGGCGAACGCAGCGGGCCCTTCGGGCTCCTGAACGTCCGACCCTTCAACGTCTTCCACGAGGCGCGCTATCTCATCGTGCAGGTGCAGAAGGTGCTGCCGGTCACGACCGTTCCGGGCCAGCCGGTGGCCAAACCGACGCCCGATCCGAGCGCCCCGCCCCTGTCTGTCGTCCTGCTGCGGGACCTGGGCGCTAAACGCCTGTACCCGGCGGTCTTCACGATCTCGTGCGGCATCCTGTTCGGCCTGGTCTGCTACCAGCTCCACGTGCGAGATCAGGAGGCGGCCGCCAGGAGGCTCGCGGAAAGCTCGGACACGGGATCGGGCCGGCTTCAGCCCGTGCGGTAGCGCACTAGGGTGACGACCAACTGATGGCGCAATACCTGCCGCTGCTGGCGATGTTGGTCCTGGCCGCGCTGTTCGCCGGGCTGTCCTTCGTCGCCTCGAAGCTGATGGCGCCGAAGAAGCCGACGCTGGCCAAGGAAGCCCCGTACGAGTGCGGGATCGTCCCCGAAGGCGAGGCTGCCGGACGTTTCCCGGTGCAGTTCTACCTAGTGGCGATGATCTTCATCATCTTCGACATCGAGATCATCTTCATCTACCCGTGGGCGGTGATCTACCGCGGCTTGGGGACCTTCGGCCTTTGGGAGATCCTGCTGTTCGCGGCGGCGGTCTTCGCCTCGTTCGTGTACCTGATCGGCAACGGGGCCCTCGAATGGGGCCCGATCCGCAAGCTGCGGCCCAGCGCGCCCGAGGGCGCCACCGCCGCCGAGCGCACCGCGGGCAGCACCATCAAGCGCGTCGCCTCCGTTCGAAAGCCGGCCGCCTGATGGGGCTCGAGGACCTCAACTACAACTTCCTCACCTCCAAGATCGAGGACCTGGTCAAGTGGGCCCGTCGCAACAGCGTGTGGCCCGCCACCTTCGGGCTGGCGTGCTGCGCCATCGAGATGATGGCCACCGGCGCCGCCCACTTCGACCTCGGCCGGTTCGGGATGGAGGTTTTCCGGGCGTCGCCCCGCCAGGCCGACCTCATGATCGTGGCCGGACGGGTGTCGCAGAAGATGGCCCCGGTCCTGCGCAACGTCTACGACCAGATGGTCGAGCCCAAGTGGGTTATCTCCATGGGCGTGTGCGCCTCCAGCGGTGGCATGTTCAACAACTACGCCATCGTCCAGGGTGTGGACCAGATCGTGCCCGTTGACGTCTACTCGCCGGGCTGCCCGCCCGGCCCTGAGACGCTGATGCACTCCATCCTCACCCTCCACGAGATGATCCGCACCGGCGAGATCACGCGCCGCCGGGCCGACACCGGTGCCGGCGCCGAGCTTCGCCTCGACCGTCCCGTCGCCGTCGGCACCCCGAAGTGAGATGACCGACGCCGACACGCCGGCGGAGGCAGTCGAGGACGAGGGGCCGCCCCTCATCTTCGGCGCCCCCAGTTCCCTGTCCCGGGGCCAGCTCGTCGTCCACCCCGACCGCGCCGCCTACCTCGACGTCGTCCGGGCGCTGCGTGACGACGGCTACCAGTTCTGCGCGGACATCACCGCCGTCGACTTCCTCAACCACCCGGGCCGGGCCCTGCCTGCAGGCGTGGCGCCGGAACGGTTCGAGGTGGTCGTGAACCTGGTGTCGTTCACCCCGCCCCGGCGCGTCCGGGTGCGGGTCCAGGTCCCCGAGTCGGATCCCGTCGTCCCGTCGCTGTACCCGGTCCATCCGGGCGTCGACACCCAGGAACGGGAGACGTACGACATGTTCGGGATCGTCTTCGACGGCCACCCCGACCTGAGCCGCATCCTCATGCCCGACGACTGGGAGGGCCACCCGTTGCGCAAGGACTACGGGATCGGGCGCATCCCCGTCCAGTTCAAGGGCGCGCCGCCGGCGAGATGACGTACACCCCGACGGCTGCCTCGGAACTACGCATGGGCGCCTGCGGCGTGGAAGCGCTGCGCGACGAGGCCGCCGTGCTGCGCGCCCCGCACCTGCCCGAAGGGGTCGAGACGGTCCCCACGCCCCACGACACCATGATCATCAACATGGGGCCGCAGCACCCCAGCACCCACGGCGTGCTCCGGGTGATGATGGAGCTCGACGGCGAGACCGTCGTCTCCACCAAGCCCGTGATCGGCTACCTCCACACCGGCATGGAGAAGACGGGCGAGGAGCTGACGTACATCCAGGGCCCGACCAACGTCACCCGCATGGACTACGTCTCGCCGCTCCACAACGAGCTGGTCTTCGCGCTGGCGACCGAGAAACTGCTCGAGATCGAGGTGCCCCCTCGGGCGGTGTGGATCCGGATGATGATGTGCGAGCTCAACCGGATGTCGTCGCATTGCCTCTGGATGGCGACCAACGGGATGGACCTCGGCGCCGTCTCGATGATGATCTACGGCTTCCGGGAGCGCGAGTCGATCCTCGCCTTCTTCGAGAAGTGCTCGGGCCTGCGGATGAACCACAACTACATCCGCCCCGGCGGCGTGGCCGCCGACCTGCCCGACGGGTGGCGCGACGACGTCAGGGCCATCCTCGAGAACATCCCCAAGCGGCTGGAGGACTACGACCTGCTCCTCACCGGCCAGCCGATCTTCCACGAGCGCACCCAGGGCGTGGGCGTCATCACCCCCGAGGAGTGCGTGGCCCTGGGCATCACCGGGCCGATCCTGCGCTCCACCGGTGTGGCCTGGGACCTCCGCAAGGAGATGCCGTACCTCGCCTACGAACAGGTGGACTTCGACGTCATCGCCGGCACGTACGGCGACACCTTCGACCGGTTCGCGGTCCGGCTCAACGAGATCCGCGAGTCGGTCAAGATCGTGCAGCAGTGCGTGGACCAGATGCCCAGGGGCGACTACCGCATTCAGGACAAGAAGGTCACGCCGCCGCCCCGGGCCCGCATCGACGAGTCGATGGAGGCCCTCATCCACCACTTCAAGATCTTCACCGAGGGCTTCAAGGTGCCCGAGGGCGAGGTCTACGTGGCCGTCGAGTCGCCGCGCGGCGAGCTGGGCTGCTACATGGTGTCCGACGGCTCGGCCAAGCCGTACCGCATGCACATCCGGGGCCCGTCGTTCGTCAACCTCCAGGCGCTGCCGCACATGATGCGGGGCGGCCTCCTGGCCGACGCGGTGGCGATCATCTCGACCGTCGACCCCATCATGGGCGAGGTCGACCGCTAAGACCCCGCCCTTCCGCTATGGGCGCGCGACTTACGCCACGTTGATGACGCCCGCCATGCCGCTGGTGACGTGCAGCAGGCACACGTAGGCGTACTGGCCGGTGGCCGGCACGGTGAAGGTGAAGCTACGGGCGGCGAGCGGCGGCGGGGTCTGTCCGGGCGCGGCCGCGTTGGGCGGCAGCAACCCGGTGTTGATGAAGTCCGTCGCGTTCAGGGTTTGTGGCGACGCGCCCGGCTTGGGCGCGTTGACCGCCGGATCGGTCGGGTTCTGGGGCAGGCTCTGCTTCCCGGCGAACGAGGCGGTGTGCGGCGCCGACGAGTTGTTGACGAACACCACCTTGTCCTTGGCCTTGATGGCGGCCGGCACCGGCGCGAAGGCGAGGATGTCGGTGTGGGCGGTGCTCGCGCCCATCTCGATGGTCCACGTGGTGGTGCCGTCGGCGTTCGCCGTCTTGGCCGGCGCCTTGTCGGTCATCGCCTTCTTGGCGGCCCGTCCCTCGGTCAGCCACTGGTTCATCTCGGTGTCGCCGCGCGTCTGCACGTCGGCCTGGGTGTCGGCCTTGGTCCCGGTCGCCACCACGGTGACCGTGCCGGTCATCTGGGGGTGGATGACGCAGGCGAACTTGTAGGACCCGGCGGTGTCGAACTTGACCTTGAACGGCGGCGCGGCCTGGGGCCCGAGCGGGACGAGGCCGCTGTTGACCAGGCTCTTGCCGTCATAGCTCCCCGTGGGCGGGGTGGGGGCGAACAGCTTCTGGCCCTCCGCGCTCTCGGGCGACGGCATCGTCTGGCCCGGGGGCAGGAAGGTCACCGAGTGAGGCTCGG
This sequence comes from Acidimicrobiia bacterium, assembly GCA_023265045.1. Taxonomy (GTDB): domain Bacteria; phylum Actinomycetota; class Acidimicrobiia; order Acidimicrobiales; family AC-14; genus JAHFUQ01. The sequence goes on from JAHFUQ010000087.1 coordinate 7,225, forward strand.
GGCCGGCGATGGTCCACGAGACCGTCGTCCCCTGGCCGACGGTGATGGCCTGCGGAAGGTACGCCAGCACGGCGATGGTGACGTCGCTCGGGTCGTTGACGCCAGCGCGCAGGCTGATCTCGCTCGCTTGGCCGCCGCTCGACGACGTCGTCTCCTTCTTGCTGTCGCTGCCGCACGCGGCCAGCCCCAGCAGGCCGACGACCGCGACGACCAAACCAAGTCTCCTCATCAGACGAAATCTCCTTGACCGCTGCTCATGCCTCGTGAGTTCCCACACAATATGAGAGGAATCTGACCAGGGCCAGCCGATCGGCGGTGCGCGCTAGGGTTCCCTAAGATGGCGCGCCTATCGCCGGACAATGTGCAGCGGGCCAAGGACCTGATCGCACTGTACCCACAGCCGCGCTCGGCGTTGATCCCCATCCTCCATGTCGCACAGGAGCAGGACGGGTGGTTGACGCCTGACGGGATGGCCCACGTGGCCGAGCTGCTCGGCTTGGCGCCGGCCGAGGTCTACGGCACCGCGAGCTTCTACGACATGCTCTTCACCCACCCAGTGGGGAAGTTCCTGGTGTCGGTCTGCACCAACCTGGCGTGCATGCTCAATGGCGGCTACGAGCTGCTGGCGCACGCCGAGGAGCGCCTCGGCGTCGCCCCCGGCGGCACCACCGACGACGGCCAGTTCACCCTGGAGGACGTCGAGTGCATCGCGTACTGCGGCAGCGCGCCGTGCGCGGCCGTGAACTGGCGCTTCTTCGGACCGCTCACGCCTGACGACTTCGACCGCCTCGTCGACGACCTCGCCGCGGGGCGCCTCGACCGCGAGGTCCCGCCCCACGGGACCCTGTGCCGGGTCCGCCGCCAGGCGCCTGCACCGGCGCCCGCGCCCCAGCCCTGATGGTCACCGACGCCCGGCCGATCGTCACTGCCCGCCTCGGCCAGCCCGGGTCGTGGACGCTGCGCACCTACCTGGCCAGCGGCGGGTACAAGGGCCTGCGCCGGGCGCTGGGCATGACGCCGGAGGCGGTCACCCAGGAAGTCATAACTGCGAACCTCCTCGGTCGGGGCGGCGCCGGCTTCGAGGCGGGGAAGAAGTGGTCGATGCTGGCCAAGCCGCGGCCCGCGTACCTGGTGATCAACGGCGACGAGAGCGAGCCGTGCACGTTCAAGGACCACATGCTGCTGGAGGGCGACCCCCACCAGATCGTGGAGGGCACGATCATCACCGCCTTCGCGGTGGGGGCCACGAAGGCGTTCATCTTCGTGCGGGGCGAGTTCGCCCTGGGTTTGGAGCGGCTTACCGCCGCCGTCAACGAGGCCTACGAGTACGGCGCCCTGGGGACGAACATCTTCGGGTCGGGCGTCGACGTCGACCTCGTGGTCCACCCCGGCGCGGGCGCCTACATCTGCGGCGAGGAGACGGCGCTGCTCGAGAGCCTCGAGGGCAAGCGTGGCTACCCCCGGGAGAAGCCGCCCTGGTTCCCCGCCGTCAAGGGGCTCTACTCGATGCCCACCATCGTGAACAACGTCGAGACGATGTCGAACATCCCGTGGATCGTCCTCAACGGGGGCGCCGCGTTCGCGGCGTTGGGCGAGGGCCGGTCGACCGGCACCCGGATCTTCTCGTTGTCGGGCCACGTCGTGCGCCCCGCCAACTACGAGATCGAGATGGCCAAGACCTCGTTCCGCGACCTCATCTACGACTCCCGGCTCGGGGGCGGGATCCGGGGCGGCAACGAGCTCAAGGCGTTTGTGCCCGGTGGGGTCTCGGCGCCGTGGTTCGGTCCCGACCAGCTCGACATGCCTCTCGACCAGGACGCCGTCGGCAAGGCCGGCTCCATGTTGGGCTCGGGCTCGGTGGTGGTCATGGACGACACCACGTGCATGGTGCGGGCCACGTGGCGCATCACCCGTTTCTTCCACCGCGAGTCGTGCGGGCAGTGCACGCCCTGCCGTGAGGGCGGAGGCTGGCTCGACAAGATCATGCGCCGCATCGAGCTGGGCGGTGGGCGCGAGTCCGACCTCGAGCTGTTGCTCGACGTGTGCGACAACATCGCGCCGGGCCTGCGCTGGCCCCCCGCCAAGACCACGATCTGCGTGCTGGGGCCGTCCATCCCCTCGTCGATCACGTCGGCCATCAAGATGTTCCGCGACGAGTTCCTCGTCCACATCAAAGACGGCGGTTGCCCGTTTGCCTGAGATCACCGTCGACGGGAAGGTCGTCCAGGCGCGCGACGGCGAGATGATCATCGCCGCCGCCGAGCGGGCCGGCATCTACATCCCCCGCTTCTGCTGGCACCCGCGCATGAAGCCCGTTGGCATGTGCCGGATGTGCCTGGTGGACCTGAAGGGTCCGCGGGGTTTCTCGCTGCAGCCGTCGTGCTTCGTGCCCGTGGCCGAGGGCCAGGAGATCGTCACCACCTCGCCGGCGGTGAAAAAGGCGCAGGACGGCGTGCTGGAGTTCCTGCTCATCAACCACCCCCTCGACTGCCCGGTGTGCGACCGGGGCGGCGAGTGCCCGCTGCAGGACCAGACCTTCGCGTTCGGGCCCGGCGAGAGCCGCTTCGTCGAGGAGAAGCGCCACTGGCCCAAGCCCATCCCGATCAATCCCCTCGTGGCGCTCGACCGCGAGCGTTGCATCCAGTGCGCCCGCTGCACTCGTTTCGCCGAGGAGGTGGCGGGTGACCCGCTGATCGACTTCGTGGGCCGCTCCGACGGCACCGAGGTCAACACCTTTGCGGACCAGCCGTTCTCGTCGAACTTCTCGGTCAATGTCGTGCAGATCTGCCCGGTGGGGGCGCTGACGGCCACGCCGTACCGGTTCAAGGCGCGGCCGTGGGACCTCGACGTCGTGGAGTCGACCTGTACCGCCTGCGCCGTCGGGTGCCGGATCTCGGTGCAGTCGTCGGCCAACCGGCTGGTGCGCCACCTCGGCATCGACAGCGACCCCGTCAACTGGGGCTGGCTGTGCGACAAGGGCCGTTTCTTCTACGAGGCGGTCGACAACGGCGAGCGGCTCCGCCACCCGATGGTGCGCAAGGGCGACGCGCTGGTCGAGGCCAGCTGGAGCGAAGCGCTCGAGGCGGCCGCCCGGGGGTTGCGGTCGGCCTCCGACGCCGGCGCGGTCGCCGTGCTCGGCGGCGCCCGGCTGACGAACGAGGACGCCTACGCCTGGTCCAAGCTGGCGCGGTCGGTCCTCGGCACCGACAACGTCGACGCCCAACTGGCCGACGGGCTGCCGGCGGAGGCGGTGGTGGGCCTGCCACGCGCGACCATCGACGATGCGTGCCGCGCCCCGGCCGTGCTGCTCCTGGCCCCCGACCTGAAGGAGGAGCTGCCCGTTCTCTACCTGCGGCTCCGGTCGGCCGCCATCGAGGGGACGACGTCGCTGGTCGAGCTCACGCCTCGGCCGACGGCGTTGAGCGCCCACGCCGCGGCCCGCCTCGTCTACCGGCCCGGTGAGGCGGCCGCGGTGGCCCGCGGCCTGGCCCGGCGCGACGCCCGGCTGGGGAAGGCGCTCGAGGTCATCGGCGACGGCGAGGGTCTGGTGGTCGTGCTCGGGCGCCCCTCGGTCGCCGAGGCCGGCGAGTCGATCGCCGAAGCCGCCGGCGTGTTGGCCGAGGCCTTCCCTTCGGCTCGGTTCCTTATGGCGCTGCGGCGCGGCAACGTGCACGGCGCGCTGGACATGGGCCTGGCGCCCGGCGTGCTTCCCGGCCGGGTGTCGTTGGAGGACGGCCACGCCTGGTTCCTCGACGGCTGGGGCGCCCTGCCCGAGGCGCGGGGGCTGGACGCGACCGGGATCATGGGCGCGGCCGAACAGGGCCGGGTGCGGGGGCTCGTGCTGTTGGGCGCCGACCCCCTGTCCGATTTCCCCGACAAGGCCTTGGCGCGGCGGGCCTTGGCGAACGCTGGTTTCGTCGTCTCGGTGGATTGTTTCGTGACCGAGTCGAACCAGGGCGCCGACGTGGTGCTGCCGGCGGCTGCGTTTGGGGAACGCTCCGGGTCGACGACCAACCTCGAAGGCCGGGTGATGCGGCTCAGCCAGAAGGTCACCCCGCCGGGCACGGCCCGGCCGGACTGGGTCATCGCCGCCGAGCTGGCGCAGCGCATGGGCCACGACCTGGGCTTCGACTCGCTGGAGTCGATCTGGGCCGAGATCGTCCGCCTGGCCCCTTCCCATTTTGGTGTGACGCCTGCCCACCTGGCCCGCGACGGCGTGGTGGTGCCGCTGGCCGAATCCGGCGTCGGCGTGGGCGAGACGCCCGAGCCCGAGCTCGCGTCATCGGCGCCCGCTAACGGCGCCCGGCCGCCGCAGCTGCGCTTCGCCCCGGCCAGCAACGGCCGTCCCGCGCCGCCCGTCGACGCCTACTCGTTGCGGTTGGTCGCGGGCCGCCGGCTCTACGACGCGGGCGTGATGGTGCAGCGCTCGCCCGCCCTGGCCCAACTCGTGCCCGCCGCGAGCCAGCTGTGCGCCAACCCCTACGACCTGGACCAGGTCGGTGTCCGCAACGGCGACCCGGTGCGGGTGTGGTCGCCCCGGGGCAGCGTTGTGCTGACGGCCGTCGCCGACCCGTCCATCCCGAGGGGTTGTGCGTCGGTGGACGCCAACCTGCCAGGCCCCGGTGCCACCGACCTCATCGACGTGACGCAGGCGGTCACCGAAGTCCGCCTGGAAACGGTGAGCTGAGGCGTGGGCGATCCGCTGCTGTCCTCGGGCGTCGACCTCGTGGTCGTGCTCATCGTGATCGGCAAGCTGCTGGTCGTGTTCGCCTTCATGATGGTGGCGGTCATGTTCATGGTGTGGTTCGAGCGCAAGGTCATCTCGGACATGCAGAGCCGCATCGGCCCCGCCCGGGCGGGGCCCTGGGGCATGCTCCAGACCCTCGCCGACGGCATCAAGCTGTTCTTCAAGGAGGACCTGCTCCCGCGCGACGCCGAGCGGCGCGTCTTCCGGCTGGCGCCCTACCTGTCGGTGATCCCTGCGTTCGCGTCGTTCGCCATCATCCCGCTCGGCGGGGTGGTGTCGGTGGCCGGTCACAAGACCTACGTGCAGCTCGCCGATCCGCCGGTGGGCATCCTGTTCCTGCTGGCCATGTCGTCGGTGGCGGTCTACGGCGTGATGCTGGCGGGCTGGTCCTCGGGCTCGAAGTACCCGCTGCTGGGTTCGGTTCGGGCGTCGGCCCAGATGGTCTCCTACGAGACGGCGATGAACCTGGCCGTGGTCGCCGCCGTGCTGATCGCGGGCTCCCTGTCCACACGCGACATCATCAACTCCCAGGCGACCTGGAACTGGAACCTATGGCAGCTGGGCGCGGTGCCGTTCCTCGTCTTCCTGGTGGCGGGCACGGCGGAGAGCAACCGGCCGCCCTTCGACCTGGTCGAGGCCGAGCAGGAATTGGTCGCCGGCTACGCCACCGAGTACTCGTCGATCCGCTTCGCCATCTTCTACCTGGCCGAGTACATGAACGTGATCACCATCTCCGCCGTCGCGATCACGCTCTTCCTCGGTGGCACCGCCGGCCCACACATCGGTTTCGCGCCGAGTATCTGGCCCACGGTGTGGTTTCTGGTCAAGTTGCTGGTGTTCCTGTTCTGCTACATCTGGCTGCGGGCCACGCTGCCCCGGCTGCGCTACGACCAGCTCATGGACCTCGGCTGGAAGGTGTTGATCCCCCTCGCCCTGTTCTGGCTGCTTCTGATCGCCGCACTCCGGGTGGGGCGCGACGCGGGCTGGAAGACGATCTACGTTTTTCTCGGTGCGATCGTGATCGGGTTCGTCGGTTGGGCCGCCTTGGGCGCAGCCCTGCGCATTGGCGCCCGCACGGCCGAGGCCGCCCGCACCGAGGAGGTGGTCGTCTGATGGGCCTGGCCGATGGCTTCCGGGTGACGCTCCGCCAGATCGGCAAGACCGTCACCTACGAGTATCCCGAGGTCAAGCGGCCTAAGCCGGTGCGCTTCCACGGCCGCCATGTCCTCGGGCGTTACGAGGACGGCATGGAGAAGTGCATCGGGTGCGAGCTCTGCGCCGGCGTCTGCCCGGCCCGGTGCATCTACGTGCGAGGGGCCGACAACAACCCCGACGCGCCCACGTCACCGGGCGAGCGCTACGGGTTCGTCTACGAGATCAACTACCTGCGCTGCATCCACTGCGACCTCTGCGTCGAGGCGTGCCCCACCGAGGCGATCACCGAGTCCAAGCTGTTCGAGTTCTCTTTCACCAACCGCGACGACGCGATCTACACCAAGAGCGAACTGGTCGTCGACGACAACGGCCTCCCCCAGAAGCTCCCCTGGGAAGATTGGCGCGACGGCGACGAGCGCAACACCTCCGCCTGGGTGCGCGCCACCGCCCCGTCGGGTTCGGCCGAGTTCGAGGGCAAGGTGGCGTGGTCAGGCGAGCTGGGCTTCGGCGTGCGGCCCCCCGAGAAGGGACAGTCTGCGTAGTGGACTGGTTCATCTTCGTCGTCGCCGGCGCCGCCACGCTCCTCGGCGCCCTCGGCGTCATCTTGTCCAAGAATCCGGTCCAGTCCGCGCTCATGCTCGTGATGACGCTGTTCGCCGTGGCGGTGCTGTTCGTGGCCCAGCAGGCCCACTTCCTCGCCGCCGTCCAGGTCATCGTCTACGCCGGCGCCATCGTCGTGCTCTTCCTCTTCGTCATCATGCTGCTGGGCGTCGACCGCAGCGAAGACCTCCGCACCGAACCGCTGGTCGCCCAGCGCCCGCTCGCGTTCGTCGTCACCATGCTGGTCCTTCTCGAAGTGCTGCTGCTTGCTCGCTCGACCTGGTCGACGGGCGCGCCGTCGATCGTCGGCCCCGCCAGCGGCCCCGGCTCCAACATCGAGAAGCTGGCGTCGGCCCTGTTCACCCGCTACCTGTTGGCCTTCGAGGTCACGTCGGTGCTGCTGGTCATCGCCGTCATCGGCGCGGTGGTCCTCGCTCGCCGCACCCCGGCCAGCGGGGTCCGCAGCGAGCAGGAGACGCCCGCGCCATGACCGTCCCCGGCCCCTGGTACCTCGGCCTCGCTGCCATCCTCTTCACCGTGGGCGCGCTCGGGCTGCTTGTGCGCCGCAACGTCCTCGTCATGTTCATGTGTGTGGAGCTCATGCTCAATGCCGTCAACCTCACTTTCGTCACCTACGCCCGCATGCTCGACGACATCGGCGGGCAAGTCGTCGTCTTCTTCGTCCTCGTCGTCGCCGCCGCCGAAGTAGTGGTTGGACTCGCGATCATCGTCGCCATCTTCCGAAGGCGCGCCGGCGCCACGGCGGACGACATCTCGCTGCTGAAGGGTTAAGCCGCCGCCCCCTCTCCCGCCGGGCTCGCCCGCGCCGCGGCCCCGAACAACAGGCCATCGGGCTCGTCTGCGTCCCCTGCGATCTGCAGCCTCCCCAGGTGGTGGAGGCGATGGTGGGCGTGGCACAACGCCACCAGGTTCCACGTGTCGGTCGGGCCGCCGTCCTCCCAGTGCACGATGTGGTGGATCTGCAGCCACTTCGTGCGTTCGCAGCCCGGCGCCCGGCACCCCCTGTCGCGCTCCTCCACGACGAGGCGGGTGCGCTCGGGCACAATGCGCAACTCCCGCCCCACGCTCACCGCCCGGCCCCCCTTCTCGAACACGGCCCGAACCCGGCTGTCGCAGCACATGTGCCGGCGCACGCCCTCGCTCAAGGAGGGGCCGAGGTGGAGGTGGCCCCGCGGCCCGTCGTCGTCGACCCGCAGGTGGATCAGCACCGTGGCCTGGCCGCGGCCCTCGCCGCCGGCCAGCGAGCGCTCGGCCATCGTGATCAGCGCGTCGGCCCAGTCGCTCTTTGGCTCGCGGGCGGCCACCAAGGCCCGCTCCACCAGCGCCCCCTCGTCGGGCGGCAGCTCGGCCCACAGCCGCCACGTGCCGTCGTCGCCGTGGCCGAACGCGGCCCGCCGGCGCTGGGGCGGATCG
>JAHFUQ010000088.1:0-9177 GCA_023265045.1 Acidimicrobiia bacterium
TCGCGCGGCGCGGCGGCGGACCGCACACCCCCGAGGGCCTTGCGGGCTTCGGCCCGCGGCCCACCGGTACCCGCCGCCGGTGGGGGCGCCGCCGGTGGGGGCGCCGCCGGTGGGGGCGCCGCGGTTCGGGGCCCGGCCGCAACAGCCTTCTCGAGGCGGTCGAGGCGTTCGAGGAGCGCCGCGGGCGACGTGTCCAGCTCGGGCCGGCACAGCCGCACCAGGGCGATTTCCAGCAGCACCCGGGGGTCGGGCGCCTCCCGCATGTCCACCAATGCCTGGCCGAGCGTCTCCATCGCCCGTACCGCGGTCGGACGGCCGAGCCGCCGCCCCTGACCCTCGACCCGGGCCAGGTCGTCGTCGGGGAGGCCGACCAGGTTGCGGTCGATCGTGGCCAGGAACGCCTGGCGCAACCGCTCCAGCAGTTCCCGCGTCAGTTGCCGAGGGTCGAACCCGGCCGCGCACCGGTCGGCCACCGTGACCAGCGCCGCGGCCACATCCCGCTCGCACAGGGCCTCCACTAGGTCGTCCACCCCCGGCCCCTCGTGCTCGATGCCCCCTGCCGTCGCCACCTGTTCAAGCGCGGACAGCGCGTCCCTCGCCGAGCCCGACCCCCGCCGCGCCACCAGCTCGATCGCCTCTGGGGCGACGTCGAGACCGGCGTCTTCGGCGACCCAGGTGAGGTGCTCGACGAGCACCTGGGCGGGCAGCAGCCGGAACTCGAACGGCTGGGTGCGGCTCTGGACCGTGGGGAGGACCTTCTGGGGCTCGGTTGTCGCCAGCACGAAGATCACGTGCGGCGGCGGGCTCTCCAGCGTCTTGAGCAGGGCGTTCGCCGCCTCGGTCGTCAGCATGTGGACCTCGTCCACGATGTAGACCTTCCATCGGCCGGGTGAGGCGAGCGCCACCCGGGTGATCAGGTCGCGGATGGCGTCGATGCCCCGGTTGGACGCGGCGTCCATCTCCACGACGTCGAGCGACCGCCCCTCGGTGATCGCCACGCACGACTCGCAGACGCCGCAGGGCTCCCCGTCGTCCACATTCGGGCAGTTCAGCGCCTTGGCGAGGATGCGGGCGGTCGACGTCTTCCCCGTACCCCGGGGGCCGCTGAAGAGGTAGGCGTGCGAGACCTTGCCCTCCCGAACGGCGTTGCGCAGCGTGCGGGTGACGTGGTCCTGGCCCTTCAGCTCGGAAAAGCGCTGAGAGCGGTAGCGCCGGTAGAGCGACTGGTAGGCCATCGCAGGGAGGCTAGCGAGACCGGTGCCCACGCACGCTTCCCGGGCCACCGCATCCGAACTGGTGACGGTAGGGCGCGCCAGCACGCGCCTACCCGTCACCGGTTCGGGCAAGGGCCACGCTGCGACGCCGACTTCAACTCGTTCCGATAACTGTCATATCCTTCTGGCATACTTCAGTCGATGGTCGGCACAGAGACATTGCTCGCCGAGCGACAACACGGCGTGTTCCACATCCGGCAGGCGCGAGCGTTTGGGTACACGCGGGCCGCAGTCCGCCACCGTCGCCGTCGGGGCACATGGGCGCCGTTGCAGCGCCGGGTCTACCGGGTTCCCGGCTCGGTCCGCACATGGGAGCAACGGCTGACGGCGGTAGTCCTCGCCTCGGGCCCGGTCGCGGCGGCGTCGCACCGATCGGCGGCCGCCCTGCTCGGCATCCCGGGGTTCAAGCGGGACATCGTGGAGGTGACGACGCCCCGTCCCCGGCGCCATCGCGGCGAACGCGACGCGATCGTCCACCGCTGGCGGCCGTTCCCGTCGCACCACGTCACAGTGATCGACGGCATCCCGACCACCAACGTCGCCCGCACGCTTATCGACCTCGCCGGCCTACTCCATCCGGCCCGCACCGAACGGGCGCTCGACAACTGCCTCGCGAGCGGTTTGGTCACGCTCGAAGCGGTGCGCGCCGCCTTCGACGAGCTGCGGAGCCGAGGCCGGAAGGGGATCGCCCTCATGCGCCGCCTGCTCGAGGAGCGCGGCGACGGGTACGTGGCCACGGCGAGTGAGCTGGAGGACCGGTTCCTACACCTTGTCCGCCAGGCCGGTCTGCCCGAGCCGGTTCGGCAGCTCAACGCCGGTGGGGACGCCTGGATCGGCCGGGTCGACTTCACCTACCCGGATGCGAGGTTGATCGTCGAGCTCGATGGACGGAAGAGCCACACCGCCCAGCTCGACCTCGAGGCCGACCAAGCGCGCGATAGCGCGCTGATCGCGGCCGGTTGGAGGCCGATGCGAGTCCGCTTCCGCCGCCTCAGCCGGCAGCCCCATCTCCTGATCGCCGACCTCCGGGGGGCGTTGCGGACTGGAGACCGTGCAGGTCGATCGCCGCCACCTGACGGCTGAGGTCGTCGAGCGAGCCGTTGTTGGAGAGGACGAAGTCGGCGTGTGCGAGGCGGGCGGCGCGGCTGGCCTGGGCGGCCAGCCGGCGGCGTGCGTCGTCCGCCGACATGCCGCGCAACGCCACGAGCCGGTCTATCGCGACTTCGTCCTGACAGTCGACGACGACCACGGCCGACACGAGCCGATCCCACCCAGCCTCGACCAACAGGGGCACCTCGACCACGACGACGGCGGTCCCGGCCGACCGTTCGGCCGCGACCTGGTCCCGCACCACCGCCTCGACGGCAGGGTGGACGATTGCTTCGAGGTCGGCGCGGGCGCCCGCGTCCGAGAACACCACGTCCGCGAGGCACTCCCGGTCGATTCGGCCGTCAGCCTGGAGGACGGCGCGGCCGAATCGATCGACGACCGCAGCGAATGCGGGGCCTTCCGGCTCGATCACGTCCCGAGCGATCGTGTCCGTGTCGATCACGGTTGCGCCGCGTCGGGCCGCCAGCATCGCCGCCACCGTCGACTTGCCGGCGCCGATCCCGCCCGTGAGGCCGAGCACAACGATTGGGCGACCGTATCATCGACCTATCAGGCTCAACGCGCTTCTCCTTTCGCCGAGATCCGACGAGCGGTTGGACGCGGCGCGCCGCGAGTCGACCAGCAGGCGGACGCGTCGCGCGCTGACCGAGCGGGCCAACGGCTGGCCGCCGTTCTCACCCGGTGCGATGAACGCGTGGCTCCTCCTCGTCACTACCAAGCCACCGAACTGGCGGGACTCGTTCATTACGTGGCCCGAGGGCCCGCTCACGCTTGGCGAGCCGCACGAGGGGTTCTTTTATCCGGACCCGCTCGGTTTCTGGGCCGAGGTACGCCGGTGGTCTGTTGAACTGTTCCGTCGACACCAGCCGGCTTGGGGAACATCGGAGGCGCTAACCCTGACGACGCTGCTCCACGTCGCGGATGAGCCTGACCGGCTGCGGCGGGCGCTCGACCTCCTCGCACCGCGGACGGTGCTCTTCCTTGACGAGCCCTCGTGGGAGCGCGGCGGCCTTTCCATTTCCCGGCGCGAGTCCCACTCGATTGCCGACCCACACCGGGCCGGCCAGGTCTACGAGGGGTTTTGGGGACGGCATGACGCCATCGTCGTCGGGAAGTCGCCGCAACACCCATCGACCCACAACCTGTACCGGGCGCCCGACATGCTCGAGTTCCTGCGGGCCGCGCCGCTGCCTGACGGCGTGTGAATCGTGTGAATCCCGTCCGTCGGGGTACGCATCGCCCATGAGCGTGAACCGTATTTTGATCACCGCAGCCGTCGTGTGCTTTGCGATTACGGCGCTGTCCGCCTTTAGCGACAGCATCAGCGTCAACGAGATGGGCTGGCTGGCCCTCGGCCTCACCGCCTGGGCCGCCTCCGCCCTGTCGTTGCGCGTCGATCTGACCGCAGGCCGCCGCCGACGAGTCCTCCGCTAAGCGGCCCCGAGGCCGAACTGGTGACGGTCGAGCGCGTCCCAACGAGCCCCAGCGTCACCAGTTCGCACAAACGTCGCAGGCCCGTCGGTCACCAAACCGAACCGGTGACACCTGGGAGCGTCCCAGCGCGTCCCAGCGCGCCCCAGCGTCACCAGTTCGCACAAGGCGAACCGGCTACGTCACTCCCACAGGCAGAGGTTGCTGAGGAAGTCGCGGACGAGGGCGGGCCAGGCGCGCACGCCGGCCAGGTCGGACGCCACGTGGAACTCGCTCAGCAGGAGCGCGTCGGCGATGGCTGACGCGGTGGCGACCGGGTGGCACGGGTCCCCTTCCCACGCCAGCACGAGCGCGGGCAGCACCAGGGACGCGAGCTCCTCCTGGGAGGGCAGGTCGGACTGGGCCATCCCGCGCAGGATCGCGGGCAGCGCCCGCTCGTCCATGGCGGCCAGGTGGCGCATGGTGATGTCCCGCGCCAGCGGCAGCTCCCGGTCCAGGATCCCCGGCTGGGGCCGCGATTGCCACGATTCGAGCAGCGACCGCATCCCGCCCCGCTCGCACGCGGTGGCCGCCGACGAGTACTGCTCGGTCTGGCCGTTGCGCCCGTCCCACGCCGCGGGCGGGGTCACGATGACCAGCGCCTGAATGCGGCGAGGGGCCCGCAGCGCCGCGTACAGAGAGGTGGCTGCCCCCATGCACGCCCCCCCGGCCACGAACGGCCCCTCGCCGCCCGACGCCCACAGCATGTCGTCGACCAGCGTCGACCAGCGGTAGGCCCGCTCCTCGTAGGGGCACGAGGAGCCGCCGTGGCCCCGGGCGTCATAGCGCACAACCCGCGCCACGTCCTGAACGGGTCCCCAGTCGAACAGCCCGATCTCGTCCTCGTGGGCTTTCGAGCTTTGGAGCCCATGCGCCCATACGAAGGTGCAGCGGCTCATGCCTTGGCCTAGTTGTAGAGCCGCCGCCGAGTCCGTTGCAATAGGAGTCGGTCGCATCTACATGCGATCGACAGTTACCCCAGAAGGCCCGGCTGCCCGCACGCCGCCGGGTCGAAGTCGCCGTCCGGGATGCTGGCCCAGACGTCCACCGGGCCGATGGAGACGCCGAGCGCCTTGAGGGCGGGCGTGGTCAGGTGGTTGGCGATGGCGGTGATGATCGGGTTCAGGATCGGGTTGATGACGGCCGCCTCGACGCTCCCCGTCCCCTCCAGTTTGAGCGTGCCCGTGAGGATGCCCAAGACGGTGGTGAGGAGCCCGGCGCCAGCCGCGGTGCTCACGGTGGCCTGGTTCAGCGTGATCCCGGCAGGCGTGCCCGGAGTCGACTTGCCGCCCGGCAGGGTGGGCGCATACTCGTTCGGGTAGGCGAAGGCCAGGTCGTAGGGGCCGCCGGCGATCGTGCTCGCGTCGCCCACGAAGGTGCCGCTCACCTTGGTGTTGCCCAGCAGGATGTTCGTGATGGTGGAGTCGGCGATCGCCAGGCTGCCGTCCACGTGGGTGGCGATGGGCTGGGAGTTGACCCGGACGGTGATGCCCTGGTTGGGGTTGGTGCAGCGGATGGCGAGGAGGGTGCCCGTGGCGCCGGCGGCGGTGAACTTGGCGCTCACGTCAGCGGTCATGTGCAGGCCCTCGGTGCCGATCTGGACCAGCGGGGCGAGGACGTTGAACAGCGGCGCGGTGAGGTTCGAGGCGATGTCGACGTGGGTCCCCAGCGTGACTTCCATCTGCGAGGTCGACACCGAGCCTCCGGCGGGCCCGAAGTAGTGCTTCGGGCCCTCGATGACCTTCAGCTTGAGGGTGGTGTCGTTGGTCACGTCGGCGATCGGCGCCAGGAAGTCGATCGGAAGGTGGATCACCGTCCCGGCGTCGATCAGATTGTTCTTGTTGGCCACCGAGGCGCCGCCCGTGATCAGATCGAAGACGTTGAAGTTGGTGTCGAGGGCCTTGTTCTCGTAGCCCTGAGCGACCTTGAGGTAGTCGCCCAGCTTGAACTGGGCCGTGCTCGTCGTGATCGATTCGAGGCGCACCACGTCGTTGTAGGCGGCGAGGGCCGCGACGGTGCCCTGGTTGTTGAGCACGACGCCGGTGGCATGGAGGAGCTGGCCCATCGTGATGTTGGTGTTGAACAGCTCGTTGGGCGTGCCGAAGCCCAAGGCCGTCTTCAATTGCCCGAGGTTGACGCTGGCGTCGGCCAGGCCCTTGTAGCTCAGGACGTTGGCCTGGCCGGTGAGGCCGCCCAGCCACCGCCCGAAGACCCGGTTGAGCAGGGGCAGGTTCTCGGTGGCGTCGTCGAGGCTGGCGCTGAGGAGGCTCGAGCCCATCCAGAAGCCGGCTTGGGCGACAGGGCCGGCCACGGCGCGCGCCTTCACGACCTGGTTGCCGGCGAGGAAGTTGTTCTTGTGCGGCGCGGTCACGGTGACGCACGCCTGACCCACGCCCGCGGAGGCGACGCAGACCCCGCCCGACTTGGTTCCCTCGACCGCGACGACGCTGTAGCCCGCCGAAGTCGGCAGTCCGTTGCGGGCCGCGCTCTCGATGGCCCGGGTCTGGTAGTTCGCGGGCACGTCGCGGACGGCGTCGAGTGCGGCCAGGTCGGCCACCTTCTGGGCCCGCCGCTTCTCCTGCGCCAACGTTCCTACGTCGACGGCGAGCGCGGTGGCGATGACCGCGAGCACCACTCCGACGGTGGCGAGGACGAGGATCGCGCCCCGCTCGTCGTCGCGCCGCGCCATGCGGCGCCAGATCTTGCTCACGAAAGACACCTCTTCCTTAGGGCGGGCTAGCTGAGCCGGACGATGGCGGTCGAGCTGACCGCGTGGGGCTGGATCGCGCTGATGAGCGGCGCCGACGGCACCAGCGGGTGGGCTTCGTACGGGTAGGAGACCGAGACGGTGATGCACGTGCCGGACCCGTTCGTGCACGACGCGATCGTCGGCGTGATCGTGAGCCACGTCTTCTGGTCCGCCGACAGCCACGACAACCGCTGGAGGACGACGGCGCGGGCGTTGTCGACTCGCTCGTCGGCGGGCGTGCCGGTGTTGTCGGCGACCCCGACCGTGGCCCGAGCGGCCTCGGCCGCGGCGTTGGTCACACCTTGCTTCAGGGCCAGCGCCATCCCGAACACCACGAGGGCGTAGAGGATGAAGAAGAAGATCGGGGCGACAATGGCGAACTCGAGCAGGGCCAGGCCGCGCTCGTCCCGGCGGGGACGCCGGAAGGCACGGGGGCGCACGATGCTGCTCAAGCGCGCAGGGCGCGCCTTGAAAGCTAGATGGCTCACGCTCAACTCCATCGACAGTTCTTGCGGTCACCGCAGGTATCGGCGGAGCGCCAATAGGTCTTTAGACCTAATTTCTGTTCAAGTCCCGGCCGCGTCCGCCCGAAAACATCACTACGACGTGTGCTCTCGCCGAGCAGCGCCGCAGAACGTGACCGCCCCCTGGGGGGCACTGACCGGGAGATGTGATGGCAAAGCGATCCAACCTCATCGTGGTCCTGGGCCTGGCGGTGTTCATCGTCGGCGCCGGCGCCACCTTCCTCATTGCACGCGACAGCGGCGGGCCTAGCGCCCCCGCCGCCGGCAAGGTGAACGTGCTGTACGCGGCCAAGCCGATTCCTTCGGGGACGTCGGGCAGCGCCGCCCTCGACAACGGCTACGTCAAGACCAAGGCGATCGACGCCGCGGCGCGGCCCGCCACGGCCCTGACCGACCCGTCCCAGCTCGCCGGCCGTACCGCGACCCTCGGTGTCCCTGAGGGCCAGGTGCTGACCCTCGAGCAGTTCCAGGTCGCCCAGACGCGTATCGGCACGCTGAAGATCCCCGAGGGCAAGGTCGCCCTGGCGGTCCAGCTGGCCAACGTCCCGGGCGTCGCCGGTTTCGCCGGCGCCGGTGACCGCATCGACATCTACGGCCTCATCCAGGAGCCGACGGAGAAGCAGCAGGCCAAGCTGATCATGCAGAACGTCGAGATCCTCAACGTCAACGGGACGACCCTCGCCGGCGGCCAGGGCCAGCCCGGCGGCGCCGGCCTCGTCTACCTCCTGGCCGTCGACGCGGTGGCCGGTGAGCAGCTCGTGTACCTCACGAGCTTCCAGCAGCTCTACTTCGCCTTGGTCGTCAAGGACCAGGCGCCGGTGGGCGGCACTCCTGGCGTGAACAACGCCCAGGCTCTCAAGACCCTCTAGGAGCAACGTCCGATGCGCAACCCCAAGATCCTCGTGCTCGAGCGTGACCCGGACCTGGCCAGCCAGGTCCGGGGGATCGCCGGCGAGCTCCGCCCCCGTCCCGAGGTCGTGCCCTGCGAGCGGACCGGCCAGGTGGGCGACCTCCTGAGCGAAGACGGTCCCTTTGACGTCCTTCTGGCCGGGCCCAGCCTCGGCACCAAGACGGGGCTGGCGCGCCTCCAGGTCATCCACGACGAGCTGCCCAGCATGAGCATGGTGTTGGCGTTCTCGAAGCGGCCCGAGGCCCAGCTGCGGGACATCGTCCGGGTCGGCGCCCTCGACCTGCTCCACCTCCCGGTACCCGACAAGTCCATGCGTGAGACGCTCGAGCGGGCCATCGCCCTGGCCCGGCCCTCGGCCGAGCCCACGCCGATGGCTTCGACCACCCCCTCGCCGGGCACCCACGCCGGCACCGTTTTCACCATCGCCTCGGCCACGGGCGGGTGCGGCAAGACGTTCATGGCGACGAACCTGGCGTACTTCCTGGCCCACCACACCGGCAAGCGGACCTGCATCATCGACCTCGACCTGCAGTTCGGCGAGGTGTCGACGGCGCTGCGCCTCCGGCCCCGGTACTCGATCGCCGACCTGCTGTCGCGCGAAGAGGAGGGCGGCGACCTCGCCAGCCTCCTCGAGGAGTTCATGGTCACGCACGACACCGGCGTCTCGGTGTTGCCCGCGCCCAAGGACCCCACCGACGCCGACCGCATTCACCCCACGGACGTCACGAAGGTCCTCGAAGTGGCCCGCCAGAAGTTCGACTACGTGGTCGTCGACACGCCCGCGCAGTTGAGCGAGGTCGTGCTGGCCGCCTTCGACCTCTCCAACGGCCTGTACGTCATGGCCACGATGGACCTGCCCAGCGTCCGGAACATGGGCGTGTTCCTCAACACCCTCGACAAGCTCAAGATCCCGTCGCACAACGTAAACCTGATCCTGAACAAGGCCGAGCGCGACATCGGCATCGACGTCGACCAGATCACCAAGCTGTTCCCCCAGGGCTTCAAGGCCGTGCTGCCGTACGCCCGTGAGGTCAGCAAGTCGGTCAACGTCGGCACACCGATCCTGGCGTTCGCGCCGGGACAGGAGATCAGCAAGAAGCTGAACGCCGGCCTGGCCCCGCTGCTGCCCGAGGAGAGCCG
>JAHFUQ010000088.1:9187-15151 GCA_023265045.1 Acidimicrobiia bacterium
CAACGGCGACCACAAGAAGCGCTCCAGCGTCTTCGCCCGGATCTTCCGCCCCATCCTCCACCCCACCGAGTCATAGGGGACTGACACGTGAAGCTTTCAGACAAGCTCGCCGCCATCGAAGAGGACGAGCGCGTCGCCGCCGAGCCGGTGCGGCGCCGCCCGAACCGCGCCGCCACCGACCGCACGCCCGACGGCCTCCGCGACGCCCGCCGCGCCTCCGGGTGGCAGGACAAGAAGCGCAAGGTCCGTGACCTCGTCCTGTCCGAAGTCGCGCCCAAGATGAGCGGCCTGACGACCGAGAAGATCGCCTCCGAGGTGCGCAACGCCCTCGACCGCATCCTCGAGCGGGAGGACGTCCGCGTCTCGCCTTCGGAGCGGCGCAAGTTCGTCCAGGAGGTCATCCAGGACACCCTGGGCTACGGCCCCCTCGACCCGCTGCTGGCCGACGTGTCCATCACCGAAGTAATGTGCAACGCGTACGACGACATCTGGGTGGAGCGCGACGGCAAGCTCTCCCACACCGGCGCCGCCTTCTCCGACGACATCCAGTACCGGCATGTGATCGAGAAGATCGTCAGCGCCGTCGGCCGCCGGATCGACGAGAGCTCGCCCATGGTCGACGCCCGCCTTCCGGACGGTTCCCGTGTCAACGCCGTCATCCCGCCGCTGGCGATCCACGGCTCCGTCCTGACCATCCGAAAGTTCGCCGCCGACCCCTACACGGTCAAGGACCTGATCAACTTCGGGACCTTCACGCTCGACCTGTCAGTCGTGCTCGAGGCCTGTGTGCGGGGCAAGCTCAACGTCCTCGTCTCCGGGGGCACCGGCACCGGCAAGACGACCAACCTCAACGTGCTGTCGTCGTTCATCCCCGACGGCGAGCGCATCCTCACCATCGAGGACGCGGCCGAGCTCCAGCTCCAGCAGCCGCACGTGATCAGCCTCGAGGCCCGGCCGGCCAACGCCGAGGGCGCGGGCGAAGTCAAGATCCGTGACCTGGTCCGCAACGCCCTCCGTATGCGCCCCGACCGCATCATCGTCGGTGAGGTCCGAGGCGGCGAGGCCCTTGACATGCTCCAGGCCATGAACACCGGCCACGAGGGCTCGATGACCACGGTGCACTCCAACAGCCCCCGAGACGCGCTCAGCCGCCTCGAGACCATGGTGCTCATGGCCGGCTACGACCTTCCCGTCCGGGCCATCCGCGAGCAGATCTGCTCCGCGCTCAACCTGATCATGCACCTCGATCGCATGCCCGACGGTCGCCGCATCGTCACGGCCCTCACCGAGCTCCAGGGGATGGAGGGCGACACGATCCTGCTGCAGGACATCTTCAAGTACCGGACCCAGCCGGGCGACGGCAGGCTCGACGGCGAGCTCTGCGCCACCGGCCTGCGCCCCAAGTTCCTGGACAAGCTGGCTGAGGTCGGCGTCGAGGTCCCCGCCAAGGCGTTCCGGCCGCCGGCGGCCGCGCAGAACTCGTCGGCGTCCGCCGCCCGCCTGCGTACCGCCAAGGTCCCGAAGATCTCCCACCTTGTCCGCCCGGAGAGTGTGCGATGAGCGAGCACCGAAGCGAAGCGCCGCCTGCGGGGCTGAACGCCCACGAGGAGCGCAGCTCTATGAACACAGTGCCCCGTCCGTCGGGGCGGCCGACGAAGGAGGCGTCCCGATGAGCGGGGGGCTGGTGTTCGCCATGCTCGGCGTCGGAGCCGGGCTCAGCCTGCTGGTCGCGGGTTGGCTCGTGAAGGTCAAGGACCGGGACAAGACCCTGGCCGCGATCTTGGACCTGCCCTTCGGTGAGCGCGACGTCCGCGTCGAGGCGCTGACCGAGACCCGCAGCCCGATCGTCAAGGGGACGGTGGGCTTTGCCGGCCGGATGGTCACCCAATTCGACCAGAAGGGCGCCATGAAGGCGTCGCTCGAGCGGGCTCGGATCCCCATGAAGCCGGGCGAGTTCGTCGTCATCACCACGTGCGCGGGCCTGGGCCTCGCCGCCCTGCTGTACGCCCTCAGCGGGACCTGGGTGTTCGCCGTGCTCGGCCTCGGCTTCGCCCCACTGTTCGCCAACGTCCTCGTCAAGCGCCGGATCGCCAAGCGCAGGCGGCAGTTCGAGGCCATGCTGCCCGACGCCCTCAGCCTGATCGCGTCGTCGCTGTCCGCCGGGCACACGTTCCTGCGGGCCATCCAGATGATGTGCGAGGAGTCCGAGCCGCCCCTGTCGGAGGAGTTCGCTCGGGTCGTCGCCGAGACCCGCCTGGGCGACCCCGTCGTCGACGCCCTGGCGCGCATGTCGGCACGGCTCGAGATCAGGGACCTCGACTGGGTGGTGCAGGCCATCCGCATCCAGCAGACGGTCGGCGGGCGGCTCGCCGACCTGCTGCACACGCTGGCCGACTTCATCCGGGCCCGCGACGAGGTGCGTCGCGAGGTCAAGGTGCTCACCGCCGAAGGACGGATGTCGGCGTGGGTCCTGACCGCCCTGTGCCCGTTCATGCTCCTGGCTGTCCAGTTCATCAACCCCGGCTACATGGACCCCATGTACCACGGCGTGGGCCTGTTGGTGCTGCTCGGAACCGCCGGCATGGTGGCGATGGGCGCGTCGATCATCTTCAAAATGACCAAGATCGAGGTGTGACGAGATGAGCTCACTCGGAATCGCCGTCACCGTCTGCCTGGCCGCCGCAGGCGCCCTCATGGCGTTCGTCGGTGTGAAGAGCCAGCGGCCCGTGCTCGACGCGGGCCAGTACCTCCGGGACCTGGACGAAGACTCGGGCATCATCGACGAGTACGACCGCAAGCTGGCCGAGCCCTTTGCCGTCCGGCTGATGCACCCGCTCGGCCAGGTGTTCGGCAGCGTCGCCAAGCTCACGCCCCGGAACTACGTGGAGAGCGTCCACAAGAAGCTGCTCCACGCCGGCATGGCCAACTCGGTCCGGGCCGAGGAGCTGGTCGTCGGCCAGGTGGCGCTCACCGCGCTGCTCACCCTGGGCGGGCTGCTGTGGGCCGTCCTGGGGTCGGCCTCCCCCCGGTCGACGCTGCTCGTCGTCCTCCTCATGCCGACCATCGGCGTCCTGGTCCCCTCGGCCTGGTTGACCCGCAAGGTCGACGAGCGCCAGTCGGCCATCCTCAAGGACCTGCCCGACACCCTCGACCTGCTCGCCATCTCGGTGGAAGCGGGCATGGGCTTCGAGGGTGCCCTCGACATCGTCTGCCAGCACTTCTCGTCGCCCATTGCCGAGGAGTTCCACCGCACCCTCCGGGAGATGGAGCTGGGCCTCCCCCGCCGTGACGCCTTCCAGAACTTGAAGCGCCGCACCGAGGTGCCAGAGCTGTCGAACTTCGTGCTTGCCCTGATGCAGGCTGACGCCCTGGGCATCCCGATCGGCCGCGTGCTGCGCACCCAAGGCGCCGAACTGCGGGCCAAGCGGCGGCAGTGGGCCCGGGAGAAGGCCGCCAAGCTGCCGGTGAAGATGCTCATCCCGCTGACGCTGTTCATCTTCCCCGCCATCATGATCATCGTGCTCGGGCCCGCCGCGAGCGGGTTCGTCAACGTCCTGAAGTGAAGCGTCGGAGGCGGCGGGCCGAGCCCGTCGCCTCTCACGCGCCCACGGCCATGGCGCGCAAGCCAGACGCCGCGTTCGGGCCACGCAGGCCGGCGCCGTTCCAACCCCTCGTCCACGCCGTGCGGTGGGGCGCGCTGGGCGCCGGCTTGGCCATGGCGCCGGCACGCGGGCCGCTGGTGCGGCCCGTCCTCGGCTGGGCGTTGGTGCTGGTGGTGCACGCCACGTGGCGCACCCTGCAGTCGTCGCCGAAGCGGCGGAGGCCGCACCGCCGCCACGCCGACTCGGTCGTGCCCTACATCCTGGAAGTCGGACTGGCGGCCGCCGCCATCGCCAGCACCGGCTACTGGGAGTCGCCGTTCGCCTTTTGCGCCCTCAGCGGCGTCATGGCGGCCGGGTTCATGCGGGGCTACGGGTTCGGCGTTCGCCTGGCGCTGGCCGGGAGCGCGGCGGTGACGATCCCCTACATCGCGACGGGCGGGACCGAGGCCCTGTTCGTCGGCCAGTGGGTGATCGAGCTGGTGCTCGTCGCCCTGCTCGCGGGTTACGCCCGGCGGATGTTCGGCGAGGCCGAGACGCGCCACTCGCAGACGCTGAACCGCATGGCGCAGCTGGCCGAGGCCAATGAGCTGCTGGTTTCCCTGCACCGCGTCGCCCAGCAGCTGCCCGCGTCCCTCAACCTGGACAGCGTCGTACGCTCCACGTTGGACCGCCTGCGGACGATCATCGCCAGCGACGTCTGCGCCCTCCTGGTCAAGGACGACGCCACCTGCCGTTGGGTCATCCTCGCCGGCGAGGGGACCGCGATCGGCCGTACGTTCTCCGACGCCGAGCTCCCGCGCTCCCTGGCGGCGACGACCACGAGCAGCGTCGCCTCGCTGAACGTCTGCATCGAACCGGGCGAAGGGCTGGGGCCGGATTACCTGTCGCGGAGCGGCCTGTACGCGCCGCTGCGGGCCCGGGGCCAGCTGATCGGCCTGATCGCTCTCGAGCACCACGCGCCCGGCGTCTACGGCCGGCGGGAGCTGCAGCTGCTCGACGGGTTCATCGACTCGGCCGCCCTTTCCATCGACAACGCCCGTTGGTTCGCGAAGTTGCGGGCCATCGGCGCCGATGAAGAGAGGGTGCGCATCGCCCGTGACATGCACGACCGCTTGGGCCAGTCCCTGGCCAGCGTCGCGTTCGGGCTCGACCTGATCCGTCGCCAGATCGACGACGAAGCGATCCGCGAGGACCTGGACCGGCTCCGCACCGAGGTCCGGGGCGCGGTGGGCGAGGTGCGGGAGACCCTCGGCGACCTGCGTACGGACGTGTCCGACAAGCGGGGGCTCATCGAAACCCTCGCCGTCTACCTCGAGCGGGTGGAGAACCGCACCGGGCTCGAGGTCAACTTCTCCCACCAGAACGGGGCCCGGCTGCCGCTCAACCAGGAGCGGGAGGTGTGGCGCATCGCCCAAGAGGCGATCACCAACGCCGAACGGCACGCGGGCGCGCACCACCTGAGCGTGCGCTGGGAATACGACGGCAGCACCGCGCTCCTGGCGGTCGCTGACGACGGGGAGGGCTTTGTGCTCGGCGCCGCCGGCCGGTCCGACTCGTACGGCATCCGAGGCATGCAGGAACGGGCGGACGCCATCGGGGCCACGTTGGATGTTGATTCCGCACCGGGTGGCGGCACGGTGGTTCGTTGCCGATTGGAGCACACATGACCATGACCGAAGCCGTCTCCGCTACTGAGCCCGCCGCCCGCCCCGTCCGTCTCCTCGTGGCCGACGACCACCGCATGTTGCGCGACGGCCTGCGCCGATCGCTGGTCGAGTGCGGGATCGACGTCGTAGGCGAGGCCTCCAATGGCGCCGAGGCGGTGCGACTCGCGGGCCAGCTCCACCCGGACGTGATCCTCATGGACGTCACCATGCCCGTCCTCGACGGCATCGAGGCCACCCGCCTGATCCGTTCCCAGACCGACCGCACCCAGGTCGTCATGCTCACCATGCACGGTGACAGCGATCTCATGACCCGCGCCCTACAGGCCGGCGCGGCGGGCTACCTGGTCAAGGACTGCTCGACCGAGGACGTCGTGTCGGCGATCCAGCTGGCCGGCGGCGAGGGCGGCGTGTCGCGCGAGCTGGCCTCCTCCATGCTGGCGGAGGTGCGCCGCACCGCCGGCAAGGACCACGAGCCGCTCCTGTCCGCCCGGGAGGAGGAGGTCCTCCAGCAGGTCGCCGACGGCCTCTCGCTGCCCGAGGTGGCGGCCGAGCTGTTCATCAGCATCAAGACGGTGAAGAACCACCTGGCGTCGATCTACGAGAAGCTCGACGCCCGCGACCGCACCCAGGCCGTCCTGCGGGCGGTGCGGATGGGGATCGTGCGGCTGGACTGATCACTGGTGCAAATTGCCCAT
>JAHFUQ010000089.1 GCA_023265045.1 Acidimicrobiia bacterium
GCGACCACCGGGGCCACTGGGACATGGACTGACCCGCGGTCAGCGTTGGTGGCGGAGGTGGTCGGGGAGGGCGAGGGCGGGGTCGACGTCGAGGGCGCTGCTGACGGTGTCGAGTACGGTCAGCAGGTCGCGGGTGGCGCCCACGTCGTGCACCCGCAGGATCTGGCCGTCGAGGCGTCGGACTGCCGCCACCGCGCCGAGCGTACCGGCGCCCCGCCCGGCCGGGGGCTGGCCGGTGAGGGCGCCCACGAAGTCCTTGCGGGACAGGGCCAGCAGCACGGGAAAGCCGAGCGCGGCCGCCCGGTCGATGCCGCGCAGCAGGGCCACGGTCTGGGCCGGCGTCTTGGTGAAGTCGACCCCGGGGTCGACGACGATCGACTCGGCCGCGACGCCGTCGGCGACGGCGGCGTCGACGGCGTGGCGCAGGAAGTCCGCCACCTCGGCGGCCACGTCGCCGAATGCGCCCGGGTCCTGGCGGCGAGTGAGCGGCGGGGCCGCCGTATGCATGACCACCAGCGCCGCGCCGTAGGCTGCCGACATCCGGGCCACGTCCCGGTCCCGAAGGCCGGAGACGTCGTTGACCAGGTGTGCGCCCGCGGCCAAGGCCGCTTCCACCACGGCCGGCTTGTACGTGTCGACCGAGATCAGGGCGTCGGGGCGTTCGGCTCGGATGCGCTCGATCACCGGCGCCACGCGCCCGGCTTCGTCCGCCTCGTCGACCGCCGCCCGGCCGGTGATGGCCGACTGGGCCCCGACGTCCACGAAGGCCGCGCCCTGGTCGAGTTGGGCGAGGGCGGCCGCCACCACCTGGTCGACCGAGCGGGCGCCGGGGTCCGAGAACGAGTCCGGGTTGGCGTTGACCACGCCCATGAGCAGCGGGCGGGCCCAGGTCAGGGTGCGATCGCGCAGGCTGAGGGTGGCCAAGGCGGGCCGATGGTAACCCCCGACCCCGTCCGCGCCCGCCGCCGCCAGATGGCCCGGTTGGCCGACCTGGGCAAGCGCATCGGCTACGGGTTCCTGGCCTTCGCCTGCGCGACCTTCCTGGTGGCGGTGGTGGCCGGGCTCCCCAAGCCGCTGGTGACGCTGGTGGTAGCCGACCTGGTGGTGGCGTCGGTGCTCCTCCTGCCCGCCATCATCGTCGGGTACGGGGTCAAGAAGGCGGAGCGGGAGGACCCCAAACGGCCATGAAAACCAAGCCGTGAAGGCGGCCGTGCTCACCGCGGTCGGCGCGCCGCTCGAGATCTGGGACGACGTAGAGGTCGACGAGCCGCGTGCGGGCGAGGTGCGGGTGCGGATGGCGGCGGCCGGCGTCTGCCACTCCGACCTGGCCATGGCCGGGGGCGTGATCCCGGCGCCCCTGCCCGCCGTCCTCGGCCACGAGGGCGCCGGCCATGTCGACGCGGTCGGGCCGGGGGTCGACCACCTGGCCGCCGGCGACCTGGTGGCGGTCTCGTGGGTGGCCCAGTGCGGCCAATGCTTCTACTGCCGGCGCGCCCAACCTCACTTGTGCGAGCAGGCGGTGGTGGCGATGGCGTCCGGCGGGCTGCTCGACGGCTCCTCTCGCCTGCGCTCGCCCCGCAGCCACCTGTTCCAGGCCCTCGGGGCGGGGACCTTTGCGGAGGCGATCGTCGTCCCTGCCGTCGCGGCCGTGAAACTGCCGCCCGACATCGACCCGGCGGTGGCGGCCATGCTCGGCTGCGCCGTGGTCACCGGCGTCGGCGCGGCCCTCAACACCGCCTCGATCCGAGCGGGCGACACGGTGGCGGTGGTGGGATGCGGCGGCGTCGGCCTCAACGTCGTCCAGGGGGCGCGTATCGCCGGCGCGGCCCGGATCGTCGCGGTGGACGTCCACCCCGACAAGCTGGTCCTCGCAGAGGCCGTGGGGGCGACCGACGGGGTCTTGGCCGCCGACGCCCTCGGCGCGGTCATGGACCTGACGGCCCAGAAGGGCGCCGACGTCGTGTTCGAGGTAATCGGCCACGCCGCGACCATCGAGCAGTCCCTCGCCATGACCCGCCGGGGCGGCCAGACGGTGCTCGTGGGCATCCCGGCCATGGACGTCATGGTGGAAATCCCGGCCATGGTCGGGATCGTGCTGGCCGAGAAAACGATCAAGGGCTGCTGGCTGGGGTCGTCCGACATCCACCGCGACGTCCCGCGGCTGGTCGGGTGGTATCGCCAGGGCGAGCTTCGCCTGGACGATCTCGTGAGCCGTCGGGTCGGGTTGGAGGACGTCAACGCCGCCTTCGCCGCCACGGAGGCGGGCGCGGTGGCAAGGTCGGTCATCGTCTTCTGACCGATGGCGGGCCGCCTCACGGCCCGCGGGGGCCGAGCTAGGACCCGGCCGGTTTGACGTTCATAGCCATCAGGCCCTTGGGGCCGTTCTGGACCTCGAACTCCACTCGCTGGCCCTCTTCGAGGCTGCGATAGCCAGACATCTGGATGGCCGAGTGGTGGACGAAGACGTCGCCGCCTCCGTCGGGTTGGGCGATGAAGCCGAACCCCTTCTCAGCGTTGAACCATTTCACGGTGCCGGTGACGGTCGCCACGTTGGCGATCCCCCTTTGTCGAAATCACAACAACAGCAATTGCGAACGAGGGACGCGCCGGATGAAACGCCGCCAGCACTCCCACAGCCGCGGACCCTAGCACGCTCGCTTACGGCCTCCGATGGACCCGTGAGCCTCTTGACGTGTCTTTTACAACCCAACCGGAGGCAAGCAAACGGTCCCGGAGCAGGTCGGACGCGGCAAAGTCCTTGGCCGCCCGCGCCCGTTCCCGTTCTGCGACCAGTTCGCTGATTTCCGGGGGCGCGACCTCGGCCGCCGCCAGCGTGAGGCCGACCGCCGTGCCCATCTCGGCCACCGCGGCCGCCAGCGGCGCCGCCGCGGCGGGGTCGCCCCCGTCCATCGCCCGGTTGGCCGCCCTGACGGCGTCGAACAGCTCGGCCAGGGCCCGGGGGGTGTCGAGGTTGTCGTCCATCCGGGCCTGGAACCGGGCCAGGACGGCTTCGTCCGCGGGGGCCGGCGGGAGCTCGGAGGTGCGACGGGCGAAGTCGTCGAGGGTGTCCAGGCTGGCGTCGGCCTGGGCCAGGGAGGCGGCGTTGACCTCGATGGGCGCCCGCCAGTGCGACCGGAGCACGAGCAGGCGGTAGGCGCGGGGGTCGTGGGCGGCGAGCAGGTCGGTGAGCGTGGTGTAGTTGCCCAGGGACTTGGACATCTTCTCCCCGCCCACCTCGACGAACCCGTTGTGGGCCCAGCGGCGGGCGAAGGGGCGGCCGACGGCGACGGCTTGAGCCCGCTCGTTCTCGTGGTGGGGGAAGGCCAGATCCTGGCCGCCACCGTGGAGGTCGAAGCCGTCGCCCAGCAGGTCCAGCGACATCACCACGCACTCGGTGTGCCACCCGGGCCGCCCCGCGCCCCACGGCGAGGGCCAGCTCGGCTCCCCCGGCTTGGCCAGCTTCCACAGGGCGAAGTCGAGGGGGGAGCGCTTGTGCTCGTCGACCTCCACCCGGGCGCCGGCGCGCAACGAGTCGAGGGGCTGGCGGGCCAGCAGGCCGTAGTCGGGCACGACGTCGACCGACAGGTACACGCCCTCGGGCGTGGCGTAGGCCGCGCCGCGCTCCACCAGCTGGGCGATCAGCTCGACCATCTGGTCCACGTAGGCGGTGGCGTGGGGATCAGCGTCGGGCCGGCGGACGCCCAGGCGCTTCATGGCGTCGTACCAGGCCGCTTCGTACTCCTCGGCGACGTCTTGCATCGTGCGGCCGTCGCCTGCGGCCCGGGCGATGATCTTGTCGTCGACGTCGGTGATGTTGGAGACGTAGCGGACCAGCAGGCCGGTCCATTCCAGGTAGCGGCGGAGCACGTCGAACACCAGGCTGAAGCGCCCGTGGCCGATGTGGGGGACGTCGTAGACGGTCGGACCGCACACGTACATCGACACCCGGCCGGGGTCACGGAGCTGGAGCTCCGCGACCTGCCCCAATGCAGTGTCGTGTAAGCGGATCATCGAATTACGGTAATCCCGACATGTCTCCAGCGATTCCGGATAAACCGAGCCTCGACGGGCTCGAGGCCAAGTGGGGCGAGCGGTGGGAAGCCGGCGGCGTCTACCGCTTCGATCGGGCCGCGTCCCGCGACCAGGTCTACGCCATCGACACGCCGCCGCCGACGGTCAGCGGGTCGCTGCACGTCGGGCACGTGTTCTCCTTCACCCACACCGACCTCATCGCCCGCTTCCAACGCATGCGGGGCCGGAAGGTCTTCTACCCCATGGGTTGGGACGACAACGGCCTGCCCACCGAACGTCGGGTCCAGAACTACTTCGGCGTCCGCTGCGACCCGTCGCTGCCCTACGACCCGGGTTTCCAGCCGCCGGCGACCCCGCCGGAGCCGCCCATCGCCGTCTCCCGGCCCAACTTCATCGAGCTGTGCACCCGCCTGACGGCCGAGGACGAGCACGCCTTCGAGGAGCTGTTCCGGCGGCTCGGGCTGTCCGTCGACTGGGCCATGACCTACACGACCATCGGGCGACGGGCCCAGCGGGTCTCCCAGCGCGGGTTCCTGCGGCTGCTGAAGCGGGGGATCGCCTACCAGGCCCTCGCCCCGACGTTGTGGGACGTCGACTTCCAGACCGCGGTCGCCCAGGCCGAGCTGGAGGACCGGGAACAGCCCGGCGCGTACCACCGGCTGCGGTTCACCGGGCCCGACGGCGAGGCCCTGGACATCGACACCACCCGCCCCGAGCTGGTGGCGGCGTGCGTCGCCATGGTCGCCCACCCCGACGACAAGCGGTACTGGCACCTGTTCGGCGCCGAGGCGACGACGCCCGTCTTCGGGGTCAAGGTCCCTATCCGCGCCCATCCGCTGGCCGACCCCGAGAAGGGCACCGGCCTGGCCATGATCTGCACCTTCGGCGACACCACCGACGTCGTCTGGTGGCGCGAGCTGGGCCTGGGGACGCGAGCCATCGTCGGCCGGGACGGGCGCATCGTCCACGATCCCCCTCCGGGGGTCGAGGACGGCGCGGCATGGGACCGGCTGCGGGGCCGCAACGCCAAGCAGGCCCGGACCGCCATGGTCGAGATGCTGGGCGACTCGGGCGCGCTCATCGGGCCGCCCGCGCCCATAACCCATGCGGTCAAGTTCTTCGAGAAGGGCAACCGCCCGCTCGAGATCGTCACCAGCCGGCAGTGGTTCTACCGGGTCATGGACGAGCGCGACGCGCTCCTGGCGCGCGGCGGCGAGCTGCGCTGGATCCCGCCCTACATGCAGGGCCGGTACGAGTCCTGGGTCAACGGGCTGAACGGCGACTGGGTCGTGAGCCGCCAGCGGTACTTCGGCGTGCCCTTCCCCGTCTGGTACCCGATCGGCGACGACGGCGCCGTCGACTACGACCGCCCGCTCGTGGCGTCGGAGGACGGGCTGCCCGTCGACCCGTCGACCGACGTCCCCGACGGCTACGAGCCCGACCAGCGGGACAAGCCGGGCGGGTTCACCGGCGACCCCGACATCATGGACACGTGGGCGACGTCGTCGCTCACGCCCCAGATCGCCGGGGCGTGGCAGGAGCAAGACGACCCCGAGCTTTTTGCCAAGGTCTTCCCCATGGACCTGCGGCCCCAGGGCCACGACATCATCCGCACGTGGCTGTTCTCCACCGTCGTCCGGTCGCACTACGAGCACGGCTCGCTGCCGTGGTGGAACGCGGCCATCTCCGGGTGGATCCTCGACCCCGACCGCAAGAAGATGTCCAAGTCCAAAGGCAACGTGGTCACGCCCATGGGGCTGCTCGAGCAGCACGGGTCCGACGCGGTGCGCTACTGGGCCGCCAACGGCCGGCCGGGGGTCGACACCGCCTTCGACGAGGGCCAGATGAAGGTCGGCCGCCGCCTGGCCATCAAGCTCCTCAACGCCTCCAAGTTCGTGCTGTCGTTCCCCGACGCGCCGGCCGAGGCCGTCTCGGCGCCGATCGACCGCGCCCTGCTGGCCCGGCTGGCGGCGCTGGTCGGCGACGCCACCGGCGCATTCGCCGCCTACGACTACGCCCGCGCCCTGGAGCGCACCGAGTCGTTCTTCTGGACCTTCTGCGACGACTACCTCGAACTGGTCAAGGGCCGCGCCTACGGCGGCCAGGGCGAGGAGGCGGCTGACTCGGCGCGTGCCGCGCTCCGGGAGTCGCTGTCGGTGCTGCTGCGGCTCTTCGCGCCGGTCCTGCCCTTCGTCACCGAGGAGGTCTGGTCGTGGTGGCAGGAGGGCTCGGTCCACCGGGCGGCGTGGCCGTCGCCGCCGGACATCGCCGTCGACGCCGACCCGCTCGTCCTCGACGTCGCCGCCGCCGTCCTGGGCGAGGTCCGCAAGGCCAAGACCGCGGCCAAGGCGTCGATGCGGGCCGACGTGGCCCGGGTCGTCGTCCGGGACAGGCCGGAGCGGCTGGCGGCGCTGGCCGCCGCCGAGGGCGACGTGAAGGAGGCGGGCCGCATCGCCGAGCTACAGACGGAGGTGTCTGATACCCTTTCAGTGGAGGTGACGCTCGCGTGATCGACGTTGACGAGTACCACCGCATGGCGGACTTGGGCCTCATCGCCCCCGACAGCCGAGTCGAGCTGCTGGACGGCGAGGTGGTGGAGATGGCCCCCATCGGAACCAGGCACAACGCCTGTGTGATCAGGCTGACCCGTCGTTTCGTCCTCGCGATCGGGAATCGGGCGGCGCTGAGCGCACAAGGCTCCATCCGCCTGGGTCGCTTCTCGGAGCCGCAACCCGATGTGGCGGTGTTGAAACCGCGCGATGACGACTACGCCAGCCGCTACGCCGAGCCGGAGGACGTGCTGCTGCTCATCGAGGTCGCGGATTCGTCGGCCCGGAAGGATCGCACGCGCAAGGTGCCGCTGTACCTCAAGTCTGGCGTGCCCGAGGTCTGGCTCATCGACCTGAAGGCGGGCACGATCGAGGTGTACATCGGCGACACCGTCCGCACCCTGCGGGCGGGCGAAACGCTCTCGCCCCAGGCGTTCCCCGACATCGTGCTCGAGGTCGCCGAGTTCCTCGTCTGATGATCACGGTCGAGGAGTACTACCGGATGTGCCTGGTCGCTGGGATCCCCGAGGTCTGGCTCGTCGACCTCAACGCCAAGACCGTCGAGGTGTCCATTGGCGAGACGGTGCGCACCCTGCGGGCAGGCGACACGCTCTCGCCCCAGGCGTTCCCCGACATCGAAATCGCGGTGACCGAACTCCTCGCCTGAGTGTAAAGATGAGGGGAACCGGCCTGTGTGGGGGGCGGGCGTTCAGGCGACGCACGAAGGAGCCCCCATGACCACCGTCCCCTCACCTGCCCTTGGCCCCCCACCGACGACGGCCGTGCGGGCCGCGGCGCGAGGGGTTGATCTCGTCAAAGTCTACGGCCAGGGCGACGCGGCCGTGCGCGCCCTTGACGGGGTGAGCATCGACTTCCCGGCCCAGCAGTTCAGCGCCATCATGGGCCCGTCGGGCTCGGGCAAGTCGACCCTGATGCACTGCATGGCCGGTCTCGACAACGTGACCAGCGGCACGGTGTGGATCGGCGACAGCCAGATCACCGAGCTGCCCGACAAGGCCCTCACCACGCTGCGCCGCGACCGGGTCGGGTTCATCTTCCAGGCCTACAACCTGGTGCCGACCCTGACCGCCCGGGAGAACATCACCTTGCCGCTCGACCTGGCCGGCCGCAAGCCCGACCAGGCGTGGCTGGACCAGGTCATCGACATCATGAACCTGCGCCCCCGCCTCGCCCACAAGCCCTCGGAGCTGTCCGGCGGCCAGCAGCAGCGGGTGGCGGCGGCCCGGGCCTTGGCGTCGCGCCCGGAGATCGTCTTCGCCGACGAGCCCACCGGCAACCTCGACTCGCGCGCCAGCGCCGAGCTGCTCGGCTTCCTGCGCCGGTCGGTGCACGACTTCGGGCAGACGATCGTGATGGTGACCCACGACCCGGTGGCGGCCGGCTACTCCGAGCGGGTCGTCTTCCTGGTGGACGGGCGCGTCGTGGACGAGATGACCGAGCCGACCTCGGACCGGGTCCTCGACCGCATGAAGTCCCTCGGCGACTAGGGGGCGGCCATGGGAAAGGCGACCCTCAAGGGCCTCATGGCCCACAAGCTCCGGCTCGCGCTCACGGCCCTGTCGGTCGTGCTCGGCGTGGCCTTCGTGTCGGGGACGTTCGTGCTCACCGACACCATCAACCACACCTTCGACAACCTGTTCAAGGAGGTCTCGGCCGGGGTCGACGTGTCCGTGCGGGCCCGGTCCGGGTTCGGCGAGGGCGGCGGCGTCGACATCCAGCGCGACACCATCCCGGAGTCGTTGCTCAGCATGGTGCGGGCGGTCCCCGGTGTGCGGGTGGCCGAGGGCTCGGTAGGGGGCCTGGCCCAGCTGGTCGACCCCAAGGGCAAGGCCATCACCACCACGGGCGCGCCGACGTTGGGCTTCAACTGGACCACCGAGCCGTCGCTGTCCCCCTTGCGCCTGCGGGAGGGGAGGCCCCCCCAGCGCGACGGCGAGGTGGTGGTCGACGTCCGCACGGCGAAGGATCACAAGCTCAAGGTGGGCGACAACGTGCGGGTCGTCTTCCGCACGGGCACGGCGCCGTTCACCATCGTCGGGCTGACCGGGTTCGGAGCGGCCGACAACCTGGCGGGGGCGACGATCTCGGCCTTCGAGCTGCGGGCCGCGCAGGACCACTTCGGCAAGCCGGGCCAGTTCGACACCATCGACGCGGCCAAGGCCAACGCGGTCACCACCGCCGAACTGCGGGACCGCGTGCAGCGGGCGCTGCCCCAGAACCTCGAGGCCGTCACCGGCGACCAGGTGGCCAAGGAGAGCGCCGACTCGATCAAGCAGTTCACCGGCATCTTCTCGACCGCCCTGCTCGCCTTCGCCGGCATCTCCCTGTTCGTGGGCGCCTTCATCATCTTCAACACGTTCTCGATCCTCGTGGCCCAGCGCACCCGGGAGCTGGGCCTGCTGCGGGCCCTGGGCGCCAGCCGCCGCCAGGTGATGGGGTCGGTCCTGGCTGAAGCCGCTCTTATGGGGATCGCGTCGTCGGCCGTCGGGTTGGGGTTGGGCGTGCTGTTCGCCATCGGCCTGCAGGCGCTGCTGGGGGCGTTCGGGCTCGACCTGCCCACCACCACGACCCAGTTCCTGCCCCGCACCGTCATCGCGTCAGTGATCGTCGGCGTGGGCGTCACTTTCCTGGCCGCCGTCTCGCCGGGGCGGCGGGCGGCTCGGATCTCGCCCATGGCCGCGCTGCGGGCCGAGGGCGGCGACACCACCGGGTCGCTGCGCAAACGGTCGATCGTGGGATCGGCCGTCGGCGCCGCCGGGCTGGCCGCCCTGTTCGTCGGGCTGTTCGGCAGCATGAAGAACGGGCTCCCGATGGTGGGCCTGGGCGCCGCGCTCACGTTCCTGGGCGTGGCCATCGTCAGCCCCCTGGTGGCCCGCCCCCTGGCCGGTTTCATCGGTGCGCCCCTGGCCCGTCTCGGCCTGGCCAGCAAGCTGGGCCGGCAGAACGCCATGCGCAACCCCCGCCGGACGGCGGCCACCGCGGCCGCCCTCATGATCGGGTTGGGGCTGGTCGGGGCGGTGAGCGTGCTGGGGGCGTCGATCAAGAAGTCCAGCACCGAGGTGTTCGACCGTTCGCTCAAGGCCGACTTCGCGGTGGCCAACGACCAGTTCGCGCCGGTCATCAGCCCCGAGTTGGCGAAGACGCTGGCCCGCCGGCCCGAGATGGCGGCGGTGAGCGGGTTCACCCAAGGCCAGTGGCGCCAGGGCGACGCCGAGAAGTCGGTGGCGGCCGGCAACCCCGCCACCCTGAACCAGGTGCTGAACGTCCAGATCCGCGACGGCGACTATGCGAGCCTGGCCCACGGGGAGCTGTTCGTGGAGGAGCGCACGGCCAAGGACAAGCACTATCGGGTCGGGGACACCATCGAGATGACCTTCGCCCGCACCGGCACGCAGCCGGTGCGGATCGGGGCCATCTTCGCCCGCAACGAGCTGCTGGGCCGGTACGTGATCTCCGACGCCCTGTACGACCGCAACTTCACCGACCGCTTCGACTTCGTCGTGATGGCCAAAAAGGCGCCGAGCGTCTCCGCGGCGTCAGCCCGGTCGGCGATCCAGCAGGTCGTCGACGAGTTCCCCGGCGTGAAGGTGCGGGACCAGACCCAGGTCAAGGCGGACAACCGCAAGCAGATCAACCAGATCCTGGGGCTCGTGAGCGCCCTGCTGGCCCTGGCCATCATCATCGCCCTGTTCGGGATCGTGAACACCCTCGCGCTCTCGGTGTTCGAGCGGACCCGGGAGCTGGGGCTGCTCCGCGCCGTCGGGATGGCCCGCCGCCAGGTCCGGGCCATGGTGCGGGCCGAGTCGGTCATCACCTCGGTGATGGGCGCCGTGCTCGGTCTGGCCGTCGGCCTGTTGTTCGGGGTCGCGCTGCAGAAGGCGCTCGCCGCCCAGGGCATCACCACACTGGTCGTCCCCGCCACCCAGCTCATCAGCTACGTCGTGCTGGCGGCGCTGGCAGGGGTCTTCGCCGCCGTCTGGCCCGCCCGCCGGGCCGCCAAGCTCGACGTCCTCGCCGCCATCACGTACGACTGAGGTGTGACCGCAGCGCCCTTTGCGGCGTCGGATGCACATCCGGCGCCGGGCGTACCTCAGGGGTGGTTTGAACGCCTCGAAAGGGTTGGGGGCTGCATCGGCGCACGGGCGAACCGGCCCCAGAAAATTTCCCGGGATTCTTGGTTTAGGCCGTTTGGGGACCGGGTAGGCGTGCTGGTGCACCACTCTGCGGTGCAAACCCCCTCCCGAGAAGGGGCCTCCGCCAGTCGAGGCCCCTTCTCGCCCCCTCTTCCCGCGGCCCCGCTCGGTTTACGCGGCGCGCAGCAGCGCCGCCCAGGTCCGCGGCCCGACGACGCCGTCGGCGTCGAGCTGCTGCGCCCGCTGGAAGGCGACCACCGTCTGGCGGGTCTTGGGCCCGAACTGGCCGTCGGCAGCCACGGCGAACCCGGCGCGCCCGAGCCGCTCCTGCAGCTCGACCACCAAGGGGCCCTCGTCGCCTTCCTCGAGAACCGGCCTGCCCGCCCCGTCGCCGGCGGCCAGAGCGGTGCGGGTGGCGGGGCCCGCGACACCGTCTGCGGCCAGGCCGCGGGCCCGCTGGAAGGCGATCACGGCGTCGCGCGTGCGCGGGCCGAAGTCGCCGTCGACGGCGCAGGGGAAGCCGGCCCGGGTCAGCTGCCGCTGCAGCTGTGCCACGTCCGGCCCGCCGTCGCCCTCCCGGAGGAGGGCGTTCGCCGACCCGTCGCCCGCCGGCGCCGATTCGCCCACGTGGGGGTCGACGGCCCGGCACGCGCCCCGCACCGCCGCGACGTGGGGCTGGTGGGCGCCGGTGTTGAAGGTCGACCAGGGCCGGAAGTTGACGCCGCGGCCGCTGATCTCGAATCCCGAGGTGGCATTGTGGACGGGGTCGAAGTTGGCCAGCTCGTCACGCACGCCGCCGGTCCCGCGCTCGGCGTGCAGCGAACGGATCTGGAGCAACCCGATGCTCGGGCCGAAGGTGGCGTCGACGAGGCCTTGGTCGCCCACCGCGGCAGGGTTGAACCCGCTCTCCGCCTTGGCGATGGCGACGATCGTCACCAATGCCTCGGCTGAGAACCCTGCTTTGTGGCAAACGGTCGCCACCTCTTCTGCTGTGAGGGTCGGCATCGGAGGCCCCTAAATGGCCGCGTGGACGTGGCCCAGGTGGCCGTTCCACGTGTCGATGCCCCAGAAGTTGACGGGGTCCGGCCGCTGCACGCCGTGCTTGATAGAGCCGTTGGGGTTGTGGATGAGCTCGGCCATCTGCGAGGGGCAGTTCTGGTTCACGAACGCGGCGAAGGCGTTCATGTCGGCCGCCGCGCCGCTGGCGTCGAAGGCACGGCCCTCGTTGTGCAGCGAGCCGGGCACGTGCACCGGGTGGACCGGGCCCCAGCGCGCCGGCGCGCCAGGCGCGCTGCACTCCGAGACCGTCAGGCCGAAGTCCCGCTCGGCCACAAACCCGAGGTCGACGATGGTCGTGGGGACCCCCGGGGCCGCCTCGGGCGCGCCCAAGGCAGCCCGGGTCTGGGGGCCGACGACGCCGTCGACCACAATGCCCTTGGCCCTCTGGAAGGCGATCACGGCGGCCTTGGTGAGCGGACCGAAGTCGCCGTCGGCCGGCCCCGGGTCGAACCCACTGGCCGCCAGCCGCGCCTGCAGCTCCTGCACCTCCTCCCCGGTCGATCCTTCTTTCAGCAAGGTTGCAACAGGCATTTCATGCTCCTTTGACTTGTCGTACGAGGAGCATGCGGCCGGGCCCTTGGGCGGCCCTTGAGGCGCGCTTGAGCGGCGGCGACGAGGCGATATTCCTGCATGCGCGACGGCGGCCTGCGGTAGCCTTTTGGCTCGACCACGGGGTGAACACGGTGGACATCCGGATGCTGGGGCTGCTCGAGATCGGCGAGGCTGGTCGCCCTGTCGAATTGCGAGCGGCCAAGCACCGCGCCCTGCTCGCCGCCCTCGCGCTGCACCCCAACCAGGTCGTGTCCGCCGATCGGCTTCTCGCCGTGCTCTGGGGCGATTCGCCCCCGGCCAGCGCGCTGAACACCCTGCAGGGCTACGTCTCGAACGTGCGCAAACTGCTGGGCGACCCGGTGATCCTCACCCGGGCGCCCGGCTACGTCCTGGCGGTGGAGCCGGCGTGCATCGACGCCCAGCGGTTCGAGCAGCTCGCCGGCGCCGGCCGCCAGGCGTTGCGCGAGGGCGACGCGGCCGGCGCCGCCGCCACGTTCGCCGACGCCCTCGGCCTGTGGCGGGGGCCGGCGCTGGCCGACTTCGCCGACGACGAGTTCGCCCGCGGCGAGGCGACCCGCCTGGAGGAGCTGCGCCTGGTGACGATCGAGCACCAGCTGGAGGCCCAACTGGCCATCGGGCGCCACGACGCGGTTGTCGGGCAGGCGGGCGCCCTGGTGGCCCAGCACCCCCTCCGCGAGCGTCTGTGGGCGCACCTGCTGGTGGCTCTCTACCGGTCCGGGCGCCAAGGCGAGGCCCTGCGGGCCTACAGCCGGCTCCGCCGGATCCTCGGCGAGGAGCTGGGGATCGACCCCAGCCCCGAGCTCCAGCAGCTCGAGCAGTCGATCCTCCGCCAGGACCTGCCGGCGCCGTCCCCGCCCGCCGCCGCGGCGTCGCCCGAGCAGCAGGCCGAGCGCCAGGTCCGCCCGCCGGAGCTCCCGGCGGCGTTCGCCCGCCCCGACCCGGCGCCGCTCGTGGGCCGGGAGCGGGAGCTGGAGACGCTGCGGCGGGCGTGGGACGGCAACGACCCGCGGCGGCTCGTGTGGCTCGTGGGCGAGGGGGGGATCGGCAAGTCCCGGCTGGTGGCGGAGCTGGCCCGCGACGTGTTCGCCCAGGGCGCCACGGTCCTGTACGGCCGCTTCGAGGCCGACCTGGCCGTGCCCTACCAGGCCGTGATCGAGGCGCTCCAGCACTACGTCCGGGGAGGCCCGGCGCCGGCGTTCGCCGCCCTGTCGCCGGCCCACGCCAGCGAGCTGGCCCGGCTGGTGCCCGAGCTGCAGGCCCGCATCCCCGACCTGCCCGAACCGGCGAAGGCGGAGCCGCAGGTCCAGCGCTACCGGCTCTTCCAAGCCGTCGACGCCCTCCTGAGCGCCGCCTCGCGTACGAGCCGGCTCCTGCTCGTGCTCGACGACGTCCACCTCGCCGACCCGCCCGCGTTGCTCCTCCTGCGCCACCTCGTGCGCTCCTCCGAGCCCGGCTCGATCCTCGTGGTGGCGATGTACCGGGACACCGACGTGGCCTTCGGCGTCCCCCTCGCCGACACCATCGCCGAGCTGCACCGCGACCCGAACGTGGAGCGGATCACGATGGCGGGGCTGACCAGGGAGGCGGTGGCGCAGTTCCTCCGGGTCGCCGCGCCGCCGACGGTTCCCGCCTTCGACGCGCCCGACCTGGCCGCGTTCTTGTCGGAGCAGACGGACGGGAACCCGTTCTTCGTGCGGGAACTGCTCGGCCACCTCGCCGAGACCGGCGCGTTCGCCGGGGGCGCCGACGGGCACTCGCTGGCGGGGCTGCGGGGCCGGGCGCCGGTCCCGCCGAGCGTGAAGGACGTCATCGGCTGGCGCGTCGGGCGGCTGCCGGCGGCGGGGCGGCGCGTCCTCGAAGTGGCCGCCGTGGCGGGTCGGGAGTTCGACGTCGACGTCGTCGCGGGGGTCACCCAGCTCCCCGAGGACGAGCTGTGCGCAGGACTGGAGGCGGCCATGGCCGCCCGGCTGATCACCGAGGCCGCCGACGAGCCAGGCCGGTACAGCTTCGCCCACGCCCTCACCCGCGAGGCGCTCTACGAGAGCCTGAGCGGCCTACGCCGGACCCGGTTGCACCGAGACGTGGGGGCCACCCTCGAGCAGCAGGTGGGGACGAGCGACCGCCGGCTGGGCGAGATCGCGCGCCACTTCTTCGCCGCCGGCGGCGCCCGGCTCCCCGCCGCGGTCGACTACGCCCGGCGCGCCGGCGCCTGGGCCGCCACCCAGCTCGCGTTCGAGGACGCCGCCTTCCATCTCACGTGCGCCGCCGACGCGGCCCGCGAGGGCGCGGCCGGCCCGGACACGCTGTGCGACCTCCTCGTCGCCCTCGGGCACGCCCGCTGGTCGGCCGGGGACGAGCTGGGCGCCCACCAGGCGTTCGTCGAGGCGGCCGCGGTGGCCAGGTCGCTCGGGGACTTCGACCGGCTGGCCGACGCCGCCGTGGGCATGACCGGCGCCGGGGTCCGGGGCGGGTCGGCGGACCGCGCCGTCGTCGGCCTGCTCGAGGAGGCGCTCGATCGCCAAGGCCCGGCGCCGACGCCCCGGCGGGTCCGCACCCTGGCGGCGTACACCCGCGCCCTCACGTGGTCGGGCGACCTGCGCCGGATGCAGCGCATCAGCGGCGAGGCGGTCGCCGCGGGCCGCGCCGCGGGCGGCGTGGGCGCCCTGGCGGCGGCCCTCTCGGCCGACTTCCTGGCGTACTTCGGCATCGCCCCGGAACGGTGCGCCGAGTCGGCCCGCGAGCTCATGGCCGCGGCGCAGCAGTCGGGCGACCTGTCGG
>JAHFUQ010000224.1 GCA_023265045.1 Acidimicrobiia bacterium
GCGGCGTCGGCGTCGGCGGCGTCGGCGTCGGCGGCGGCGGCGGCGTAGGCGGCGGCGGCGGCGGCGTAGGCGGCGGCGGCGCGCAACTTTGATTGGACAGCCCAGGCCCGGCGGCGCAACGCCGTCAGGTCGGTCTGGGCGGAGGGGTCGAGGGCGTAGGCGTCGAGCGCGTCCAGGACCGAGGCGATCTCGGCGCGGGGCTCGCCCTCGGGGATCTTGTCGAGCACGGTGCGGGCGCAGGCCACAGCGGCCCGAACGAGCAGGCGGCGCGCGGGGCTGCCAGGCTCACCGCTGAGCTTGCCGCCGATCCACAGCATCCAGTCGCCGCGGGGGCATTCGTCCCAAGCTCGCTGGCGGCCCTCGGCGGTGTCGGGGTAGGCCGCAGCCCACTCGATGGAGTCGGAGCAGGCGCCGAAGCGATGGAGCCAGCGGTCGAGGGTCGGGACGGATTCGGTGGTCGTGGTCATGGGGGGGGTCTTTCGGGAGAGGGTTGGTGGGGGCGAAGGCCCTGGTCTGCCCACCGGCCCGGGTCCGCGCGGCACGCCTTCAAGGGGCGTCACGGTGCGGGGACCGAGGGGCAGGCCGGGGCCAGCCCCCGGGGCTCACGCGGCGACGGGCAGGGCCAGCAGCCGGCGGTACGCGGCGCCGTCGAGGCCGGCGGCGGTGTCGAGCAGCTCGGCGCGGGCGCGGTCCAGCTCGGCCGCCAGGTCGGCGACGGCGCAGATCTCGGCGGTCCACTCGCGCACCTCGCACCAGTCGGCGCACCCGGCGGCCTCGCGCCAGGCGGCGAGCTGGGCGCGGGCCACCACCAGGGCGGACTCGGCGCAGGCCAGAAGGCGGCGCTCGCCCAGCGACTCCGCCGCGGTGGTGAGGGCCACCACGGAGGCCAGGGTCAGGGCGAGGGCTTCGGCGGGGCCCTCGGCGTCGGGGTGCCCTTCGAGCACGTCGCCCAGGGCGAGGGCGCCACGGGCCACCACTTCGGCGCGCTCCGCCTCGCTGGCCCATTCCAGGTCGTCGGGGCAGGTCACCGCGCCCGGGGCGGGGAGGCGGCCCCCGAGCACCGAGGCCACCAGGGCGGCGGCGGTGCGGCCCCGCAGGTCGAGGGCGCCAGCGCCCCCGGCGGCCAGCAGCACGTTGCAGAGGGTCTGCAAGGCCACGCGGCGGGGGTCCAGGCGAAGCAGCGCGAACCAGAGGGTCAGGTCGCTGGAAGCGACCAGCAGGGGGAGGACAGCGAAGAGCAGGGTGGCGGGGTTGTTCGAGTGCATGTCTACATCTGTAGACGTTGACATGCCGCCGGTCAAGAGAAACGTTCACACTTGTTGACGACGCCCCTCTTAGCCTGGGGGGATGGGGTTTCGATTCAGAAAAAGCTTCAAGGTGTTCCCCGGGGTAAAGGTCAACCTGAGTACCAAGGGGGTGTCCACATCGGTCGGGGTCAAAGGCGCCAGCGTGAACCTGTCCAGCCGTGGGGTGAGAACCACGGTGGGCATCCCCGGTACAGGTGTGTCGTGGTCGGGCACATCTGGGGGAGGGAGGGCCAGAGGAGGCGGAGGGGGTGGGGGAGGCGGAGGGGGCGAGGAAGGCCAGGCACAGATGAACCTCGAAGAGGTGTCCGGCTGGCAAAGGGCCGGATGTGCTGGAACAGGGTGCTTCTTTTCCCTCGGGCCGGTCCTGGCTCTCATCGGTGGCTTCAGCCTCTTCGGGCACATGGTCTCAAAGGATCCGGAGTCATCGAGCTGGGGAGGCTCTGCGTTTGTGCTCGCCTGGGGGCTGGCGATGATCGGAGGTGGGTTCCTTCTGCGATGGCGAAATATCGAGAGGTTCGAAGAGGCCGGGCGACAAGCAGAGGAGACCAGCAGAGAGATAGAGCGCATCGAGGCGGAACACCAAGCCGAGATGCAGCGCATCGAGCAAGAGCACTGGCGGGAACTCTGGGAGTCTGAGGGTGAACATAGCGCTTCTTTCGTTCACATCTGTAGACGTTACGCGCCGCACTTCTTGACGAGGACTGTTTCCGTCTGTAGACGTTGACGTATGCAGACGAACACCCCACCCCCCGCGGCCGCGCTGCTGGCCGCGTTCCTCGAAAAATACGGGGTCAAGCAGGCAGAGGCCGCGATCATGCTGAACGTCAGCAAGGCGGTCTTCTCCGGCTGGCTCAGCGGTCGCACCCAGCCCCGGGCCGAGTGGCGCCTGGTGATCGCTCGGTGGACCCGCAACACCGTGCCCGCGGACGCCTGGCTGACCGACGCGGATCGCGACGCGATCAACAACGTCATCCCGCTGCGCCGTCGCGTTACCCCCGCCGCCTCGAAGGCGAGGGCCGCCTGATGGCCCGCCTTGCCCTCTGCCCGCCCCCCAGCGGGCCCCTCACCCCCGAAGAGCACCAGGCCAACCTTCTGCGCCGTCGGGCCCGTCTGCTCGACCAGATTCGCCAGGCCCAGCGCGAGATCGCCCAGGTCGAGACCGAGCTGGGCGAGCGCCCTGTCGCCGTCGGGGAGGGTCGCTAGATGGGCGCCGCCGCTGTCGCCACCCGCGCCCCCGTCGACCTCGCCGCCGATGAGCGCGAGATCCTCGTTGCGGCGGCTCGCCTCCTCCGGGCCCGCGTCGAGCGCCTCGACGCCGCGAGCGAGGCCGCTGAGGCCAAGGCCCACGAGCACGACGCCTTCGCCTTCGAGGGCCGCTCTCGCCTGGTCGAGACGGCCGCGAAGACCATCGAGAAAGAGCTGGCCGCCCCGCCGCTGAAGGGGGGCCGCTAGATGGAGCGCCCCCTCTGCACCTGCCAGGCTGGCGAGCTGCTCCGCCCGGGCGACGTGGTCGAGTCCTGCCCGGTCTGCGGCAACGCTCGCCTGGCCCGGCCCCAGTCCACGGCCCGGGAGGGCGATCTGGTGTCCGTTGCGGTCACGATGCAGCGGGCCACCGACGAAGACGCCCCCGAGGAAGTCGAGGGCCCCCCTGTCGGCTCTTGCCTGCTCGACACGCTGGTCATCCCCTCCGCCATAAGGGAAGAGGCCTTTCAGGTCGCTCGGGCGAACATGAAGAAGCTCGCCGATGAGCTGAGCGCCGCCGCCCCCGAGAAGTGCCCGGTGTGCCAGGGGCGCTACCCCGGCGACCACGCCGAAACGACGCTGATGAAGATCCGCGTCGAGGCCGCCGAAGAGGCGCTCGTCGATGCCCGAGAGGACCTCGCCGAAGCCCTGGGGCTCGACCCCGCCGACCTCGACAGCTTCGAGTCGCTTCTCAGCCAGGTGCGCGACCTGGTCGAGGCCAGCAAGGTCTCCGCCAAGCAGGGCAGAGCCGCCCTCGAAGAGGGCCGCCTCCGGGGGCTGAAAGAGGCCGCTAACCGCGTCCAGACCTACGCGGACGAACTTGCCCGGTTCGTCGTCGACGCCTCGAAGCGAGACCTCAAGTCCAGGCCAGGGTGGGAGCACCAGCTCGCGGTCACAACCGCGATGGCCGCCAACCTGCTCGCCCTCACGAAGCCCACCGCCAAATAGACCCCTCCCCCTGGCCCGGGGTAGCGCCCGGGCCCTTTCCTCCAACCCGAATCGACCGAAGGAAACCCCGTGAAAGATCATAGCAAAACTCTCGTACCGTCACCCGCCCTGGTCCTGCACACCGGGGGCAAACGCCTGCAAACGGACATCGAGGCGCGCATGCACCTCGCCGCCCTGGCCCGGATGGGCTTCGAGCGGTGCCCCGCGTCGCTGGTGGCCCGGCCCCTCGACCGCTCCCTTCGCACCGTTTACGGCTTCGGCGAGCCCGGCATGGTGGGGGGCCTGCGGGCCCACGATCTGCTGCTCTGCCCGCGCCCCT
>JAHFUQ010000225.1 GCA_023265045.1 Acidimicrobiia bacterium
AAGCCATAGATCACCAGCGAGTGGTTCAGGTAGAGCGAGTAGCTGATCGTCCCGAGGTAAAGCAACGCCTTCGGGAAGGCGGCCGCGCGGGCGAGGAGGGCGGCGACGAAGACGGTGTAGGCCCCCAGGTACGTCGTGATCTCGGCCCGTTCCAGGTTGCCGTCGGGAATGGGGTCGAAGTCCGTCGTCACGCTCATCACGACGATGGCCACGACGCCCGCGGCTAGCACCGCGGCTGCGGTGGCGGCGCTGAGCTCGCCCGCCGTCCACCGGTACAGGACCGTGCCCGTGAACAGGGTGGCGAAGAGGAGGCATGTCGTCTTGAAGTTCTCGGGCCGGTTTACGACGAGCGGTATGACGACGACCACCGTTCCTGCCGCGACCCAGCGCAGCGGCCCGGCGTGGCGCGCCAACCAGGCCACGGCGACGGCCGCGCCGAGGGTCACTGCCCCGAGCAGGAGGCCCAGCTTCGCACCCATGTTGGCCAAGCCGACGCCTGGCACCCGTCCCATGAAGGGAAGGGCGGCGAGCACGAAACCGCCGAGGGCGATGGGCGCCGACCGCCTGTGCACGCCGGCGACGAAGAGGGCCGAAACGAGCCCATAGAAGGCGAGCTCGTAGGCGAGGCTCCACGACTGGCCGAGGGCGAGGGGGACGCCGAGGAAGTCCTGCGCCATGGTCGTGTTGGCCGCCACGCTGCGGACCGGATGGTTGAGGAACGACGCTTCGAGCGGGTATCGCCCGAAGCCGTAGTGCAGTACGAGGGCAGCCGCTAGCGCGAACCAGTAGAGCGGGTAAAGGCGGAAGAACCGTCCGATCCAGAAGCGGGACTGCGACCCGTGGCGCTCGAGCGACGCGGGGATGATGAAGCCGCTACACAGGAAGAAGAGCACGACGCCGAACTCGCCGGGGCGGAACCAGCTCAGCGAGAACCTGGCCCAGGCCGGCCACACCAGCTCCAAGGCGTGCTGCACCACGACCACCAGGGCGGCGACGCCGCGCAGGGCGTCGAGGAACTCGTAGCGCCCGCGCCGGGTCGACGCGCCCTGGACGGCGGCGCGGGGGGCAAGGGCAGGAGCAGATGAGGCGTCTGGAACCGGGCAACGCTAGAGGAACGCCCTTCAATCCGGCAGCATTGGCGGCGAGAACCCCCGGTCGCGCCCCAGCAAGGCTGCTCGGGTGACCGACGTCGACCCGAACCGCTCGCGCACGCCGTCGAGCGCGGCATCCAGCCCGTCCCCGCTGCGCCGGTCGAACGGAAGCCCGAGCTGCACGGCGCCGTCGTTGTCAAGGTTGGCGATCGCCACGCCCACCAGCGTGATGCCTTGGCGTTCGATCATGGGCCGCGCCGCCGTCAGCAGCCCCTGGGCCGCCAGGGCGATCGTCTCGGTGTGCGATGTCGACCGGGGCAGCGTGTGCGAACGGGTGGCACGGGAGGAATCGTCGAAGCGCAGCCGGAGCACCACGGTGCGGCCGACCCGCCCCGCCGAGCGCATCCGCCGGGTGACGCGGTCGACCAGGCCGAACAGGGTGGCTTCGATGGCCGCCGAGTCCTTGCCCGCGCGGCCGAAGCCCAAGGCGTGCTGGGAGCCGATCGAACGGCGCCGGCGACCCACCTGGACCGGCCTCGGGTCCCGGTTGTGAGCGAGGGCATGCAGGTGGCGGCCCCAATGGCCTCCGAGCATCGCTACCAGGCTCTCGGGCGGGAGGCGGGCGACATCGCCCACGGTGTCGATGCCGCGGTCGCGGAGCTTGCGCGAGGGCACGGGGCCGACGCCCCACAGCCGTTCCACGGCGAGCGGGTGGAGAAAGGCCAGCTCTTCGTCGGGCTCGACCACCAGTAGCCCGTCGGGCTTGCCCACGCCACTGGCGACCTTGGCGAGGAACTTCGTGCGCGCCACCC
Source organism: Acidimicrobiia bacterium (assembly GCA_023265045.1). GTDB lineage: Bacteria > Actinomycetota > Acidimicrobiia > Acidimicrobiales > AC-14 > JAHFUQ01. Next base: position 1,904 of record JAHFUQ010000225.1, read on the forward strand.
CGACGGTGATCGGCAGGTTGACGCGGGCGCGCACCGCCTGACGCAGCCGGGCGGCGATCTCCGTCGGCGTCCCCGACACCCGGCGCAAGCCCCCCACGTCCAAGAACGCCTCGTCGATCGAGATGCCCTCGACGAGGGGCGTGGTGTCGTCGAAGACCTCGAACACCGCCTTGCTCGCCTCCGAGTACGCCGAAATGCGGGGCGACACGACGACCGCGCCTGGGCACAGCTTGCGCCACTGGCCGCCGCCCATCCCGCCCCGGACACCGAACGCCCGCGCCTCGTAACTGCAGCTCAGGACCACTCCGCCGCCGACGATCACCGGCAGGCCCCGCAGCTGGGGTTTGTCCCGCTGCTCCACGGAGGCATAGAAAGCGTCGAGGTCGGCGTGGAGGATGGTCGCCGCGGTGCCTGGCATCGAACTGATGTTCACACAGGACTGCGACAGAATGGCGACGATGATGCGCACCGAGCCCAGCCACAAACGTGTCCGCGTGTTCTTCGGCGGCCAGTTGATCGTCGACACGGACGACGCCCTCTACGCATGGGAGTGGCCCGCCTACCCGCAGTACTACCTCCCGATCGCCGACGTGGCCGATGGCGTCCTCCACCGTGCGCCGGACAAAGACGGCGCGACCTCCTTCACCGTCCGGGCCGGCGGCCGGGAGGCGATTGACGCCGCCCGGGAGGTCGAGGAGTTGCCGGGACGCGTGCGGCTCGATTGGAGCGCCATGGACGCCTGGTTCGAGGAGGACGAGGAGGTCTTCGTACACCCCCGAGACCCGCACTCGCGGGTCCAGATCCTGCCCAGTTCGCGCCATGTCACCGTCGCCGTCGACGGCGTCACAGTCGCCGATACGCGGCGGCCGATGCTCCTCTTCGAGACCGGCTTGCCTCGGCGTTCTTACTTCCCGAAGCTCGACGTGCGCATGGACCTGCTGGTTCCGAGCGAAAGGACGACGATGTGCCCCTACAAGGGCACGGCCCGTTACTGGTCCGTCGCCCGGTCGAGCGGGGAGCGAGCCGACCTGGCGTGGAGCTACGCGACCCCGGTCCGCGAGTCGGCGCCGATCGCCGGGCTGGTGGCGTTCTTCGATGAGAAGGTCGACGTGACCGTCGACGGGGTGGCGCAGCACCGCCCGCAGACGCCCTTCAGCTAGGGCCGGCCCCTACTGGCGAATCTGCTGCGCCAGGTAGTGAGCCTCACCCACCTGCTGGATGAGGTCGAGCTGGGCCTCGATCCAGTCGGCGTGCTCCTCCTCGCCGATGAGGATCTTCTCGAACAGCTCGCGCGTGCCGTTGTCCGCCAGCTCCGTGCACGCGGCGATACCGCGGTTCAGGCGGGCGATCGCTTCGGTCTCGACCTCGAGGGCCAGCACCAGCTTCTCGGGAACGGTCTCGCCGACGCGCACCATGCCGAGGCGCTGCAGGTTCGGCACCCCGTCCAGATAGAGGATGCGGTCGATGAGGGCCTCGGCGTCGCGCATCTCGTCCATGGCGTCGTCGCGTACGTGGACGGCCAGGTAGGCGTAGCCCCAGTTCTCGCACATCTTGGCGTCGACGAAATACTGGTTGATGGCCGTCAGCTCGGCCGTGAGCACCTCGTTGAGCAACTCGATGACGGCAGGATTGCCTTGCACGTAACGCTCCTTGGTCGGGGCAGGGCTGCAGGTTAGGAAGCTACGCCGCGTGACCGGCCGTGAGGCGCGGTCGCCGCTCGCCGGCGGTGTCGAGCTGGTCCAGCTCGGCCAGGATCGCCTGCAACGCCGGGAGGCAGCCGCCGCAGCCGGTACCCGCCCCGCACTGCTCCCCGAGATCGACGGCGTCGCGGGCACCGGCGTGCACAGCGGCCTTGATGCTCCGATCGGTCACAGCCCGGCAGTGGCAGATGTACACCGA
>JAHFUQ010000090.1 GCA_023265045.1 Acidimicrobiia bacterium
CGCCTTCATCGCGCTCGGCCGCGCCTGCTACTTCGCCGGCGATCTGGGCGGCTGCCTCGACGCAGCCGTGGCCGCCGCCGACGCGGCGCGTCCCGCCCAGAGCGCCGAGCTGCTCGGCGAGGCCGCCCTCGCCGTCGAAGCGTCGTGGGACCCGGCCGTCAACGCCGCGGCCCGGCGGCTCTGCGACGAGGCGCTCGGCGCTCTGGGCGGGACGGGGCCGCTCGCCTTGCGCGCCCGCCTGCTCGCCCAGCGCAGCCACCTCGCGTACTACGACGGCGACCACGGCCATACCGAGTCCCTGAGCGCGGCGGCCCTCGGCCTGGCACGCGAAGCGGGCGACGACCACGCCCTGGTCGACGCCCTGCACGCCCGGAAGGAGGCTTGCCCCGGGCCGGCGGGCCTTGACGAACGCATCGGGCTCGCCACAGAGATGCTGGCCGTCGCCCAGCGGATCAACCGCCCCCGCACCGCCATGTGGGGCGAGCTCTGGCGCATCGACGCCCTGGTGGAGAGCGGGAAGCTGGCCGAGGCAGCTGAGGAGCTGCCGGCGCTGCGGGCCGCGGTCGAGCGGGTGGGCGGGCCGGTGAGCCCCTGGCACGCCGACCGCACGGCGGCGTGCGTGGCGCAGGCCCAAGGCCGCTTCAGCGACGCCGTTCAGCTCGGACGCCGGGCGTTCGACCGCATGCTGCCGTACGAGCCCAGCCCGGCGCGCGGCGCGTACATGTCGCTCCACGCCGCTCTGGCGCGCCACGTCGAGTTGGCGGGCGACGCGCTCGAGTTCGTCCACCACCGCGCCGAGCCCGTCCCCCGGTTCCGGACCTTGGCCCCGATCACCCGCGCCTTCCTCCTCCTACGCGCCGGATTGCCCGGCGAAGCCGAGGGCTCCTTCCGGGAGGCGGGCCCGGTCGATACCTGGGTCCTGCCGGCCTTCTTCACCCTCCCTGGGTACGTGTTCGCCGCCCTCGTCGCGGCCGACTTGGGCCGGCACGACGACCTGGCGGTGGTGCTCGAGCGGCTGGCGCCGTTCCGCGGCGCGCACGCGGCCGGAGAGGGCGTCTCGTACGCGGGGCCGGTCGACCTCGTGCTCGGCCGCGGCGCGGCGGCCCTCGGCGACGCCGACCGCGCCGTTGCGGACCTCTCGACGGCGGCCGGGCAAGCCGAGCGGGCGGGCGCCCGGGCGTTCCTGGCCGAGGCGCAGCACCACCTGGCCGCCGCCCTCGTCGCCCGCGGCGAGCCGGGGGACTCCGATCGCGCCCGCGCCACCGCCCTCGAAGCCGACCGCTCGGCCCGCGCCCTCGGGATGACCGCCTACACCAGGCGCACCGCAGCCCTCGTCGCCCGCCTCGGCGACCTCGGCAGTCCTGTCACCCTCAGTCCCCGCGAGGTGGAGGTGGCGAGGCTCGTCGCCGAGGGCCTCACCAACCGCCAGATCGGGGAGCGGCTGGTCATCTCCGAGCGGACGGCGCAGAACCACGTCCAGCACATCCTCACCAAGCTGGGTTTCAGCGCCCGCAGCCAGATCGCGGCGTGGATGAGTACGCGGATGAGTAATCCGGCGGATGGCGGGCGGGCCCAAAATTCCTAGGTTTCCTCTTGCGGCCCGCCCGGCCGCCACGACAAGGAGGAACACCATGCAGTGGCTCACCATCGGCACCCCGCCCTTCAAGACGCTCGAGCAGTTCGACGCCGTGCGCGAGCAGCACCTCGGCACGCCCGACGGGGTCACCGCCAGCTACGTCGGCACGGTCGACGGCAACCTGCGGATCATCACCGTCTGGGAGTCGAAGGACCACGCCGACCGCTTCTTCACCGAGACGCTCGGCCCCGCCCTGGCCAAGGCCCTCGGCCCCGAGCCCGTCGGCGCTCCGGAACTGGTCGGCATGGCGGTCGCCCGCAGCTACGCCCGGGAAGCGGTCGCCTGAGTCGGATCGATACGCCGTCACCGCGCCGTCCGGCCCTGTTGCCGGACGGCGCCGGCGATCAGTCGGCGGGACCGGCCACCAGGGTGGCCGTGGCCGAGTGCGTCCCGCCGAACGGGTCAGTCCACCCGACAATGACACGGTCGCCCACTCGCTGCGACTGGAGCAGGGAGCTGAGGGACGTGGCGCCGCCGACCGCCGTGCCGTTGATCGAGGTGATCGTGTCGCCGCGGGCGAGGCCGATGGAGGCGGCGGGCGTCCCCGGCTCGACGCCCGTGACCAGCGCGGCGCCGCCGCCTCTGGCCGCGCCGGCGAGCTGCACGCCCAGGAAGGCAGGGAGGCCGATGTGGATCGTCGGCGAGGCGTTGCCGGCCTCGATCTGCCCGGCGATCGACAGCGCCTTTTCGATCGGGATGGCGTAGCCGCGCCCCGTCGTAGGCCGGAAGCGGGCGCCGGAGACCTCGGCGGCCGAGTCCATGCCGATCACGTCCCCGTTCCGGTTGGCGAGGGGGCCGCCGGAGTCACCGGCCTGGATCGGCGCGTCGACCTCGATCAGGCCGGTGAGGCGTTGGGCGTTCGCACCGTTCGGGTCGCTGGCCGTGATGGACTGGTTCAAGCTCGTCACCGACCCGGTGGCGACGCTCGGCGTGCCGCCCTTGCCGCCGGCGTTGCCGACCGCGATGACGGGGTCCCCGACGTTGACGGTCGACAGCTTGGCGGTGCTGATCGTCCTCAGGCCGGACGCCCCGACCAGCTGGATGACGGCGACGTCGCCGGTCGGGTCGGTGCCCACGACCTGGGCGGAGTAGGACTTGCCGGTGGCGACGACGGTCGCGGTGATCTTGGTCGCGCCCTGGATCACGTGGTTGTTGGTGAGCACCTCACCCGAGGCGGTGAGCACCATCCCGGTGCCGGCGGCCCGAGCGCCCTCGAAGCCCAGCACCGTGTCGATGTTCACCACGCCCTGGTCGATCTTGGCCACCGCCGCGCTGATCGCCGAGGAGCTGAGGCCGCTCGTGCCGGACGGCGCCGGCGCGGCAGCAGACGGGCGGGCGGGGGCGAACAGGCTCGTGTCCACCGAGGGCGGGGACGAGCGCAGGTACGTCACGCCCAGGAAGCCGGCGACGACCGCGACGACCAGCGCCAACGCCATGCCCCGGGCGCCCCGCGCCGGCGGCCTCGGGGGCGGCGGCGGTGTCGGGGTTCCGACCGACCACTCGGGCGGGACCGCGCCCGACCCCGAGGGCGGGATCTCCCAGTTCATGTCGGGCGGCGCGAGGGTGGCCATCCCCGACGGTGTCGCTGACCAGGTGTCGCACACGATCTGCTCCTTCGCACGTTCTTGTCCCAATCAACGCAACGTTGCTGTGAGGAGCCCGAGAAACGGCTGTGAGCTCCCTTCTACTTCGACGCCTGCGGATTTCCGGGCCCACGACGGCCGGATTAGACAAGCCCAAGTCGAGCCATTGACCGCCATCCGCACGCGAGCGGGCGCGGAATTGTTCGATCCCGACGAGGCCGGATTGGTCAACTACGCCCGAGAGCTGCGGCACCGCGACTGCATGCGGACGCTGGCGTGCTGGACCCAGGCCGCCGACGCGACGGCGCCGAGGACGACGCCCAGGCCCAGCGCGACTCCACGCGCTTGCGCCTGTCGCAGAGCCTGGACGGCGTGTGGTTCCTCGACGGCGCGCTCGACCCCATGAGCGGCGAGGCCGTCTCGCGAGCGCTGAAGGCGATCAAGACGAGCTGTTCGAGGCCGACAGGGCGGCCGACAGGCAGGGCGGCCGCCAGGGCGGGGCGCTGGCCCGCACCCCCGCCCAGCGCCGGGCTGGTGCGCGGGTGGAGCTGGCGCGCCGCGGCGTCGCCATGGCCGCCGGGCCCGCCTGCCCGAGCCGCTCATCACGGTCCTGGTCGGGTACGAGCCGTTCGCCGGACGCGTCTGCCAGCCCTACGGCGAGGGCGGGCTCACCATCGACGACAACGGCCGCCCCGCCTGCCCATACCACAACCCCGGCGGAACCAGCCGCCCTGAGAGCGTTGGCCGAGCTGGACTCGATGCATTGGGGCACTGGCTACGGGTAATAGCCGGAATCGATGTAAATGCAGGGAACGCCTTCCTCGCGGAGCATGTCACGGTTGCGGAGGTCGTCCTCGACGGCGAGGCGCGGGTCGAAGCCCCGCTCGCGCAGGTCGGCCACGGTGAGGCGCTTGAACTCTAGCGCGGCCGAGTAGTCGCCCGACGGGCGCATCACCGGCAGGTCCCACCGGAGAGGGTGGCGGGCGAGCCAGTCGAGCGTCTTCATCTGCACCCGGAGCGGCCGGCCGGTGAGGAGGACCACAGTCACGGCCGGGTCGATCAGCTCGGTCAACCGCGCCGTCTCCTCGATGAGCGGGTCCTGGTCGCACGCGTCGAAGAAGCCCTTCCAGTCCCTGGGGCCCGGCCCGTCGAGGAAGTGCTGGCGGCCGGTGGCGTCGGAGAGCACGCCGTCGATGTCGAACACGATGGCGGGCCCGGGGCCGGGCCGCGGCTGCGCGCGCCACCGCCAGTGCTTGGGGATGGCCAGGCTCACTCCTCGGTCGGCGTGGCCTCGGCGCGGCGGCGGATCTCGTCGACCACCGTCGCGTCCGCGAGTGTGGTCGTGTCGCCCAGATCCCGGCCCTCGGCCACGTCCCGCAGCAAGCGGCGCATGATCTTGCCGCTGCGGGTCTTGGGCAGGTCGTCGGTGAAGACGACGGTCTTGGGACGCGCCGTCGGGCCGATCTTCTTGGTCACGTGCCGGCGGAGCGCCTCGCCGTGGGCGGGGTCGGCCGTCTCGCCGCCCTTCAACGTGACGAAGGCGATGATGGCCTGGCCGGTGGTCTCGTCCCTGGCGCCGACGACCGCGGCCTCGGCCACGCTCGGGTGGTCGACCAGCGCCGACTCGACCTCGGTGGTCGACACCCGGTGCCCCGAGACGTTCATCACGTCGTCGACGCGGCCGAGCAGCCAGAAGAAGCCCTCGTCATCGAGTTTCGCGCCGTCGCCCGCGAAGTAGCGGCCCTCGTAGCGCGACCAGTAGGTCTGGCGGTACCGCTCGGGGTCGCCGTAGATCCCCCGCAGCATGCTCGGCCACGGGCGCGTCAGGGTGAGGTACCCGCCGCCGACCTTGACCCGGTTGCCCTTGTCGTCCACCACCTCGGCCCCGATCCCGGGCAACGGGAACGTGGCCGAACCGGGCTTCAATGTCGTGCACCCGGGCAGCGGCGAGATCATGATCCCGCCCGTCTCGGTCTGCCACCACGTGTCGACCACGGGGCACCGCCCGCCGCCGACGTGCTCCCAGTACCAGACCCACGCCTCGGGGTTGATGGGCTCCCCCACACTGCCGAGGAGCTTGAGCGACGAGAGGTCGTGGCGGTCGAGGTATTGGGTCCCCCACTTCATGAACGTACGGATGGCGGTCGGTGCCGTGTACAGCTTGGTGACGCGGAACTTCTCGACGAGCGCCCACCAACGGTCCTTGTCGGGGTGGTCGGGCGTGCCCTCGTACATGACCGACGTGGCCCCGTTGGCCAGCGGCCCGTAGACGATGTAGCTGTGGCCGGTGACCCAGCCGATGTCCGCCGCGCACCAGTACACGTCGGTGTCGGGGTGCAGGTCGAACACGTACTTGTGGGTGAAGGCGACCTGGGTGAGGTAGCCGCCGGTCGTGTGCATGATGCCCTTGGGCTTGGCCGTGGTGCCCGAGGTGTACAGCAGGTACAGCAGGTCCTCGGCGTCCATCGGCTCGGGCGGGCAGTCGACCGTGATGGCGGGGTCGGCCATGAGGTCGTGGTACCAGTGGTCGCGCCCCTCGACCATCGTGACGTCGCCTTCCGTGCGCCGCACCACCACCACGTGCTTGATCGTGGGCGTGCCCGCCACGGCTTCGTCGGCGTTCGCCTTGAGGGCGACGGCCTTGCCGCGCCGCCACCCGCCGTCGGCCGTGATCAACACCGTGGCTTCGGCGTCGTTGATGCGGTCCCGCAGCGCTTCGGCCGAGAAGCCGCCGAACACCACCGAGTGCGGCGCCCCGATACGGGCGCACGCCAGCATGGCCACCGGCAGCTCAGGGATCATCGGCATGTAGATGTTGACCCGGTCGCCTTTTCTGACGCCGAGGCCCTTGAGGACGTTGGCGAAGCGCGCTACCTCGTCGCGCAATTCGGCGTAGGTGATCGCACGGGTGTCACCGGGCTCGCCCTCCCAGTGGTAGGCGATGCGGTCGCCGCGCCCGGCCTCGACGTGGCGGTCGAGGCAGTTGGCCGAAACGTTGAGTTGGCCGCCGACGAACCACCTGGCGAACGGCAGGTCCCACTCCAGGATCGTGTGCCAGTCCTTCGACCAGTCCAAGAGATCGGCTGCTTGGCGGGCCCAGAATCCCTCGTAATCTTGGTCGGCCTGGTCGTACATCCACGTGTCGACGACCAGCGCCTGCTGCTTGAACCACTCGGGTGGCGGGAACGTGCGGTTCTCGAGGTAGTACGCCTCGATGGTGGCGGGATCCGCCATGGGTGCCTCCTTCGCAGTTAGGCGCTGTTGACGACCAGGGTGTTCTGGACCTTGTCGTGCCACGCCCGGCGGCGCGGGTCCCAGAGGGGCGACAGGCCGTTGATCAGGCCGGGTATGCCCAGGGGAAGGAACAGCGCCTGGTAGATGAACCGCCGCGACGCGGCCCGGCCGAAACCGATCGGGCCGAGGGTCTCGGCGTCGCGGACCTGGATGCGCATGGCCATCTTGCCGATCGACTGCCCGTGGGCGCTGCCCTCGAGCAATCCCGAGTAGATGACGCTCACCACCAGGGCGAGCAACGTCAAGGCCGCCAGCCCTCCCAGCCGAAGCGTGGGATCGCCCGTCACCGGGTCTGTCTTGGTCGTCTCGATGCCCAGGACGAAGCCGAGGATGCCGTTGGGGACGCTGAGGACGAGCCCGTCAAGGATGATGGCGACCAGCCTGCGCCACCAGTCGGCGGGCGCGCCCATGACCCGGTTCCCGGGGCTGTAGCCCGGATCGGCGGACGGCGCGCCGTACTGGGGCGCGATCGGCAGGTCGTCGTCGGGCATAGGCCGAAGTTAGCCTCGCATCCTCGTGCGCTCTCCGGCGTCGAATACACATTCGGCGTCGAACGCACGGCATCGGGAGCTGGGACGCCGCGGATCACCCCGGCCTCCACTCCAGCACCCGGAAGGCGCCGAGGCCGGCGGGGTCGGTCAGGGCGGCGCCCTCGTTGACCGTGCTGCGCGCCTTGAGCGCCTCGAGGTCGCCGATGTGGGCGCGTTCCTGCCAGCGGCGGCGGGCGTCGTCAACCAGCTCGTCGAGGCCGTGGGCGCGGAGGAACTCGGCCTGCGACCGATTCTCGGCGGCCGGCGGGAGCTGGTCGACCGCCACCTCGCAGGTCACGTCCTGCCCACCGAGGTGATCGAGCGGCCCGCCGCCCCGTGCGTGCCCGCGGTAGGTGCGCACCCAATCGGTCCAGGGCCGGGCGGCCAGGGACGCCGTGGTGTCGGCGTAGTCGATGACGGCCACCCGACCACTGTGCAGGCTGTCCAGCGCCGTGCGCACCCACGACGCGGCCTGGCGCTGCAGCGGGATGCGGCTGCCGACCGGTGCGGCGGGCGCGAGCCGGTCCCCCTCTGCGGCGGCGTCGAGCGGCGCCTGCACGAGCACCTCGGCCAGGTCGGCGCCGACCAGCACCTCGTCCCACCCGGCGGACGACCTTTGCAGCAGCCGGAACGGGAGGTTGTCGAGGAGCTCGTTGGCCAGGACGACCCCGTCGAGAGGACCCGGCGGCAGTTCGTCCAAGGACGCCACCAGCGGCCCGGCGCCGGCGTCGAGGGGCGCCCCGTCGTCGCGGTCGGTCGCCAGCACGAGACCGGCGGGCTCCAGCCGCAGCCGCCGCCCTTGCTCCTCCCGCCACGCCGCCGACCGTTCGACCAGCAGGTAGCGCAAGGCCGGCGCGCACGCCGGCGTGGCCGCCAAAACCGCCGCCGCCAACGCCCCCGACCCGGCCCCCGCCTCGACGACCACGTACGGGTCGGGGCGGCCCAGCTCGTCCCACCACCGGTCGAGGGCCCGGGCCAGCACCGCCCCGAACAGCGGACCCACCTCGGGGCTCGTGAGGAAGTCGCCGCCGCCGCGCCCCGCGCCCGATCCCGCCGCGTAAAAGCCGTGCTCCTCGTGGTAGAGCGCGAGTTCAAGGACTTCGTCGTACCGCAGAGGCCCGAACCGCCGGGCCCGCTCGGCGACTACTTCACGAAGGACGCCAGGTCCCCCAAGCGGGCGAACAGCTGCGGGTACACGCCGATGACGCCGACGACGATCACGCACAGGCCGAGCGCGGCCGTGATCGACGTGGGAACGGAGATGGGCGTGCGGTCGTCGTCGGGCACCGGGTTCATGAACATCTCTTTGGCGACCGACGAGTAATAGAACAGCGCGATCACCGAGTTCACGGCCGCGATCACACCGAGCGCGATCGCCCACGGCGTGCCCGCGTCGAGCACGCTGCGGAACACGAAGATCTTGGCCCACGCCCCGGCCAGGGGCGGGATCCCGGCCAGCGAGAAGATGAACACGGTCATGAGCACGGCCAGGCCGGGGGCATACTCGAATAGCCCGCCGTACGACGAGATCTCGCCCGAGCGCGTCTTGCGGGCCACCGCGATCACCACCGCGAACGCGCCCAGGTTCATCGCCGCATAGACGAGCAGGTAGACGACCGACGCGGTGAACGCCGACTTGGCCGCCGCCTCGTTGGCGCCCGCCACCGCGAACGGCACCAGGATGTAGCCGCCCTGGGCGATCGACGAGTACGCCAGCATGCGCACGATGTTCGTCTGGCGCAGGGCGATGAGGTTGCCGACCGTCATGGACAACGCCGCCAGCCCCCAGAAGATCGGCGCCCACACGTCCTCCCGCCCGAAGAACCCGACGTAGATCAACTGGAACAGGGCGACGAACCCGCCCGCTTTGGACGCCACCGAGAGGAACGCGGTCACGGGCGTGGGCGACCCTTCGTAGGTGTCCGGCGCCCAGAAGTGGAAGGGCACGGCGGAGACCTTGAACGCGAACCCCACGATGATGAAGAAGATCCCGACGCTGACAACCGGCTGGGAGGCGACCGACCCCGCCACCTGGCTGCCGATGTCGGCCAGCACCGTCGTGCCCGTGTACCCGTACACGAGCGACATCCCGTAGAGCATCACCGCGGAGGAGAGCACACCGAGCAGGTAGTACTTCAGCGACGCCTCGTTGCTCTTCAGGTCCCGCTTGCGCCATCCCGCCAGCAGGTAGGCGGGGATGGACAGGGTCTCGAGGGCGATGAAGATGGTGATGAGGTCCCGCGCTGAGGCCATGATCATCATGCCCAGCACCGAGCTGAGGACGAGGAAGTAGAACTCGCCCTCGTAGTAGTCCCCCTCCTCGACGTAGCGCGACCCCATGAGGAGCACGACGTAGGCGCTGGCGAGGAACAGGCCCTTGAGCACGAGCGAGAAGCGGTCGACGACGTAGGCGTCGCCCAGCATCGAGCGGGAGTCGTGGCCGAAGACGGCCAACGAGACGATCGGCACGAGGGCGGCGAGCAGCCCGAAGCTGGCGATGTTCCCGACCACCCACTTGCGTTCCCGGTCGATGAACAGGTCCGCCACCAGGACCAGCGCCAGCGCGACCGTGAGGACGATCTCGGGCGCGAGCGCGTGGTAGTCGAGGTGGGGGGCGGTGAAACCGAACACGGTCGCGTTAGTGGCCCGCGCCGGCGGCGACCGCGCCGACCCCGTGGGTGATGAGCTGGACGGCGCCGTCGGTCAGGTTGAAGATCAGGTGCGGGAAGACGCCGAACACGACGATCAGCACGAGCAGCGGCGCCCAGGCCAGGTACTCGGGCGTGTGGAGGTCGTGGATGTGGGCGTTCTCGAACTCTGTCTTGGCGGTGCCGAACGCGACGCGCTGGAGCATCCACAGCAGGTAGCCGGCGGCGAACACGGTGCCGACGGCGGCCACCGCCATGTAGGCGCGGAAGACCGCAGTGTGGAGCCCGTCCGCCGGTTGGTACGCCGAGAGGATGGCGGGGAACTCGCCCCAGAAGCCGGCCAGGCCGGGAAGCCCGAGCGACGCGAACGCGCAGAACCCCAGGATCCACCCCAGCCTGGGCGCCTGCAGCAGCAGGCCTCCCAGCCGGGACAGCTCGCGGGTGTGGAACCGCTCCTGGATCGAGCCGGCGATGAAGAACAGCATGCCCGTGATCAAGCCGTGGGCCACCATGCCGAACACGGCGGCGTTGATGCCGAACGAGGTCAGCGTCGAGATGCCGAGCATGACGAAGCCCATGTGAGCGACGGACGAGAACGCGATCAGCCGTTTCATGTCCCGCTGGGCGAGGCACCCGAGGGCGCCGTAGATGATGCCGATGACGGCCAGCAGCCCGATCCACGGCGCCCACGCCTTGGCCGCCTCGGGCAGGATCGGGATCGCGATGCGGATGAAGCCGTACGTCCCCAGCTTCAGGAGGACGGCCGCCAGGATCACCGAGCCGACCGTTGGGGCCTCGGTGTGGGCGTCGGGGAGCCACGTGTGGAACGGGAACATCGGGACCTTGATGGCAAAGCCCATGAACAGCCCGGCGAAGATCCACATCTGGGTGCTGCGGGCGATGAGCGAGCCGGACGCGATCAGCTCGGGGATGTCGAAGGTCTGCCCGCCCTTGAAGTAGAGGGCGAGGAACCCGAGGATCATCAGCGCCGAGCCGAAGAGGGTGAACAGGAAGAACTTGATCGCCGCGTACTGGCGGTTCGGCCCGCCCCACACGCCGATCATGAAGTACATCGGCAGCAGGACCAGTTCGAAGAAGACGAAGAACAGGATCAGGTCCTGGGCCGCGAACGTCCCGTTCATGCCCGTCTCGAGCACGAGCATCAGGATGAGGAACGCCTTGGGGTTGTGCGGCTCGGGGAAGTGGTCCCACGAGTAGACGACGCACAGCACGGTGATCCCGATGGACAGGAGCAGCAGCGGAAGCGAGATCCCGTCGATGCCGAGGTGGTAGCGGCTGTTGATGACGTCGATCCAGCGGTGGTTGACCTGGAACTGCAGCTGGTCGGACGCGCCATGGTCGAAGGCGACGAGCAGGTACACACCGACAGCCGCCGTCGCCAGGGTGAACAGGAGGGCGGTCCCCTTGAGGACCAGCTCCTCGGTCTTGGGGATGAGCATGAGCACCGCCGCCCCCGCCACGGGGAGGAAGATGGCCAGGCTCAGGGCCCACTGTTTCATCGGTCCGATCCGTTCAAGTTCGTGTCCACTCCTAAGTGACGATCACGAGGATCACCGCGAGCAGCGCCGACGCGCCGAAGAGGTAGGCGGCGTACTGCTGCACCCGACCCGACTGGGTGTGCCGGAGGGCCGCCCCGCCTTCCTCGGCGGTGAACCCGGCGCCGTTGACGATCCCGTCGATCACCTGCTGGTCGAAGTAGTCGTACGTGATGTTGGCCGCCTTGCGGGACGCCACACCCACGGCGTTGACGATGCCGTCGATCACGTTCTGGTTGACCCAGTACGCCGCCTTGGCGATCGGGTACTGGATCTTGCGGATGACGCCGTCGATGAAGAGGGCGTCGAGGTAGTACTTGTTGACCAGGACCTTGTAGCCGGTGCGGGCCAGGCCGACGCGTTCGGTGAGGCCCTTCAGGAAGCCCTTGTTGTAGTACGCCAGCGCCGTTCCGACGCCGGCCAGGGCGACCAGGGTCGAGAGCACGGCGAGCCCGACGTTGAAGTCCGGGTGGAGCAGGAACGGCTTCACCCCGTCGACCTCGAACTCGACCCAGTCGTGGAACTTCTCGACGCCGGGCGCGTTGAGGAGGCCGACGAAGATCGACGGCACGGCCAGGATGCGCAGCGGCCACACCATCGACGGCGGCGACTCGTGGGGGTGGCCGTGGCCGCGGTACTCGCCCCAGAAGATGAGGTAGCAGGCGCGGGTCATGTAGCACGCGGTCATGAACGCGCCGATCAGGCCGACGGCCAGGAACAGCTTGTAGTTGCCCGCCGACGCCCCGTTCAGGATCTCGTCCTTCGACCAGAAGCCGGCCAACGGCGGGATGCCGGCCAGCGCCACCGACCCGATGATGAACGTCACGAACGTGGTGGGCATGTACTTCTTGAGCCCGCCCATATCACTCATGTTGTTCGAGTGGACGGCGTGGATGAGCGAGCCGGAGCCGAGGAAGAGCAGGGCCTTGAAGAAGGCGTGGGTGAAGAGGTGGAAGACGCCGGCGGTCCACGCGCCGCAGCCCAGAGCCATGACCATGTAGCCGAGCTGGCTCACCGTCGAGTAGGCCAGCACCTTCTTCACGTCGTCCTGCACGAACGCCAGCGCCGCCGCGATGATGACCGTGATCCCGGCGATCAGGGCGACCAGGTTGATCCCGCCCATGGAGATCGAGAAGGCCGACCAGAACACGCCGTACAGGCGGGCCACGAGGTAGACGCCGGCGACGACCATGGTGGCGGCGTGGATGAGGGCGGAGACCGGGGTGGGGCCCGCCATGGCGTCGGGCAGCCACACGTGCAGGGGGAACTGGGCGCTCTTGCCCATCACCCCGAGGAACAGCAGCACCCCGCCCGCCAGCAGCAGGCCGTGGCTGATGCCCCCGGTGAGGGCCTCGTGGTTGAGGTGGGCGATCTCGAAGTTCTGCCCGGCGGCGAAGAACAGGGTGATGATGCCCAGCATGAGGCCGACGTCGCCGATGCGGGTGGTGATGAACGCCTTGATGGCGGCGTCGGAGTTGACGCCCTCCTCCCACCAGTGGCCGATGAGCATGAACGAGCACAGGCCGACCAGCTCCCAGCCGATCATGAGCTGGAGGGTGTTGTCGGCGACGACCAGGTTGAGCATGGCCGCCGAGAACAGGGACAGGGCGGCGAAGAAGAAGGTGTACCGCCGGTCCTGGTGCATGTACCCCGTCGAGTAGACGTGCACCATCAGCGAGATGAAGGTGACGACGACGAGCATCATCACCGTCAGGCCGTCGACGTGGATGCCGGCGCCGATGTCGATGCCGCCGATCTTGAACCACGTGAGGTGACGCTCGATCGGGTGGCGCGGCGCCTCCTCGCCGATCCACTGGCCGGCGCTGACGAGGGCCATGACCGCCGTCGACCCGATGGAGAGGATCCCGATCTCCGCCCCCTTCTTCGGCAGCTTCTTGCCGAAGAACAGGATCAGGAAGAACGAGACGGCCGGGATGAGCGGGATCAGCCAGACGTTGCGGATCATGGGGTCGGCTCGCCTACCCCTTCATCGTGTCGACCTTGTCGAGGTCGATCGATGCTCGGTTACGGAAGATGACCAGGATGATCGCCAGGCCGACGCCGACCTCGGCGGCCGCCACGGTGATGACGAAGAGGGCGAACACCTGGCCGGCGACGTTGTCGCGGAAGGCGCTGAAGGCGACGAGGTTGATGTTGACGGCGTTGAGCATCAGCTCGATCGACATCAGCACCAGCACGCCGTTCTTGCGCGCCAGCACGCCGTAGACGCCGATGCAGAACAGCACCGCGGCAAGGAAAAGGAACTGGTTCAGGTACACCGCGTCACCAGCTCTCCGCGCGCTGACCCCCGCTGGGGTGTAAATGCGCGAAATCGAGTCACGGGTTAGTCCCGTCTCGCAATGGCCACGGCGCCCACGAGGGCGGCCAGGAGGAGGATGGAGGCGACCTCGAAGGCGATGACGTAGGGGCCGAAGATGGAGTCGCTGATCGCGCCCGTACGCTGGAGCGTTCCGAAGTTGATCTGCTGCTTGCCGAATGCGTCCGACAGCACTGCGCCCAGGGCGCCGAGCAGGAACAGGGCCACCAAGGCGCCGAGCCAGCGCTGGTCGTTGTCGAGCTTCACGTCGCTCCCGATCGGGGCCCGGGTGAGCATGACGCCGAACAGGAGCAGCACGACGATGGCGCCGATGTAGACGAGGATCTGCACCACGGCGACGAACTCGGACGCCAGGAGCAGGAACTGCCCGGCCGCGCCGGCCAGCACGATGGCGAGGAACAGGGCGGCCCGCACCACGTTCTGCGTCGTCACCAGCCGGAAGGCGGCGACGATCATGACCAGCGACAGGATGCCGAAGAAGACGTTCTGGGCGACCATCGTCTCGGCGAGCATCGGGCGCAGGAACCTACTTCTTCTTCTGCGCGCCGGCTTCGAGCGGCAGCGGCTCGGGCACGGTCGCCATCCACTCGCCGAGCTTGTCCTTGTCGTGCAGCAGGTCGGCGATCCGCGATTCGGAGTACTCGTACTCGGGGCTCCAGAACAGGGCGTCGAACGGGCACACCTCGACGCAGATCCCGCAGTACATGCACAGCGCGTAGTCGATGTCGAAGCGGTCGAGGGCGTTGACGGTGCGGGGCTTGCCCCCGGCGCGCCGGGGCGGGCGCTTCTCCTTGTGCCCCTCGATGTAGATGCACCAGTCGGGGCACTCCCGGGCGCACAGCATGCAGACGGTGCAGTTCTCCTCCTTGAGGGCGATGACGCCTCGAGCCCGGGTGGGCGGCGCCTCCTTCTCGTGGGGGTACTGCACCGTGACCGCGCCTTCGAGCATGGTCTTGAACGTCACGCCCAGTCCTTTGACCAGGCCCTTCCCAGGGATGTTGGGCATTAGAACGCCACCTTCAGCACGACGGGTCCGGCGACCGCCGGAGCGCCCGTGGCGCCTCTCCGGTCGCCGGCGAAAGGGGAACGGCGGAGGCCGATCCGGCTTTGCCGGTCGGCCGCAGCACCTTTGAGCTCGCCCGTACGGAGCGAAGCGAGTGAGGGCGAAGCCATCAGAACGCCACCTTCAGCACTCCGGTCACGACGATGTTGAGCAGGGAGATGGGGATGAGGAACTTCCAGGCGAAGGCCTGGAGCTGGTCCTCACGGAACCGGGGGAACGTGAACCGCATCCAGAAGATCAGGAACGAGACGGCCATGATCTTGGCCCCGAGCACCAGCGGGCCGGCGAAGTCACGCAGGCCGCCGGTGACGCCGGGGACGTACCAGCCGCCCAGATAGAGGGTGGCGGCGATGGCCGCCAGCGCGAAGGCGGTGCCGA
>JAHFUQ010000091.1 GCA_023265045.1 Acidimicrobiia bacterium
GACGCCCCGCTCAGCCCGCCGCCTCTCGGCGACGGACCGGGGCCTGCTACCGGGCTCTCCGGCGATTACCCGGGCGGGACTCGCACCCGCTGGTCTGGTCCAGTTTTCAGGACGCAACATAGGGCGACGATTCTAGGGCCTGGACAATGGGGGCGACGCTGTCGTGCTCGGTCAGGTGGATGACCAGCCATCCGGCGGCGGTCGCCCGGTTGTGGCGGGACTGGTCTCGCCGCCACGCCTGCCGGCCGAAATGGTGGCGGTAGCTGTCGAACTCGACGCCGATCCTCGCGTCCGGGTAGGCGAGGTCGAACCGGGCGATCAGCCGCCGGGCCAGCTGGTTCTCCCGCCGGCTGCCGGCCCACTGGGAAAGAGTTTCTGGCATCAGTTCCCCCTGGCGGGCGGCACGCCGTGCGCGGGGGGAAGCCGGATCCCAGATTACCCAGGCCCTACGACTGGTTCTCGCCCCCGAAGATCTCCGAGACGGACGTGTCCTCGAACACGGCCTTGAGGGCGTCGCCGATGATCCCGGCCACCGAGAGCACCTCGATCTTGTCGATCTCGCAGTCAGGCGCCAACGGCACCGTGTCGGTGACGATCACTTTGGTGATGGCGGAGTTCTTGATCCGGTCGATGGCGGGGTCGGCGAAGATCCCGTGGGTGGCGACGACGTAGACCTCGGCGGCGCCGTGCGCCGCGAGCTGGTCGGCGGCGGCGCAGATGGTGCCGGCGGTGTTGACCTGGTCGTCGACCAGGACGCACACCCGCCCGCTCACGTCCTCCCCGATGACCCCGAGCGCCCGCACCTCGCCCGTCTCGGCCGAGCGCCGCTTGTCCACAATCGCCAGCTCGGCGTTGAGGTGCAGGGCGAACCGGTCGGCCAGCTTGGCCCGCCCCGCATCGGGCGACACGACCACGACCTCCGGCCCGATCTCCCTCTGGACGTAGTCGAGCAGGATGGGCATGGCCGCCAGGTGGTCGACGGGTACGTCGAAGAAGCCCTGGATCTGGCCCGAGTGCAGGTCGACGCTCACCACCCGGTCGACACCGGCCGCGGTCAACATGTCGGCCACCAGCTTGGCCGTGATCGGCTCCCGCCCCGAGGACTTGCGGTCCTGGCGGGCGTAGCCGTAGTACGGGCAGACAGCGGTGATCCGCTTGGCCGAGGCCCGCTTGGCCGCATCGATCATGATGAGCTGCTCCATGATCCACTTGTTCACCGGGCGGCAGTGGGTCTGGATGATGAAACAGTCCGACCCCCGGATCGACTCACCGAACCGGCAGTGGATCTCCCCGTCGGCGAACTCCGAGAGGTTGGTCTCCCCCAGCTCGACGCCCAGGTGGGCGGCGATGTCCCTCGCCAACGGCAGGTTCGAGCGGCCTGACAGCAAGAGCAGGCGCTTCTTCGGAATCAACTCCATCTGCGGCACGTGCCCCCGCTACACACCCTCGTCGTCGGTCGCCGACGCAGTGTAGAACGGCCCGGTCGTGGCGCCAGGCGGAATATGGGTTCCCGGCTTCAACACCGCGTAGGGACCGACGACGGCATGCGGGCCGACCTCGGCGTCGTACCCGACGGTCATCTCGACGCTCGCGCCCTCGCCGATGGCGCAGTCGGCCAGCCGCACGTCGGGTCCGATGTGGGCGCCGGCGCCTACCGCCGTGTGCCCCTGGAGCATGGTGCCCGGGAACAGGGTGACGTCGGGGCCGAGCTGCACCGACGCGTCCACGTACGTCCGCTCCGGGTCGATCATGGCGACGCCCGCCTGCATCCACCGGCGGTTGATCCGCCGCCGCAGCTCCGCCTCGGCCGCCGCCAGTTGCTCGCGGTCGTTGACGCCCAGCGCCTCGGTCGGGTCGGCCGCGGCGATCGCTGAGATCCGGTACCCGGCGTGCGACAGCACCGAGATCACATCGGTCAGGTAGTACTCGCCCTGGGCGTTCTCGGGGCTGAGGCGGCGCAACGCCGGCGCCAGCACGCTGCGGCGGAAGCAGTACGTCGACGTCGCCACTTCGTCGATCTCGAGCTGGGCCTCGGTGGCGTCGAGGTCCTCCACGATGTGGGTGACGCGCCCGTCCTTGCCCCGGATCACCCGGCCGAACCCGCTGGGGTCGGACAGGTGGGCCGTGAGCAGGGTGACGGCGGCGTCGCCAGACCGGTGCTCGGCCACCAACTCGCCGAGGGTGGACGGCCGCACCAGGGGCGCGTCGCCGGGCAGCACGATCAGGTCGCCGTCGTCGCCGTCGTCGTCGTCGGGGAACGCGGTGAGCGCCACCGACACCGCGTCGCCCGTGCCCCGGGGCACCCGCTGCTCGACGAAGTCGATGGCGAGATCGCCGGGCCCGTCCTCCAGCAGGGTCTTGGTGACTCGCTCGGCGCCCCACCCGACGACCACCACGGCCCGGTCAACGAGCAGTTCGGACAGGGCGTCGAGGACGTGCAGCAGGATCGGGCGCCCGCACACGGCGTGGAGCGGCTTGGGCAGCGAGGAGCGCATGCGGCTTCCCTCACCCGCCGCCATCACCACTGCCGACAAGGGCCGCAAGGCCATACTCCTTTCTACCGCTCACCCGTGCGCTACCGGCGCATGCCCTGGCTTTTCATTCCATCCCGAACTAGTGTTCGCCCATCATCGCCCAGCCAGACGTGCGACTGCAACACGCCATTGACCTCAGGGTGGCCGGCTTCCAATTCCGATCCGGCCATGATCCGGCTGTTCCTCGCGTGGCTACGGCTTCTTGAAATCGGAAACGCCGGCTCACGTTCCGCGTCGCCATTCACGTGTCGGCCGACGTCACGGCCGCAGTCATGCACTGGTCCCAAGTGGTCGGCGTCTCGCCCGACGTCTTTCGGCGCACCACGCTCAAGCGGCACAACCCCTCGACCGTTCGCAGCAACGTCGGGGACCACTACCACGGCTGTCTCGTTGTGAACGTACGCCGAAGCACCGACCTCAACCTCATGATCGCCGGATGGTGCGAAGGGCTCGCGCAGGCCGCCGGTACCATGATCCGAACCTTCGGGGATGGTGTAATCGGCAGCACGGGGTCCTTTGGAGTCCCTAGTCCAGGTTCGAGCCCTGGTCCCCGAGCGGCCCCGTGCGAGGTTTCGGCTAGCGTGTCCGGCGCTCATGGGATCGCTGATCAAGAAGCGCCGCAAGCGGATGCGCAAGAAGAAGCACAAGAAGATGCTGAAGGCCACCCGCTGGCAACGCCGGGCCGGCAAGTAGCACCGCGCTAGCCCGCCCGCACCGTCTTCACCACCACTCGCCCCTCACCGGGAAACTCGCCTTCGACGAACCACGTCGATCCGCTTCCCGCGAGTCGCGGCCGGGTCCCGGCCGCCGCCGCAAGCCGGTCCCGCCACGTGGCCAGCCCCGGCGCCACCGCCAGCGCGGCCGGCTCGAGGTCGTTGCCGTTGTCCCCGTGGGGCCCGCCCAGCTCGTCCCACGCCCGGTAAACCGACGCGGTGGCGGCGCCGAACGGCGGCGTCAGCAACGTGAAGGTCCGGTCCTCGAACGCCAACGGCGCAACTACCTCGCCCACGCCCGCCACCATCGCCCGTCCCCCCACCACGCAGAACGGCACGTCGGCGCCCAGCCCGGCCGCCACAGCCATGTCCGCGCACCGGGCCCACCGCAACACGGCCGCCGCGTCCGCTGAACCGCCCCCCAGCCCGGCGCCGGCCGGGATCCGCTTCACCAACGCCACAGACGCCGAGCGCCCCACCGCCGCCAAGGCCCGCCGCACCAGGTTGCCCTCTTCGACCGGCACGCCCGCCGACGCCGGCCCCGACACCACCAGCCCGGTCCCCTCCCCGAACACCAGCTCGTCGGCCAGGTCGACCGTCACCATCTCCGACTCGATGAGGTGGTAGCCGTCGGCCCGTACGCCGACAACCCGCAGCGACAGCGTCAGCTTGGCGGGCGCAACGACGGCGCCGACGGTGAGCACGCCGCCAGTCTCGCCCACGCATCGACGTCCAGTTCCTCGGCGCGCGCGTCAGGACGCACCTCCGCCGCGGCGAAGCACTCCGCCCCCACCAGCCCCGCCAGCGAACGGCGCAGCATCTTGCGCCGCTGCCCGAAGCCGGCCGCCACCAAGGCGAACAGCCGCTCTCGCGCCACGCCGACCGGCTGGCGCGCGTGCCGGCGGATGTCGACGATCGCGGACTCGACCTTGGGCTGCGGCCAGAACACCGTCGGCGGCACGTGGCCCACCACCGACGCGTCGGCCCAGTAGCCCACCTTCACCGACACGGCCCCGTAGGCCTCGTCCCCCACCCCCGCCGCCAGCCGCGACGCCACCTCCGCCTGCACCATCACCACCATGCGCTCGATCGCCGGCACGCCGTCGAGCAAATCCGCCACCAACGGCGTGGCGATGTTGTACGGGAGGTTCGCGACCAGCGTCCACGAGCCGCCGTCGAGCAACGCCACCCAATCCAGCTGCATGGCGTCGCTCTCGACCACCGTCACCCCTGCCGCCCCGGACACGACCGAACGCAGCGCCCCCACCAGTCGCGTGTCAACCTCCACCGCCACCACCGAGGCGCCCGTCTCCGCCAACGCGAGCGTCAACGACCCCAGCCCGGCGCCCACTTCGACGACCCGCGACCCCGGCCCCACCCCGGCCAGGCGCGCCACCCGGCGCACCGTGTTCGGGTCGACGACGAAATTCTGCCCCCGCGCCTGTCTGGGCGAAGCCCCATACTCCGCCAGCAGATCTCGCACCTGCCGGCGGGTGAGGGTCACACCAGAGTGGTTACCACTCGATCAGCACGTCGATCAGCCCAGCGCCGGTGTGGCTCAACAACTCGAACGTGTCCATCGACAGGTCGATCACGCGCGACGTGTCCGCCGGCCCCCAGTCGGCCACCTCGCAGGTCGTCCACTCACCGGTCGAGGGGCGTGTCACCTTGATGATCGTGCCCTTGGGCGCGCTGCGGTGGGCACACGTCCGGTCGGGGGCGTTGTACCAGGACGCCACGCCTCGCTCCGACTGCGCGCCTGGCCTGGCGGCGGGCGTCACCGGCCCCAAGGCGGGCAGCGCGACGACCACCCGCGTCGTCGTCGTGGTGGCCGCAACCGTCGTCGTTGAGCGTGCGACCGAGGAGGTGGACGTGGCCACGGCCGCCTTCGACCCCAGGGTGGTCGCCGTCACACCGAGGGTCGACGTCGGGGCCAACCGCGTCGTGACGTCGCTGAGCGTCGTCGACGTCGTCGCCCGGGTGATCGAGGTCGTAACCGGGATCGTCGCCCGCACCTGCAACGGCGCCGCCGCCAGCACGGACGGCTCATCCACGATCCGCTCCGGGCTCAGCCACGTGGAGGGAGTGGTGAGCGCGGTCGAAGCACTCAGGTCGAAGGCGGGAGCGGGCGCGCTCGCACTCAGGCTACGCAGCACGAACGCCGGTAGCAGCAGAACCGATGCGAACACCCCAACTACACACCGCGGGCGGTTGATCCCCACGTCCTTGGCCGTCAGGAGTTCCCACCCTTTCCTGTCGGGTCCCTATTGCGGCCCTACTGCCACCTCGGGAACGGAAGGCGAAATATAGGAGCCTGACATCTAGCGGGGCAAGCTACCGGGGGCGACCAAGGCTGAATACGGCGGTCGCGTTGGCGGTTGTGGCGGCGCAAATGTCCTGTTCATGAGCGTTGCGCACTGCTGCTACCGCAGCGCCCACAACAGGTACGAAGGCGGGCTGGTTCGGCCCCCCGCGGTGCGGAACCGGCGCCAGGTAGGGAGCATCCGTCTCGACGAGGAGGCGGTCGAGCGGGCACATCCTGGCCGCTTCCCTGACCTCCTCCGCCTTGGGGAACGTGACGATCCCGCTGAAGGACAGGTAGGCCCCGAACCGCAGCGCCCGCCGCGCCTCCTCGGGCCCGCCCGTGAAGCAGTGGAACACGATCCGCTCCGGCGCGGTCTCGGTGTACAGCAGTTCGAAGGTGTCGTCCCAGGCCTCGCGCGTGTGCACGACGAGCGCCAGGTCGTGGATGCGCGCCAGCGCGATCTGCGCCGCGAACGCGGCGCGCTGCACGTCGCGCGGCGAGTGGTCGTAGTGGTAGTCGAGCCCGCATTCGCCCACCGCGACGACGCCGTCCGCGTCGAGCAAGGGAAGGATCCCGTCGGTCCCGAACTTCGCCTCGTGCGGATGCACGCCTACGGTGGCCCACACGCGGCCCGGGGCGGAGGCGGCAATCTCGACGGCCGCCTTCGACTGCTCCGCGTCAGTGCCGACGCAGATGATCCGATCGACGCCCGCTTCGGCCGCACGCGCCAGGGCGTCGCCGGCGATGCCGTCGTACTGCAGGTGGCAGTGCGAGTCAGTCCACATCCTCAGCCCTTTCGGCGCGGGAACAGCGGCTCACCCTTCTCGATCGGGCGCCCGCCCGATGAGTTACCCCACTCCACCGCGGCAGGCAAACGCTGCCCGGCGGGCGTGCCCTCGAGGCCGAGCCGCCGCCATGCTTCTGCAGTCGAGCGCGGCAAGGCCGGCGACGCCAGGATGCACACGATGCGCAACGCCTCGAGCGCGTCGCCCAACACCGCGTCGACCTCCGCGCCAGGCTCCGCTTTCCACGGTTCGTGGGCCTCGAGATACGCGTTCGTCTGACGGATCAGCTGCCAGGTCGCCTCAAGTGCGTCCGATGGCGCGAGACGGCCCCACGCGTCCGTGGTGGCGCGCACGACATCCGCCGCGACGTCCTTCAGTGAACTGTCCGCACTCGGCGCCGGACCGATGCCGTCGCACTTGGTCCCGACAACGGTGGTGACGCGCGAGACGAGGTTGCCGAAGTTGTTAGCGAGGTCGGCGTTGTACCGCGCCTCGAGCCCTTCGTACGAGAACTCGCCGTCGCCGCCGAGCGGGACCTCGCGCAGCAAGTGATACCGCGTCGCGTCGACGCCGTACTCCGCGACGAGGTCGGCCGGGGTGATCTGCGTGAACTTGGCGCCGCTCTTGGAGATCTTCTCGCCACCGACCAGCAACCACCCGTGGGCGGCGACGCTCCGCGGCGGTTCGAGCCCAGCCGCCAGCAGCATGGCCGGCCAGTAGACGGCGTGGAACCGGATGATGTCCTTGCCGACGAGGTGGTAGTCGGCCGGCCACCAGTGCGCGAACCGCTCCGGATCGTCGCCGTACCCGGCGGCGGTGATGTAGTTGGGCAAGGCGTCGAACCACACCCAGGTGACGTGCGTCGGGTCCCACGGCAGCGGGACGCCCCAGTCGAACGAGCTGCGGCTGATCGAGATGTCCTGCAAACCCTGGCGGATGAAGCCCAACACCTCGTTGCGCCGGGTGGCGGGGATGACCGCGTCCGGGTGGGCTGCGTAGTGGTCGAGCAGGCGCTGTTCGTACCGCGAGAGCCGGAAGAACCAGTTCTCCTGCTTCACCAGCTCCACCGGCCGGTGGTGGATCGGGCACAGCCCGTCGTCCAGGTCGCCCTCGGTGTAGTACGCCTCGCACGCCACGCAGTACAGGCCCTCGTAGGTGCCTAGTTCGATGTCGCCGTTGTCGTAGATCGCCTGCAGGAACTTCTGCACCGAACGCGTGTGGCGTTCCTCGGTCGTGCGGATGAAGTCGTCGTACACAATGTCGAGCAAGTCCCACGCGGCGCGGAACCGCGTGCTGTTGCGGTCGGCGAGCTCCTTGGGATGCAGCCCCTGCGCCTCCGCGGCTTGCTGGTTCTTCAGCCCGTACTCGTCGGTGCCGGTGACGAACAAGACGTCGTCACCGAGCAGGCGATGCCAGCGGCTCACCGCGTCGGCGATCACCGTCGGATAGGCGTGGCCGATGTGAGGCGCGTCGTTGACGTAGTAGATCGGCGTGGTGATGTAGAAGCGGCTCACGGGCGCAAGGCTATGCGGCGGGGCGCGCTACGAGAGCCGAATTGCGACCTCGTAAACCTCGCGTTTGGAAACGTCCATCTGCGCCGCAACCAGCGCGACAGCCGACCGCTTGTCCGCCCCCCCGGCCATCAACGTGCGCAGCGCCGCCTCGACGGCGCCCGCGTCGGGCGGAGGTGGCTCCGGCGCGCCGTCGACGACCAACACGAACTCGCCGCGCGGTTCGGTCCCGGCAAGGTGATCTGCGGCGCCCTCGCACGTGCCGCGCCAGACCTCCTCGAACATCTTGGTGAGCTCGCGCGCGATCGCGATGCGACGCACTGGCCCGCACGCGACGAGCAGGTCCGCCACCGTGTCGCGCACGCGGTGCGGCGCTTCGTACACCACTGTCGTGCGCCGATCGCGGGCGAGCGCCGCCAGCCGTTCCTCGCGCGCTCTGCCCTTGCGGGGCAGGAACCCCTCGAACGCGAACCGGCCCGCGGGCAGCCCGCTCACAACCAGGGCGGCCACCGCCGCTGACGGGCCGGGCACGACCTGCACGACATGGCCGGCGGCCGCCGCCGCCGAGACCAACTGCTCGCCCGGATCCGAGATGCCCGGCATCCCGGCGTCGGACACGACCGCGACGGTCTCGCCCGCCTCCAGCCGCTCGAGCACGCCAGGGACGGCCCCGGCCTCGGTGTGGTCGTTGACGGTGATGAGCCGCCCGCGCGCCGAGATCCCGCAGTGCGTGAGCAACTGGCGCACGCGACGGGTGTCCTCGCACGCAATGACATCGGCCGCGCCCAGCACCTCGACGGCGCGCGGCGACAGATCGCCGAGGTTCCCGATCGGCGTCCCGACGATCACCAACGCACCCCTCACTCGCGCACTTCCAGTTGTTGGCCGGGCTCCAACTTCCACCGGGCGAACGCGCCCAGCTCGGCCTCGATGATGCAAGCGCACCGGAGCGAGACGCGCGTCAGCCGGTTCGGCCGCAACCCAACGGTGCGCAGCACCATCATGTCCTTATCGCAGAACGCCACATCGATCGCGAAGCGCATGCCAAAGCTGTGCACCGACTTGGCGGGCCGGATCAGCAGGGCGCCGTCGACGTGGTCCCGGCCGAGCAGCCCGCGCATGCGGGCGCTCCGCTGCTCGGCCAGCTCCAACGCCGCCAACACCTGGTCGTCGCGAAGCAGCCACGCCATCGTTCTGCCGCTACACGTTGAAGCGGATTTCGAGGACGTCTCCGTCGGCGACCTCGTACTCCTTGCCCTCGACCCGCAGCTTGCCCGCGTCCTTGGCTGCGTTCCACGAGCCGAGGCCGAGCAGCTCGTCCCAGCGGATCACCTCGGCGCGGATGAAGCCGCGCTGCAGGTCGGAGTGGATGACGCCCGCGCACTCGGGCGCCTTGGCGCCGGCCCGGAAGGTCCACGCACGCGACTCCTTGTCGCCGGTGGTGAGGAAGGTCCGCCGGCCAAGAAGCTGGTAGGCGGCGGCGACGACGCGCGGCAGCGCGCCCTCGCCGAGGCCGAGCCCGTCCAGCAGTTCGGCCCGATCAGCCGGATCCAAACGAGCGGCCTCCGCCTCCAGTTGCACGCTGACGCCCAGCACGTCGGCGGCGTCGCCCAACTCGGCGGCGACCGGCTTGGTCATGCCGTCCACGTTGTCGAGCTGGTCCTCGCCCAGGTTCACGACGGCCAGCACCGGCTTGGTCGTCAGCAGGAACATGGGGCGCAGCTCGACTCGTTGCGCTGCGGTCAGCGACGACCGGTACAGCGGCGTGCCCGCGTTCAGGGCGTCCACCGCGGCTTCCAACACGGCCACCGCCGCCACCTGCGTCGGGTCGCCTTTGATCATCTTGCGCCGTTTCGCCAGCTGCGCCTCGGCCGACTCGACATCGGACAGCACCAGCTCCAGCTCCAACGTGTGCAGGTCCGACAGCGGGTCGGTGTCGCCGGGGACGTTCGGGTCCTCGAACGCCCGCAGCACGAGCACGATGGCGTCGCTTTCGCGGATGCCGCCGAGGAAACGGTTGCCGAGCCCCTCGCCGCTGGCTGAGCCCGCCACCAGCCCGGCGATGTCGACGAGCTGCACCGTCGCCCCGATCTTCTTGCGGGACTTGCTCATCACGGCCAGGGCGTCCAACCGGGGGTCGGCCACCTGCGCCATCCCGACCGTGGTGTCGGTCGTCGAGAAGGGGTGGGACGCCACCAGCGCCGAGCCCCCGGTCAGCGCATTGAACAGGGACGACTTGCCCGCATTGGGGAGGCCCACGAGCCCCAGTCGCTCCATAGCCGGAAGGGTACCCGCCCTTCTCGGCTAGCCTCGTCGACTCATGTCGAAGAAAACCAGCAAGCGGAAGATTCGCAGCCGTCGCAACAAGGCCAACCACGGCAAGCGGCCCAACGCCGGGCGTTAGGGTCCCTGACGCGCCGCCTGCCCGGCGCGACGACGTCGTCGAGGTCCTCCACGGCGTCGAGGTCGCCGATCCGTACCGGTGGCTCGAGGACGGTGAATCTGAGGAAGTAGGCGCGTGGGTGACGGCCCAGAACGCGCGGACACGCACGGTGCTCGACGCGTTGCCCCAGCGCGCCCCGCTGCACCGACGATTTATGGACCTTCTCGAGATCGGCTCGGTGGGCGCGCCCGTCGTCGCCGGCGACCGGGTGTTCACCCTGGAGCGGTGGGGTGACCTCGACCAGGCCGTGGTCGTGATGCGCTCGGCGGTCGACGCCGGCGTGGCGCCCCGCACCCTCGTCGATCCCCACGACGCAGCCGCAGACCACGCCGCCGCCATCGACTGGTTCTCGCCGTCCCCCGACGGTCGGCTCCTCGCCTACGGCGTGTCGCAGGCCGGCAGCGAGCACGGCACGCTGCGCATCCTCGACATCGAAGGCGGCGCGCTCCTGCCCGACGCCATCGGCCCGGTACGGCACCCGTCGGTGGCGTGGTTGCCCGACGCCTCCGCCTTCGCCTACAGCCGCCTGCCCGACCCGTCGTCGGTCCCCGACGGCGAGGAGGGGTACTGGGAGAAGGTCTACTGGCATGTCGTCGGCCTCCCCCAAGAGGACGACGAACTGCTTCTCGGCGACGGGCTCGACCGCACCGCCCTGCCCATGGCCGCGATCTCCCCGGACGGGCGTTGGCTCGTCCTGCACGTCCACCTCATGCCGACGCGCACCGACGTGATCGTGCTCGACCGCGAGACCGGTAAGCACGCGACGGTCATCGAGGGCGAGGACGAGTGGACCTGGGGCCAGGTCGTAGGCGACCGCTTCTACGCGTCCACCAGTGTGGACGCGCCGCGCGGCCGCATCGTCAGCGCTCCGGTGACACAGCCCCAGCGCGACAACTGGGAGACCGTCGTCGCGGAGACAACCGCGGTGATCGACGGGTTCGTCGTCGCCGGCGACTCGCTCCTCGTGGCCACGACCGAGCACGCCGTCTCCCGTCTCTGGCGCCACGCGCGCATCGGCGACGGTGCGGGCGACGGTGCGGGCGACGGCGCCGCGCCGCGCGAGATCGCCCTGCCCGAGCCGGGGGCCGTCGGCGGGTTCGACGCCGAGCCGGGCGTCGAACGCGCCTTCCTCGCCTTCACCTCGTTCGCCCGCCCCAGCGCGCTGTGGCGGTGGACGCCGGACCGTGGCCTCGAGCCGTGGAGCAACCACCCGACGCCGCTCGAGCCCACCGATTACCGCGTCGAACAAGTCTTCTACCCGTCGTCGGATGGCGCCGCGGTGCCCATGTTCCTCGTGTCGGCCGCGGCCACGGCGCCGACGCCCGACACACCCACGGCGTTGACGGGCTACGGAGGGTTCGCCATCTCCTCGACGCCGGCGTTCTCGCCGGGCATCGTGACGTGGTGCGACGCTGGCGGCGTGTTCGCCCTGGCGGGCATCCGGGGCGGCGCCGAGTACGGCGAGGAGTGGCACCGCGCCGGCATGCTCAACCGCAAGCAGCAGGTGTTCGACGACTTCGCCGCGGCCGCCAACTGGCTCGTCGACCGCGGGCGCACGTCGCCCGAGCGCCTGGCGATCAGGGGCGGCTCGAACGGCGGCCTGCTGGTCGGCGCCACCATCACGCAGCGACCCGACCTGTGCCGCGCCGCGGTGTGCGCGGTGCCGCTGCTCGACATGCTCCGCTACCACCGCTTCCTCATCGGCGCGCTCTGGGTCCCCGAGTACGGCGACCCCGACAAGGCCGACGAGTTCCCGGCGCTGCACGCCTACTCGCCCTACCACCACGTCGTCGACGGCTTCGACTACCCCGCGCTGCTCATCCTCACGGCCGAGTCCGACTCGCGGGTCGACCCCATGCACGCGCGAAAGTTCGCGGCCCGGGTTCAGGCCGCGGCGGCCACCGGCAGCGGCCCGACCCTGCTGCGCGTCGAGGAACGCGCCGGGCACGGCCAAGGCAAGCCCCGGTGGAAACAGGCCGACGAACTGGCCGACTCGTGGGCGTTCGTCTGCTGGCAATTAGGCGTTCCATGCCACGCAGGCGACGCCACACGCCCTTCGGGCGGCGGCTAACCCCCCGCCGCGGACCCGGCCCTGCCCATCAGCGCTCGGGTAGGACCGCCCGCCGCACGACCCGCACGACGGTCCGCTCGCCTTCGCGGCGTACGGAGATCTCGTCGCTCAACGCCTCGACGACGTAGAGGCCGCGCCCCTGCTCGGCATCGACGTCGGGCACCTCGTCGTCGTACAAGGATTCGAGCTCGAAACCGTCGCCGTCGTCCTCCACCTCGATGACGATGGCGTCGGCTTCGGCCGACGCCCGCAGCGACAAGGCCGACGGGGCCCCGCTGGCGTGGCGCACCGCGTTGGCGCACAGTTCGGACGCCACCAGCACCAGGTCGGCGCGCTCGGAGTCCTCGACGGCGATGTGCTCGAGCCAGTCCGACAGGAGGTGGCGGGCGAGGGAGACGGTGGCGCGCGACGGCGAGAACCGGTACTCGAACGGCGCCAGCGGAGCGGCCGAATCGGGAGGCGGGGGCGTCCGTCTCCGCAGGGCCAGCGCCAGCGCGTCGTCACGGCGCATGGCGCCGGACAACGACCGTTCGACGAGGGCGCGCGCCACGTGCGCCGACGGGTACCGGGCCACCTGCCCGGCCGCCCGGACCAGGTTGTCGAGCCCGACGAGCACGTCCTTGGTCGACTCGATGAGGCCGTCGGTATAGAGCACGAGCGTGTCGTTGCGATCGAGATCGAGCTCGACCACCTCGCTGGTGCCCGCGCCGGGCCATCCCACCGCGACACCGGTGGCGCTGACCAGTCGCACGTTCCCGTCGCCGGTCATCAGCAGGGGCGGGGGCTGGCCGCCGTTGGCGACGCTCAGATGACCGTTGGCCGGGCGGTACCGCGCCACGACCACGGTCGCGACGAGGTCGGGGCTGTGCGCCGTCAGCAACCGATCCGCACGCGAAACGAGGTCTTCGAGCGGGCACCCGTCAAGGGCGAGAAGACGGACGGCGTGGGTCACCGCGAGGGCGTCCTTGGTCGCCGCCACACCCTTGCCCATCACGTCGACGACGACGAGGAACAGGTCGCCGTCGGGCACGACGAACCAGTCGTGGAGGTCGCCGCCCGTCGGGGCGCTGCGGTCGGCGGGAAGGTGATGGACTCCCAGTTCGGCGGAATCGACGGTCGGCGTGGGCGGCCGTACCGCTTCTTGCAGCGCGTGTACGACGCCCCGTTGCTCCTGCTGGATCTCGGCCAGCCGGACGAGCCGGAGCTCGTTGTCGAGGGCGACCCCGAGGTGGGCCGCAAACGCCAGCGCGCTGGCCTCGTCCTGGTCGTCGAAATGCTCCTCGTCGCGGTGGACGACGAGCAGGACCCCGCACGTCTCGCCCCCCCCTGCCGGTACGACGACGGCGAGGGCGTCGGCGCGGGCGGGGAGTCCGGCGCGTTCGAGGAACAGCCGCCAGCGCCGATCCCGTCGCAGCTCCTTGCCTCGGAACCCGGCCGGGGCGCCCACGGCGCGCGACGCCAGTTGCGACAGCACGGGGCGGACCAACGAGTCCACCTCGTAACTCACGACCCCGTCCACGGCAGTCGGGCGGCCGTCTTCGGCCCGCAGGCCGACGTACGCGGCCAGCGTCGCGCCCGTCACGGAACGCAGCGCCTCGGTCGCCCAGGAGAGCTTCTCTTCGATCGAGGCAGGCCCGTGAACGGCCAGCGCGGCCCTCGCCAGGACATCGAGGGGCGAAGGCCGACCCGGGCCGTTCAGGACGGCATAGGCCTCGCGCATCAGAGGCCAGATTACTGAACCCGACACGGGTGCGCCGATCCCTAAGCTCGTCGCGATGCGCTGGCTGGCAAAGACGCACGTCGCCGACTCGGTCGCCGAGCGGGAATTCGAGGTCACCGTCGACGGCCGCACCGTGCCCGGCGTCCTCTGGCACCCCAACGACGGCATGGCGGGACCGCGACCGCTCGTATTCGTGGGCCATGGGGCGACGCTCCACAAGCGCGTCGACCACGTCCTCGCGCTGGCGACGCTCCTCGTGCGCGACCACGGGTTTGCGGTGGCCGCGACCGACGCCCCGGGCCATGGCGACCGGGCCGAGGGCGCGGGCGACGACATGCAACTGTTCAGTGCCTTCCTCGCCGAATGGTCGCGGCCCGGCAGCACCGACGACATCATCGGGGAGTGGCGCGCCGTCATCGACGAGCTACGCCACCTCGACGAGGTCGGCGTCGGCACGCTCGGCTACTGGGGGCTCTCCATGGGCACGATCTACGGAGTCCCGTTCGCCGCGTCCGAGCCCCACGTCGAGGCCGCGGTGTTCGGGTTGATGGGCCTGCTCGGGCCCACGCGCGACCGGATGCATCTCGACGCCAAGGCGCTCACCTGCCCGGTGCAGTTCATCGTGCAGTGGGACGACCAGCTCGTGGCCCGGGACGCGGCGCTCGAGCTG
>JAHFUQ010000092.1 GCA_023265045.1 Acidimicrobiia bacterium
GGCGCCGTCGCCCTCGGCGGCCCCCACCACCACCGCCCGGCCCGGCGCCACCACGACCCGGGCCGCGGCCGGCGGCGCGTCGGTGCGGACCGCGGCCGCGGTGAGGACGACGACCACCGAGGCGTGCCACCCGTCGTACGTCGGTGTGTGCGTCCCGGTGGCGCGCCCGACGTCGACTGCGCCGGCATAAGCGACGGTCCGGCTTTCATCGCGGGCGGTGAGTTCGGGGTGATCGGCCCCGATGTCTACGGGCCTCGACCGCGACCACGACGGGATCGCCTGCGAAACTTGACCGGTGCCCCGCTTGGACGCCGCCACCGTGCTGTTGCAGTGGGCCGCCGGCGGCTTGTTCTTCCTCTGGGTCACGAGCCGGCGCCGTGAGGTGGGCATCGGCTACGGCTGGCTCCTCCGCGGCGCCTACGCCACCCTGGCGGCGATCGCAGTGCTCGCCGGCCGAGCGCTCGAGCCCTCGGCCGCTCGGGACGCCTGCGCCGCACTGACAGCCGCCGCCGCCCTCTCCGCCCTCACCGTGTCGATCGTGCGGCGCAAGGCGGGAGTGGCCGGCGAGCGCGCCCGGCGGGAACGTCGAGCGGCCCGCGTGCAGGCCATGGTCGGCGAGCGACCTTCGCCCTCGGGGGCCAGCAGCGCGGACGCGGCCCCGGCCGGCCCGCCCGCTCGGCCCGCCGAATTCCCGCCCGCCCTCGACCTGGTGGCGCCCTTGATCGGCCTGCTGGGGCTGATCTTCGCAGGCCTGGACGCCGGCGGTCCCCACGCCCTCGTGGTGGTCCGCACGATCGTCGGCGCCGCGTTCCTGGGCGCGGTCTCCGACGCCATGCTCCTGGGCCACTGGTACCTCGTGCAGCCCGGCTTGGGCCGCGCTCCCCTCCTCGACCTGGTGCGGTGGCTCGCCCTGGTGTGGCCGCTCGAGATCGCCGTACTGCTCTGGCCGCCGGGCATGGTGTCGGTCCTCAACGGGACCGTCGACGACGGCTGGAACGGGGTCCTCGGCTGGATGTGGCTGGCGTGCGCGGTCACCACCCTGGCGCTGTGCGCGGTCACCAGGGCCGCCCTCAGGGAACGGGCCTACGCGGCGGTGATGGCCGCCACCGGCCTGCTGTACCTGGCCATCCTCACCGCGTTCGGGACGGATCTGGTGGCCCGCGCCATACTTTCGGGGTGATCCGCAAGACGGCCGCCGAGCTCCAGGTCGGTGACGTCTTCTACCGGGAGACGTATCGCAAGCCGAACCCCGAGACGGACTGGCCCTACACCGTGTCCTCCATGCGGCGGGTGCCCCAGCACGACTTCTTCGGGAAGATGTCGATGATGGTCGAGGTCCAGGCGGTCAACCGGGTCACCGGCCCCGCCAAGCTGACCCTCGCCGAGGACGAAGGCGTCTGGTTGACAGACGCGCCCGCGGCAGCGGCCCCGGAGGAGGGCCGCCTACGGCGGTCCCGTCGTTGGCGTTAGGCCCGGCCCGGTGGCGGCCGTCGTCGGGGGCGCGGTGTTGGTCGGCGCCGTCGGGAGGGGCACGGTCGGCGTTGGGACCGTCGGCGTCACCGACGGCCGGGTGGTGACCGTCGCCACCGTTGTCGGCGGGGTCGTCGCTCGGGTCGTCACTGGCGCGGCGGTCGTCGGGGGCACGGTTGGCGCCGCCGCCGTCGTTGGGGCGGCCGCCGTCGGAGGCGGCGCGGTGTTCGCCGGCAGGGTCGGCGAGGACGCCGCCGGGCGACGGTCGAGCTCGTCGAAGCTGGCCCGGTAAAGGTCCTGCACCGGCGTTCCCGCCAAGGCCGCCTTCATATAGCGGCTGAAGGTCATGGCCGGGAACGAGCCGCCCGTCACCGAGCGGCCGTGGACGCTGGTCATGGGACGGTCGCCGTCGGGGTAGCCGACCCACACCGCCGTGCTCATCTGCGGGACGTACCCGATGAACCACGCGTTCCCGTAGTTCTCGGTGGTGCCCGTCTTGCCCGCCAGAGGCCGCCCGATGGCGGCGGCGGTCCCCGTGCCGTTCTTCACGACGCCTTCGAGGGCGGCGGTGAGGACGCCCGCCTCCTTGTCCTTGAAGGCGTGCGAGGTCTTGGGCGACCCGTGGTCGTAGAGGACGTGCCCGTCCCGGTCGCTGATCTTGGTGATGGCGTAGGGCTTGGCGTACTCGCCCTTGGCCGCAAAGGTCGCGAAGGCGGTCGCCTGCTCGAGCGGGCTCACGCCTTGGCGAAGCCCGCCCAGGGCCATGGCGCATTCGGGCGGCGTGACGTCGGCCTTGTCGATGCCCGCGGTCTGGGCCACGTCGGCCACGGCGCCGGGGCCGACCTGGGCCATGATCTGAGCGAACACGACGTTGACGGAGTCGGCCAGGGCGTCGTCGACATTGATCGAGCCGGCGCTCTCGCCCTCGTAGTTGCGGACCTTCCACTGGGACTTGTTGCAGTCGAGCGTCTGCGGCGACGTGCCGTCGTAGGCCGTGGCCGGGTTAATGCCGGCTTTGAGCATGGCCATGTAGACGTAGGGCTTGAACGAAGAGCCGGGCTGGCGGCGGCCCTGGCTCGCGGGGTCGAACTGGAGGTTGGGGTCCAGGCCGCCGAACAGGACGCGGATGGCGCCGTCCCCGGGCTGGACCGACACGATGGCGGTGGTCGGGTCGCCCGGCTCCCCGAGGGTCTGCTTGACGGCCGAGACGGCGGCCTCGTAGGCCTTGGCGTCGAGCGTCGTCTGGATCTCGTAGCCGCCGGTGAGCACCTTCTGGCGACGCACCTCGGCCGAGGAGCCGAGGTCGGCAAGCCCGGCCGCCTCCCGCCCGACGTAGTTGACGAAGTGGGGCGCCTTGGCGCCGGTCAGTGCTCCCGCGTCAGGCTGGCGCTCGACCACGTTGAGGGTCGAGCTCAGGGCGTCCGACAGCTCCTTGGCGCTCAGCCACCCGTGGCCGGCCATGGACCGCAGGACCTGGTCGCGGCGCTTGGTCACCTGGTCCGCATGGGTGTACGGATCGAGCCGGCTCGGCGCCTGGATCTTGCCCGCCAGCATGGCCGCCTGGGCGGGCGTCAGCTTCTGGGGTTCGACGCCGAAAAACCGGGTGGACGCCTCGGCGATGCCGTACGCGCCCTCGCCGAAGTAGACCTGGTTCAGGTAGCGCTCCAGCAGTTCGTCCTTGGTGTACTTGTCCTCCAGCCGGCTGGCGTACAGCAGCTCCTTGAACTTGCGGCCGAAGGTGCGCTCGCCCGTCGTGTAGTTCAACTTGGCGAGCTGCTGGGTGATCGTGCTGCCGCCCTGGGTGCGCCCGGCGATGACGTGGAACATGGCCCGGAACACGGCGCCCGGGTCCACGCCGCTGTGGCTGTAGAAGTTGGCGTCCTCGGCCGCCAGGACCGCCTTGGGCACGTGGGGCGGCAGGTCTGCGAGCTTGACCGGCTCGCGCATCTCGGTTCCGAGCGTGCCGATCTCGCGGCCGTCGGCGGCCAGCACGCGGCTCGCCTCGGGGAGGTCCTCGAAACCGGCGATGGAGGGTGAGAAAGGCGAGGCCAAAAACAGGATCACCCGGCGGGTCACCGTCGCGATCGCGTTGCGGAACGGAGGGACGACGGCGACGAGCACCACGAACGCAGCCGTGCCGATGCCGACCTTCCCCCACGGGACCTGCCGCAGCCGCTGCTTCCACGGTCCGACGCGCTTGAGTTGCTCGGGTTGCGGCTGTTTGCTGGCGTCGACGGGGCGCAGCGGCTTGTTGGTTGACCCGGGCGGAAGAACGTCGGTCACGCAAGGTGATGTCCCTGATTGCGGCCCCCGCCAAACCTCCGAGGTTCGAGCGGTTCCCGCCCTTCGGGCTTCTTTTCGGCCCCGGTCGCCTCAGCGGCCGTAGACGACGGGGGCCCATGACGTTCCAGAGCACGACGGCGATCGCAATCGTGAGGCCAAGCCGCCACCCCGCGGTCCGGGCGACCCAGCGCGCGAGCCACCCGGAAACGTGTCTCGCGGGCTCGGCGGCCAGCCGCCCTCGTCGTCATACCCGCCGCACCGTCGCGCCCCCTAGCGACCCCGCGCCCACGTCCACGGGTAGTCGTCGTCGGCGACCGCCAGCGCCGCGGGGCCGAGGTCGAGGGGCCGGAAGGTGTCGATCATCACCGCCACCTCCTCGGTCCTCGTCTGGTCGGCGGCCCGCTCCACGCTGCCCGGCTGGGGACCGTGGACGAACCCGCTGGGGTGGAGCGAGATCGAACCGATGCCGATGCCTGAACCGGCCCGGCTCATGAAGTCGCCGTGCGAGTAGAACAAGACCTCGTCGCTGTCGACGTTGGAGTGGTGGTACGGCACCTTGATGGCGCCGTCGTGGAAGTCGTACGGGCGGGGCACGAACGAGCACACCACAAACCCGTCGCCCTGGAAGGTCTGGTGCACGTGCGGCGGCTGGTGGATGGCGCCAACGATCGGTTCGAAGTCGTGGATCGACAGCGCCCACGGGTAGAGGCAACCGGCCCAGCCGATGACGTCGAACGGCGGCCGCGCGTGGCGGTGGACGCTGAGGCCGTCACGGTGGCGGACGAGCACGTCGACGGGACCGTCGCCGGCGTCGACGAGCGGCGCGTCCGGACCGCGCAGGTCACGTTCGCAGTACGGCGCGTGCTCGAGGAACTGTCCCGTCGGCGACAGGTACCGCCTTGGCGGGCGAATGTGGCCGCGGGCTTCGATCACCAGCAGCTCGACGGGCGCGCCTTCCGAAACGACCCACCGGTGCGTCGTCGAGCGGGGGACGATGACGTAGTCCCCGGGGCCTGCCGCCAGCGGCCCGAAGACTGATTCCAGCACGGCGGCGCCCGCCTGGACGTAGACCAGTTCGTCGCCGACGGCGTTGCGATAGAGGGGGCTGGAGCGGTTGGCGCCCACCCACGCCAGCGTGAGGTCGCCGTTGCCGAGCAAGGGCACGCGAGCGGTGACGGGGTCCCCGCCCGCGGGCAGCAGCGGCGTGCGCAGGTGGCGTGGCAACAGCGGCAGGTTGGGGACGAGCGGGGGCCGGCTGGCGACGACGCCGTCCGCCACCGGCGCCGCGCCGACGATGGCCGATGGGGACCACAGGTGGTAGAGGAGCGAGGACTCCCCGGAGAAGCCCTCCTCCCCCATCAGCTCCTCGTGCAGCAGCCCGCCCTCCGGGCCAGGCGTGCGGAGATGACGCTTCTTGGGAACCTCGCCCACCGACAGGAAGTGCGGCATGTCAATCCTCCAGGGACAGCGCGGGATGGATCGTGCCGGTGACCTCGCCGAGCGAGACACAGCCGGCGGCGCCGCGCAGGGTGACCGTATCGCCGTCCTCCAGGAAGGCGCGCTGCGATCCGTCCGGCAGTTCGAGCGGTCGGCGCCCGAGCTCGGTCAGCTCGGTGAGGCACCCCGCCGTGCCGAGGTCGGGGCCGGAGACGGTGCCGGACGCGAAGACGTCGCCCGGCCGCAGGGCGGCGCCGTTGAGCGTCATGTGGGCCAGCAGCTCGGCGGGGGTCCAGTGCATCGACGTGTACGTCGGGCGGCTCACGACCGTGCCTTGGAGCTCGACCTCGAGGCGGAGGTCGTAGGTCCCGTCGACGGCGTGCGCTTCGAGGGCGTCGAGCGTGATGAGCCACGGCGACACCGAGGTGGCGAACGACTTGCCCAGGAACGGGCCCAGCGGACGCTGCTCGAAAGCTTGGATGTCCCGCGCGCTCCAGTCGTTGAGCAGGAGCGCGCCGGCCACGTGGTCGCGGAAGGCCGACGCCTTGACCGGGCGCCCGAGCCGGCTCCCAGCGCCCACCACGAAGGCGACCTCGGCTTCGATGTCGAGCGCCTCGGTAGGGCGGACGGAAGGTTCGCCGATCGCGTCGCCGCCCCCACGGTCGGCTATCTGGCCGTGGGGGCGGACGATCGGCGTACCGGAGACGACGATCGAACCCGCCCGGCCGTGGTACGCGACCGGCTGGCGGCGCCAGTTGGGCGGAAGGGGTTCCTCGCCCGGCCGCAGCAGCCGGCCCATGCGGGTGGCGTGGTGCAGGGACGCGGAGAAGTCGACGTAGTCGCCGACCGCGACGGGCAGGAGGAGCTCGACCGTCCGCCGCGGCGCCGACGCCACCGCCAGCCGTTCGTCGCCGGCCTCGATGGCCGAGGCGATCTCGGCCCGCACCCGTTCCCACGCGGCACGGCCGCACGCCAGGAAGGCGTTGAGCGAGGATCGCTGGAACACGGCCGCCGGCAGTGCGAGCACGCCGGCGTCGGAGAGGCGGGCCAGGTCGATGACGTCGTCGCCAAGGGCCGTGACGCACACCGCGAGACGGTCGGGCCGCCGGGCGACGCCGAAGGGCAGGTTGGCGGGGCCGAAGCCGCCCGCCGCCATTACCAGTGCCCGCGGCGGGCCTGCTCGCGCTCGATCGCCTCGAAGAGGGCCTTGAAGTTGCCCGCCCCGAAGCCGCGCGCCCCGCCCCGCTGGATGATCTCGACGAACAGCGTCGGCCGGTCCCCAACCGTCTCGGTGAAGATCTGCAACAGCCAGCCGTCGGGCTCGGCGTCGACCAGGATGCCGAGGCGGCGTAGGTCGTCCCACGGGAGGTCGAGGTGGCCGAGGCGGCGCTCGACGTCCTCGTAGTACGCGGCCGGAGGTTCCAGGAACCGCAGGCCCCGGGATCGCAGCGCCGCCACGGCGGCCACGATGTCGTCGGTGCGGAGAGCGATGTGCTGCACCCCGGGGCCCCGGTAGGTTTCGAGGTACTCCTCGATCTGGCTCTTGCGCAGGCCGTCGGCGGGCTCGTTGAGCGGGAGCACGATCTCGCTGCCGTCCCAAACGACCGTCGACATCAACGCCGAGTACTTCGTCGAGATCTGGGCGTCGTCGAAGTGGAGCAGCTGCTCGAAGCCCAGGACGCTCTCGTAAAAGTCCACCCAGCGATCGAGGGCGCCCTTCTCGACATTGCCGACCACGTGGTCGACGAGGGCGAGCCCCACGGGCAGGCCCGCGGGCGCGGGCGGCAAGGCCGTCGCCGCATACCCGGGCCGGTACACGCCCCGGTACCCGGAACGGTCGACGAAGGTGTGGAGCGTCTCGCCGTAGGCGCCGATGCTGGCTTGGCGGATGGCGCCGTCGACATCGTCGGATACCACGTGCGGCCCCTCGGCAGGGGCCGCACCGCGAGCCACGGCCGCCTCGAAGGCCGCCGCCGCATCGCTCACGGCGAAGACCAGGTCGTGCACACCGTCGCCGTGCTCGCGCACGTGCACGGCGATGGGCGAGTCGGGCGCCAGCGCCGCGGTCACCACCAACCGAACCCGGCCCTGTTCCAGCACGTACGACGCGTGCTTGTCGCAGCCCGTCTCCGGCCCCGAGTAGGCGGTGACCCGGAAGCCGAACGCCGAACACAGGAACCCGGCCATGGCTCGGGCGTTGCCGACCCACAACTCGATGGCGTCCCATCCCAGCAGCTGCGTGCGGGTGGTCTGCGTCGAAGGCGAGGGCGCCGTGGTGGTCATCAAGCTGCCTTTCGCACGAGCCGGGCGTGGGCGTCGTCGTCGAAGGTCGAGAAAAACTCGGCGAGCACGTCGGCGAGGTGCGTCATTGAGCGGCCCGCGAAGAGGACGGGCTGGTACCGGGTGATGTCGTAGGCGAGCGTGCCCATGGCCACAAGGTCGAGGGGACGCAGTTCGGCCGATCGGAAGGCGGCGGTCTCACCGACCGACGACAGGATGCCGGCCCCGTACGCCTTGGGCTCGTGGCCCTCCCACACAACGCCGAACTCCATGGTGAACCAGAAGACGCGGGACAGGAAGCGCAGCGCGTCGTCGCCCCGCGTGCGGTCGACCGCGTGGCCCACCAGCCGGTAGATCGCGGCCAGTTCGGGACAGGCCAGCTGGTTGGCGTGGCCGACGACCTCGTGGATGATGTCGGGCTCGGGCGTGTACAGCGGCATCGAGGGGTGGCGCAGGTACTGGGTGGAGTAGAAGACGGCGCCCGAGAAGGCGCCGTAGAAGTCGCGCAACGGCGCCAGCCCGGCCACCGGCAGGTAGTGGAAGCCGGTGCGCGGCGCGAGCAGGGCGCTCACCTCGTCGAGTTGGGGGACGTGATCGCCCGGGAGCCCGAGGCTTTCCTTGGCTTCGAGGAAGGCGCGGCACGCGTGCTCCCGGTGGAGGGGCGCCAGTTCGGCCGCCACCACCCGCCAGACGCCGTGCTCGACGTCGGT
This sequence comes from Acidimicrobiia bacterium, assembly GCA_023265045.1. Lineage (GTDB taxonomy): Bacteria > Actinomycetota > Acidimicrobiia > Acidimicrobiales > AC-14 > JAHFUQ01. The sequence continues at coordinate 8,181 of JAHFUQ010000092.1, forward strand.
GTACTCGGCGGAGGGAATCGGCGCGCCGGCGCGCCAGTCGAGGGCGAGCGCGGCCAGGGCGTTGCGGCGAGCCCGGTACGACGGGTCGGAGAAGCCCGGATGGTCTCGTCCGAGGACGACCTCCACCGCGCCGCGACGGTCACGAACGACCGGGGCGTAAAGGCGAGGCGCGTCACCCATCTAGCGAGTGTGCCCCGATGGCCCTCGTTTGTCTAGTAATCGGACCGAATATAAGACATACTGATGATCGTGGCCGCCCCAGCCTCACAATCTGTCCACCTCGATGAGGTCGACAAGCGGGTCGTCGACGCGTTGCGGTCGGACGGGCGGCTGTCGGTGAACGAGCTGGCGACCCGCACCAACGTCTCCCGGGCCACCGCCTACCAGCGGCTCGGCCGGTTGCGCGAAACAGGGGTCATCCGCCGGTTCACCGTCGAGCTCGACCCCCGCAAGGTGGGCCTGCCCATCGCCGCCCTCGTGCTGGTGAGCGTGGCGCAGCACTCGTGGCGGGGCGTCGGCGAACGCCTGCGGCGGCTTCCCGGCGTCGAGTGGCTGGCCCTCAGCACCGGCTCCTCCGACTACGTGCTGCTGGTGCGGGCGCCGGACGTCGACCACCTGCGCGACGTCATCCTCGACGGCCTGCAGGCCATCCCCGAGATCCAGTCCACCCAGACCCTGCTGCTCCTGGACGAACCGGTCGTGCCGGGCGTCACCGGCGTTTCCCCGTGACGAGCGTGACGCCCCTCTACGTGCCTCCGGCGGACGTGAGCGCCGCCAGCGCGATGAGCCGGTACCTGGCGCACCAGGGGTTCGCGGCCTACGAGGAGGCGTGGCGCTGGTCGGTCGACGACCTCGAGGGCTTCTGGGCGTCGATGTGGGAGTGGTTCCACGTGCGGGCGGCGCGGCCCTACGAGCGGGCGCTGGCGGGCGGCGACCGCACCATGCCCGGCGCCCGGTGGTTCCCCGGCGCCGAGCTGAACTACGTCGACCAGGCCCGGCGCTGGCCCGCGGCCCAGGCCGCCATCGTCTTCCGCTCCGAGGGAGGGGCGGCCGCCGAACTGACCTACGGGGAGCTGTTCGCACACGTGGCGCGCGTGGCCGCCGGCCTCCGATCGCTCGGTGTCGGGCCCGGCGACCGCGTCGCGGCCTGCCTGCCCAACGTCCCCGAGGCGGTCGTGGCCTTCCTGGCCACCGCCAGCCTGGGCGCGGTCTGGTCGTCGTGCTCGCCCGACTTCGGCCCCCAAGCCGCACTCGACCGGTTCCGGCCGATCGAGCCCAAGGTCCTGTTTGCGGTCGACCAGTACGTCTACAAGGGCCAGGTCATCGACCGCCGTGAGGCAGTGGCCGAGATCGCCGCCGGGCTGCCGACCGTGAGCAGGACAGTCCTCGTGCCACAGGACTGGGAGGCCCTCGGCCCGGCCGGCGCACCTCTCCGCCCGACGCCGGTCCCGTTCGATCACCCCTTGTGGATCCTGTATTCGTCGGGTACGACCGGGCCGCCCAAGGCCATCGTCCACGGTCACGGCGGCATCCTTCTCGAACACCTCAAGGCGCTCTCGCTCCACCTCGATATCGGCCCGGGCGACCGGTTCTTCTGGTTCACCTCCACCGGTTGGATGATGTGGAACTTCCTCGTCGGCGGCCTCCTGGTCGGGGCGACGGTCGTCCTGTGGGACGGCAGCCCCGCCCACCCCGACCTCGGCGCCCTGTGGCGGGTCGCCGAGGACACCGGCGTCACCTACTTCGGCACGAGCGCGCCCTACCTCCAGGCCTGCGCGAAGGCGGGCGTCGAGCCGGCCCAGGCCGCCGACCTGCGGCGCCTGAAGGCGGTCGGCTCGACCGGCGCCCCGCTCACGCCGGAAGGCTTCACGTGGGTCTCCGAGCATGTGAAGCCCGACATCCCGCTCGGATCGATCAGCGGCGGCACCGACCTCTGCACCGCCTTCATCGCGTCGTGCCCGACCCTCCCCGTCTACGCCGGCGAGCTGCAGTGCCGGTGCCTCGGCGCCAAGGTCGAGGCGTGGGACAGCGCCGGGCGGTCCCTCACCGGGGAGCTCGGCGAGCTGGTGATCACCGAGCCCATGCCATCGATGCCCGTCCGCTTCTGGAACGACGAGGGTGGCGAGCGTTACCGGGCCAGCTACTTCGAGAGCTACGCCGGCGCGTGGCGCCACGGCGACTGGATCCGCATCACCGAGAGGGGCACGGCGGTCATTTACGGCCGTTCGGATGCGACCCTCAACCGAGGCGGCGTCCGCATGGGAACGAGCGAGTTCTACCGCGTCGTCGAGAGCGTGCCCGGGGTGGACGACAGCCTGGTGGTCGACACCGGCTGGCTGGGCCACGACGGCCGCCTCTACCTCTTCGTGGCGCTCGCGCCAGGGGTCGAGCTGGACGGGCGGCTGCGGGCCTCGATCGTCGACCGCCTCCGGGCCGACCTGTCGCCGCGGCACGTCCCCGACGAGATCGTGGCCGTCCCCGAGATCCCTCGCACGGTCAACGGCAAGAAGCTCGAGGTGCCTGTGCGCCGGATCCTGCTGGGAGAGCCGGCCGGCGCCGTGGTGGCGCCGCAGTCGATGGCCAATCCCTGGTCGCTGGCGGCGTTCGTCCCGGTGACAAACTGACCCGGTGGCGTCCTGGCGCGACGAGATTTCCGCCGAAGCGCAGGCGGAGTGCGACCGCATGTTCGACGTCGCCCTGCCGCACGCCCAGGAAATGCTGACGGACTTCGGCGAGTTCTACCCCTACGCCATGAAAATGTTGGACGACGGCTCGACCCAAGGCGTCGCCATCAAGCCGGGCAAGGTGGCGCGGCCGCGGTCGCGCACGATGCTCGAGACGCTGTACGAGCGGCTGGCGGCGGAGGCGTCCGCGCTCCGGGCCGTGGCGTTCGTCGCCGACGTGCTGCTCACCTCTGACACCTCGCCCATCGACGCGATCCGGGTCGACGTCGAGCACCGCGAAGGCGTCGCCATCGCCGTCTTGGTCCCGTACGTCAAGAAGGGCGAACACGAGCGGCCCGACTTCGGTGAACCGCACGCGGCGCGAGGCGTACGACGCCTCTGGCCCGCTACGGCATGACGTAGACGACCAGGGCGGCGAGGTCGTCGCTCACGATGCCGCCGGTGTGCTCGAGCACGGCTGACTCGATCGCGTCGGCGACGGCGGCCGCGCCGGGCGCCGCCCCGGCCACCGCGGCCAAGAGTCCTTCGGACCCGAACATGGCGTCGTCGCGCCGGGCTTCGACGGCGCCATCGGTGTAGAGCACCAGGGTGTCCCCCGGCTCGAGGGTCACGGAGCTGGACGCGATCGGCGCGTCCTCGAACACCCCCAAGAGCGTCCCGCCGACGGCGATCTCCTCGACCGTCCCGTTGGCACGCTTCAGCACCGGAGGCGGATGCCCACCGCCGGCGAGGGTGACGGTCCAGGGCGGGCCCGCCCTCAGCACGCCGAACAAAGCCGTGCAGAAGCGCTCCTCGTCATGGCCGCTGGCGCCGGCGACTCGAAGGGCGCGGTTCAAGTTGGCGAGGACCGACACCGGCTCGGTGTCGGCGACGGTCAGGCCTCGCAGGGTGAAGCGCACCATGGCGGTGAGGGCGGCCGCCTCCGGGCCGGTGCCGGCCGCGTCGGCGATCGTCAGGCCCCACAGCCCTGGGTCCATCGGCCAGACGTCGTAGATGTCGCCGCCGAGGTCCGTTCCGTCGCCCAGCGAGCGGTAGACACCGGCCATCTCGACCTGCGGAGGCGCGGCCAGACGGGACGGCAGCAGGCTGCGCTGGAGCCGCCGGCTGAAGGCCAGGCGCTGCTCGTTCAGCTGCGTCCGGTTGAGGGCCTGCGCCGTCTGCGCCGCCAGCGCCTCGACGAAGCGCCGTTCGTCCTCGTCGAACAGCCGCGGCTGCGGGAAGCTGAAACGCAACGCGCCGAGGCGCCGGTCTCCCACCACGAGCGGGACGGCGCACGCCGACACCGTGCCCCGTTCAAGGTTGATCAGCTCCGGGAAACGCTGGTCCCTGTCCTGGCGCGTCTCGAGCCACACCGGCTCGCCGGTGCGAAGCGCCACCGCGGCGGGCAACTCGGCGTCCTTTGACTCGGAGCGGAGGCGCTGGACGACATCGTCGTCGTAGCCGACCGTGGCGGGCAGGGCGAGGCGATCCGCGTCGGTCGCCAGCAACATTCCGCCTCCCGATGCGCTGAGCGCCGCGACGCCCTGCTCCAGGACCGCCTTCGCCACCGCCTCGGGCGTGGCGGCACGCGCCAGGGCAGCCGAAACCTGATAGAGGCGTGCCGCCCGCTCCGAGGCTTGTTGAGCCTTGGCGGACGTGTCGACCTCGCTGAGCAGCCTGTCCTCGAACGTCTCGTGCGGCGGCGGCCGCAGGCCCGCGGCCGCGGCCCGCAGCTGGGCGACCAGCTCGCCGACGTACCACCGGCGGAACACCCGGTGCTGCGGCGGCGACTCCAACGTGAGCAGCCGCGCCGCCCGGCAGTACGAATCGGCCAGGTCCAGCGCCTTGAGGTAGTCGTCGCCGGCGTCGGCCGCGTCGGCCGGGAGCTCGAGCTCGAGCCGCACGTGCGACTGGCCGCGCAGGGCGGCGCTGACCGCTTGGCGCTTTATCTCGCGGCGGGCTTCCGCGAAGCGCGTCGCCACGGTTTCGATGAGCGACGCCAGGTGGGGCGGCAGGTCCCCTGTGACGCCTGACGCCGCGCCCCTGGACGCAAGCGCGAACTCCCGCACGATGTTGTCCACGTGTGACTTCGCGGCCACGAGCAGCGAGGTCGGGACGTCACCCAGCGTCACGCGGTGCCGCTGCCGGGGCCGCCCCTCGACCGTCCAGGCGTCGTCCGACCAGAGATCGGCCGGCGTCGGGTCCACCAAGGGCGGAAGCGACGCCGACGCCCGTGTGACCTCGGCCCAGACCATCTTTCCCTCGGGGGTCGGCTCCGCGGCCCACCGCTCCGAGATCGCTCGCACCAGCCGCAGGCCGCGCCCGGTCATGGCTTCGTGTGAGCTCAGCGGCATGATCGGCGCGACCCGACCGCGGTCGTGCACCTCGAGGCGGACGCCGTCGTGGGTCGCGTCGACGTGTACGGCCGTGATCCCGCCCGCGTGGAGCACCGCGTTGGTGGCCAGTTCGCTCACCACCAGCAAGGCCGCGTCCGAGATGTCGTCGCGCCCGATCCGTCCCAGTTCCGCCGTTACGAACGCCCGCACCCTCGAGACGGTCTGTGCGTCGCCATCGGTCGCCTCGAATGTCGCCAGCGCCAAGCCCCTGCGCCCTCCTTGTCTGCCGTCGCGGTGTACCCGTCTCCACCACCGCTGAATCGGCTCTACGTTCTCGGGAGTCCGATGGCCGACCTCGACGATGTTCGCCGGATCTCATTGTCGCTGCCCGAGACGGTTGAAAACGAGGATCGTTTCGCCTTCGCAGTGGTCGTCAAGGGCAAGCCCAAGGGCATCGTCTGGACCTGGTACGAGCGGGTCGATCCCAAGCAGCCTCGGGTGGCTCGACCGGACGTGCTCGTCGTGCGGGTAGTGGACTCGGTGGAGCGCGAAACGCTGCTCGCGTCCGAGCCCCGGAAGTTCTTCACCGAGCCGCACTGGAGCGGCTACCCGGCCGTGCTGATCCGCCTGGCGGCCGTCGAGCCCGACGAGCTCGCCGAGCTGATCACGGAGGCGTGGCGGTCGCTCGCGCCGCGCGCCCTCGTGAAGGCGTTCGACGCCGGGCGGGCCTAAGCTCGGCGCGGGCGAACGTGGGGGGCGAACATGAGGCGACTGGTCGTGCGCTGGAAGATCGAGTAACCAGGCTTTTCGTAACTGATCAGGAGACGTTCCAGCTGATTCACCGTAAGCGGGCCGGTCAGGAAGTCGCCGGCGGCGCCGGTGATCACCGTCACGGGCGATCCAGCCGGGGGCCCGAGGTTGCGGACGGTGACGGTGACCCCGGACCCGGGGACACGCGAGGAGTTGGTCACGCCGCCCTCCACCGTCACGCTCAGGGGCGGCAGCACGAGGGCCTTGCGCTGGGTCGTGGCCTGCGCGGCCCGGCCCGGGAGCTGCACGACGACCGTCGCCTCGAACACGATGTACGAGGCCGTCACGGGGGCCGAGAAGGTCGAGCGCAGCGAGAACTGCCCGGGCGTGCCCGGCTGCACCTGGACGCCGGGGCCGAGGGTTGGCGTGAAGGAGGTGGACGAGGTGATCGGCGTGAGGGCGCCGGACGCCTGCGGAACGAGGATGCGGGTCGTGACCTGGGTGACCGTGGCAACGGCGGCGGGCGAGCTGGCGTTGACGACCTCCACCCCGCCGATGGCGCGGGTTCGGCTCGCGGTGAAAGCGGGGACGGTGAGGGTCAGCTCGGGCTTGGTCGCCGCGTCAGCCGCCAGCGGCAGGCCCGCCAGCGCCCCCACAATGCGCGCGCCCCGGCGGGCCGCCGAGGCCCTGGACCCCCCCCATTGGTGGTCAGGGGCGCGCCGCTCGACATGCGAGCACGTTTCCCCATCCCCCTTTCAATCCGTGCGTGCGGTTTTCCCGCACACGGCTTACCGACGGTCTTCTGGACATGGTTACGC
>JAHFUQ010000093.1 GCA_023265045.1 Acidimicrobiia bacterium
CGCGCCGCGTCGCGGATGGCGAACGCCTGGATCGCCGGCTCGGCCGCGGCCGCCCACGCGTCGCGGGCCAGCGCCCACTCACCGGCGGCGGCGAGGTGCGCGGCCGCCGCAGCCGGGCGGTCGGCGAACAGAGATGCCGCCCGGCGGTGCCGGCTCGCCCGGATGGGGTCGGGAGTGGCGTTGTACAGGGCGTCGCGGATCACGCTGCCGGCGAACTCGAACCGGGCGCCGGCCGTCGTCAACAGGCCCGCCCGGAGCGCTCGGCCCGCCCGCTCGGCGGCGTCCTCCTCGCCGATGGACGCGAGGTGGGCGGCGGGGTCCAGCTCGAACGCGGCGCCCAGGACGGCGCCGACGCGCAAGAAGTCCTCCACGTCACGGCCCGCCCGCCGGACCCGCTCCAACACCGCGGCTTGCAATGACTCCGACTGGCCCGCGTCGCCTCCTTCGGCCGCCAGCCGGAGCGCCTCGAGCACGAACTGGGCGTTGCCGCCGGTGCGGGTGTGCAGCTCATCGGGGCTGAGGCCGGTCACCCCCAGCCGGCGCGCCATCTGCTCGACGGCCGCGAGGGACAGAGGGCCGAGGGAGATGATCTCGACGTCGCGCCCCAGCGCCGACTGCACGTCCTCGGCGATGTCGGAGGCCGCCGTCACGAGGACCAGCACCGGCTCGCTCACGAGGCGGTCGATCAAGAAGTGCAGCGCTTCGAGGGTCGACTCCCCCGCCTGGTGCACGTCGTCGAGCACGACCAGCACCGGCTGGCGGCGAGCGATGTTCCGCACGACGCCGGTCACCGCTTCGAGCGAGCGCCGGTGCTCGATCTCGGGCGTGGCCCGTTCGTAGCGGGCGACCGCGAGCATGCTGCGCAGCTCCGGCATCAGCTCGGTGAGGGTCCCCGCCCACTCGCCGGCCACGTCCCGCACCGCCTCCGGCGGAATGGCGCCGAGGTAGGCGCGCAGGGCCTCGAGCACCGGTTGCAGGAACAGCGACCGTTCGGCTTCGTGGCAGCTGGACCACAGCACGACCGCGCCGGTCATGCGCGCCCGCCTGGCCAGCTCCCCGGCCACACAGGTCTTGCCCGCGCCCACCGCGCCCGTGAGCTCGACCACGGCGGGCGATCCCCCGGCCGCCGAGCTCCAAGGCTCCCAGAGGGCGGCGAGCTCGTCGTCGCGCCCGACGAGGTCGAGGGCGCGCTCCGGCGCCGACGCGGCGTCGCGCCCGCCGTTGGCCTGCGGCAGAGGCTCCGAGCGGAGAACGGCCAGATAGAGCGCCTCGCTCTGCGGGCTCGGATCGGCGCCTAGCTCGTCGCCGAGCGTGGCGCGCAGCGTCTCGAAGGCGGCGAGGGCGCCGCCGACGTCGCCACCGAGGTACAGCGCCTCCATGCGCGCGCGGTGGGCCTCCTCGTCGAGCACGTTCGACTGGATGGCGCGGGCGGCGACCTCGACCCCGGCGGCGTGCTCACCCAGGGCCAGCGCGGCCGTCCACGCGGCGCGCCGCGCCCGGCGAACCAGCTGCTCGGCCTGGCGGCGGCCATCCTCGGCCCAAGCTGCGAACGGTTCGTCCTCGAGGAAGCTGCCGCGTTCGAGGATGGCCCTCGCCTGAGCGGCCGCCGAGGCGGCCAGCGCCGGACGGCCGGCGCGCTGTTGCGCCTCGGCCTCGGCCACCAGGCGTTCGGCCCCGTCGACGTCGGCCCGGACCGCTGAAGCCTCGAAGCGGTAGCCGGCCCGCCCGCCGGCGATGTGCTCCGCGCCGATGACACGCCGGAGCCGGCTCACCAGCGACGCCACGTTCTGCGCCGCGCCGGGAGGCGGCTCGTCGCCCCAGAGCGCCTCGACGATGGAGTCGACCGAGACGAACGACCCACGCCGTGCCGCGAGCAGCTGAGCGACGGTTGTCGCTTTGCCGGCCGGCAGGCGCAGTGGGGTGGCGCTCGACCGGGTGAACAGGTGGAAGCGGCCGATCAGCTGCATGCGCAGGTCGGCGTTCGCCAGCTGGTCCAGTCCGACGTCGGCCACTCCCCAGTCTGGCGCGCAACGCCGGTGCAACGCCGCCCTGGATGCTCCGAACCATGGAACGCAAGAAACTCATCTTCTTCGTCAGCACCGATCCCGGGGCCGAGGCGTCGCCTGTCAGCTCCGCCTACCGTTTTGCCGGCGCGGCCGCGGCCACTGGACTCGAAGCCGAGGTGCGGCTCGCGGGCGACGCCGTGCTCGTCGCCGACCCGGCCTACGTCGCCACCGTGCGCGGGAGCGAGACACTGCGCGAGCGGGTCGACGGCGCCGTCACCAGTGGGGTGAACGTCTCCGTGTGCCCACGGTCGACCGAGGCTCGCGGCATTCGCGACGACCAGCTCGCCGCCATCGGCGCCCGGCCCCGCCCGCTCTCGGAGATCCTGGTCGAGGTGGCCGAGGGCCGCTCAGTCCTCGTCCACCTCTGAGTCAACGCTCCCAAGCGGGGACGGGCTTCCCCTTGCGGGCGTAGTTCTCGCTCAGGAATTCGAACAGCTTTTGGCGGGCCGCGGCCTGCGCCTCGGCGGCGCGCCGCTCGGTGAACTCGCGAAAGGTCGGGTCCTCGGGGTGAGGCATGTCTGCTTCGCGGAAGAACCCGACCAGGCCGCCGCAGATGTCGCACAGGGTCGGGAGGGCGAAATCGACCCCGCCGTCCGGGTGCCTGACATGGAGCTGGACCTCGTTGCCCGGCCTTCCGCACCACTCGCAACTGGTCGTGGCCATGCCCCTACGGTATTCCTGCGCTATCCGGGCGGGCTCGGCGTTTCCGCCTCGTTGCAGTGCGGGCAGTCCAGTTCGGTCCCGATGCGCCCGGCGCGGCCCTCCTCCGTCAGCACCCAGGGCCGCACCTGGAACGGCGGCTTGTGGCGGATGTGCTGGCCGTGGCCACACTCCAGCTCGGCCGCCCATTCGCCGTGCTCGTCCTGACGGAACCCGACAATGGCGCGTTGCATGCCCTCAGGTTGGCGCCAACAGCGCCGGGCTACGCTCGGCGGCGGTGCGGTTCCGACGCGACGCCTCGCTCGACACCTCGCAGGTGTCGGACCGCCGGGGGATGCGAACGGGCGGGCTGGCGGTCGGCGGGGGCGGGATCGTCGGGCTGCTGGTGCTTGTGTTCTCGCTGCTGTCCGGCGGCGGCGACCCGAGCGCCATCTCGCTCGGTGGAGGCGGCCAGGAGCACGACCTGTCGGCCGAATGCCGCACCGGCGACGACGCCAACCAGCGCAGCGACTGCCGGATCGTCGCCGTCATCAACAGCGTGCAGACGTTCTGGCAGAAGCAGCTCCCGAACTACCGCAACGCCAAGACCGTCTTCTTCGATTCGCCTACGGACACTGGCTGCGGGAGGGCCACCTCCGACATCGGCCCCTTCTACTGCCCTCGCGACCAGCAGGTGTACATCGACCTCGGCTTCTACCGCACGTTGCAGGAACGCTTCGGGGCCAAGGGCGGGGTCTTCGCGGAGGCGTACGTGATCGCCCACGAATACGGCCACCACGTCGAGAACCTCCGGGGTGTGCTCGACCGGGCCACCAGCGCCGCCACCGGGCCGCAGAGCCCGTCGGTGCGGGTGGAGCTGCAGGCCGACTGCCTCGCCGGCATGTGGGCCAAGGGCGCGCTCGACACCGGGTTCATCGAGGAGCTGACCGACACCGACATCCAGCTCGGCCTCGACGCCGCCGCTGCGGTGGGCGACGACCGGATCCAGTCGAAGGCGCAGGGGCGCGTCGACCGGGAGTCGTTCACCCACGGCTCGGCCGAGCAGCGCCAGAAGTGGCTCCTCACCGGCTACCGGAGCGGCGACCTCGCCGCCTGCGACACCTTCGCCGCGCCCACCGTCTGACCGGGCGGCGCAGCTGGGCTATGCGGCCGTCGCGGCCGCCGCCGCGCTGTGGGGCGTCGGCGCGGTCGTGGCCCGCCACCTGTTCGACGGCGGGGTCGCCGCCGTCGAGCTGACCGAGGCGCGCGCCGTCCTCGCCGCCGCCGGCTTCGCTTTGCTCCCTGCGTCGTGGAGGCGCCCCGCCGCCGTCAACCGCCGGCTCGTGGTCGCCCTCGGCGTCGCGCTCGGGCTCGTCAACGCCACCTACTACGTCGCCGTCTCGCGGATCCCGGTGGCCGCCGCGCTCGTGATCCAGTACACCGCGCCGGCCCTGATCGTCGGATGGCTCGCGGCGCGATCGCGCCGAGCCCCGTCGCGAGACGTCGTGCTCGCCCTCGTGGCCGCCTTCGTGGGCGTGATCCTGGTGGTCGACCTGGCCGGGAGCGTGGCCGGCCGGGTGGACGGGCTCGGCGTCTTCGTGGCAGTCGCGTCGGCGTTCTTCTTCGCGTCCTACAGCGTGCTGGCCGAGAAGGCGGCCCCGCGGTACGGGCCGACCGGCGCAATGTTCCGCGGCTTCGTCGTGGCCGCCGTGATGTGGACGCTCTACCAGACGCCCCGAGGCGTGCCCCACGCCCTGCTCGCACGGTCCAACCTGCCGGGAGTGCTCTACGCCGGGCTGGCGGGCACGCTGCTCCCGTTCCTGCTGTACGCGTGGGGCCTGCGGCGGGTAGGGGCGGCCCGGGCCTCGATCGTGGCGACGCTCGAGCCGGTGATCGCGGCCGTGGTGGCGTGGGCCTGGCTCCACCAACGCCTCTCGCTGTCGCAGGTCGTCGGCGGGCTGTTGGTCGTCGCCGCCGTCATCTCGCTCCAGCGCCCGTCACGGCCGCCCCCGCCGGCGCCGCCCCCATAGCCCCGGCTTCATGGGCACGTCGGCCAGGCGAGGGTCGAGGGCGTCGCGGATGCCGTCCCCGAGCAGGTTGAAGCCGAGGACGGCCAGGCTGATGGCGAGGCCGGGGACGATCACCACGTGGGGGTCGGAGAGGAAGTACACCCGGCCGTCGTTGAGCATCGCCCCCCACTCCGGCGTCGGCGGCGGCGCGCCGAGGCCCAGGAACGTGAGACCGGAGATCACCAGGACGAGCTGGCCGATGTCGAGCGTCGCCAGGACGATGACGGGCGACAGCACGCCCGGCAGGATGTGGCGGCCGAGGACCCGCCACCGGCTGGCGCCGCCGGCGCGGGCGGCCTCGATGAACGGACGCTCCCTCAGCGCGAGCACGAGGCTGCGCACGACCCGTGCGTACCCGGCCCACCAGATCGTCACCAGGCCGAGCATCACCGCCACCAGGCTGGGCTCGAAGAGCCCGGCCACGGCCAGGGCCAAGACGAGGCCGGGGATGGCGAGGACGATGTCCACCGTCCGCATTAGCAAGGCGTCGACCAGGCCGCCCGCGTACCCCGCCGCGACACCGACGACCAGGCCGATGACGCTCACCAGCGCGGCGGCCAACAGGGCCGTGCCCAGCGTGAGGCGCGCGCCATAGAGAAGGCGGCTGAGCAGGTCCCGGCCGAGCCCGTCGGTCCCGAGGAGGTGGTGGACACCGGGGCCCTGGAGGCGATCGGTGGTGACGTCGATCGGGTCGCTGGGCGCCAGCGACGGCCCAAAGGCGGCGACGAGCAGGAACACGACGACGAGCACGAGCCCGACGCGGGCGGTGGCGTCGTGCAACAGCCGGTGCAGGATGGGCCGGCCCGGTGGCCTCTCGACCTCGGTCACCTCGGTCAGCTCGGTCAGGCCCACGATTTCCCGCCGATCCGCACGCGCGGGTCCAGCCAGGCGTAGGCGACGTCGATGGTGAAGTTGACCAGGACATACGCCGCGCCGGTGAAGAGGACGAATCCCTGGATCAGCGGGTAGTCCCGGTCGTGGATGGCGTTGATGGCGAGGTCGCCCATCCCCGGCCAGGCGAAGACGTATTCGACGATCAGCGAGCCGCCCAGCAAGTGCCCGAGCGACAGGCCCGCCACCGTCAGCAGCGGCGCCGCCGCGTTGCGGAGGGCATGGCGCAGCAGGACGGCGTGCTGGCGCAGCCCTTTGGCCCGGGCGGTGCGAACGAAGTCCTCGCCCAACACGTCGAGCACCGCCGACCGGGTCAGGCGGGTGAGGACGGCGGCGGGGCCGAGGGCAAGGGTGACGGCCGGAAGCACGAGGTGTCCGGGCGAGCCGAAGCCGAAGGCAGGCACGACGTTCAGCCGGACGGCGAAGAGCAGGATGAGCAGGTAGGCGCTGAAGTAGCTCGGCACGGAGGCGCCCAGCAGGGCGCCGACCCGGCAGACGTGGTCCGCCAGCCGGTTGCGCCTCGTCGCCGCCAGCACGCCGACCGGTACGCCGATGACGATCGACAACGCCGACGCGCACAGCGCCAGCACGGCCGTGCGGGGCGCCCGTTGGCGCAGCGCCTCGCTCACCCGCAGGCCCTTGAGCCACGAGCTTCCCAGGTCGCCCCGCGCCGCGTGCGACAGCCAGCGCACGTACTGGACGGTGATCGGACGGTCCAGCCCCATGACCCGACGTTGCGCCTCGACCTGTTCCCGGGGCGGGGGTTGGTTGAGCCGCCGCTCGAGCACCACCTCGGCCGGGTCCCCCGGCGCCAGCACGCCCAGCGCGAACGTGATGACCGACACGCCGAGAAGGGCGAAGACGAGCCACGCCACCCGCTGGGCGACGTACTGGGTCACGGACGGCGCCGCCTCGTCAGGTGCGGTACGTCGACGTCCAGGGCTGGAGGTTGACCGAGGGGTGGGCCGTGAAGCCGGCCACGCTGCTCTTGAACGCGAAGATCTGCGGGAAGCTGGTCAGCGGGATCGCCGCCGCCTGCTCGTTGAGCAGCACCTTCATGGCGTCGACCGTCTTGCGGGCCGAGGTGGCCGTGTCCGGCGCGGCCAATGCCTCGTCCACCAGGGCGTCGAACTTGGCGCCGACTTGCGTGAACTTGATCCGGGCCGCGGTGTTCTTGCCGTACCACAGGCGGGACACGATGCTGGCCGGGTTGGCGTCGTTCTGGTTCCAGTAGTTGATGTCGACGTCCCACGCCCCTGAGTTGATCTTCTGGGAGTACGCGGCGCCGTCCGCCGCCTTGTCGACCTTGAGGTCGATGCCGGCCTTGCGGGCCTGCGCCTGGATGAACTGCAGGCTCTCGGGCTCGAAGTCGAACTGGGCGGGCGCGACCAGCGACAGCTTGCGCCCGTCCTTCTCCCGGATCCCGTCGCTGCCGAGCTTCCACCCCTTCTGGTCGAGGGTGAAGTTGGCCCGGCCGAGGTCGTTGGTGATGGGCGCGATCTCCGAGGCGATCGAGCCAAGGACCGACGGCGGGCTCACCGTCTTGATCGGCTCCGCCGTCCCCTGCCACTGCACCTCGGCCAGCGCCTTAGGGTCGAGGCTCCACGCCAGCGCCCGACGCAGGTCGATGTCCTGCATCAGCGTGTTGGGCTCGGCGCCATGGAGGTTGAACGACAGCACCACCGTCGCCCCCGGGGGCGTCGGCGCGAGGGTGAACCCGGGCTTCGCCTTCACGTTGGCGGCCTGCTGGGGCGGGAGGAAGTACACCCCGTCGACGTCGCCCGACTCGAGCGCCAGCCGGCGGGTGTTCTGGTCGGGGATGAACCGGAACGTGAGCGTCTTCAACTTGGGCTTCTCGCCCCAGTAGCCCTCGAAGCGGCGGGCGGTGAGGTGGTCGTTGGGCGTGTAGTCGACGAACTCGAACGGCCCCGTGCAGACCGGCTTGTCGTTCGGGACGGTGCCGGGGGCGACGATGCTGAAGTTCGGGTGGACGATCTGCTCCGGCAGGCGCAGGTTCGGCTGCGTCGGGGTGATGTCGACGGTGAACTCATCGACGACCTTGGTCGAGTCGGGACCGATGAACGTGGTCAGGGCCAGGCCCTTCTCGACGACCCTCGCCATCGACGACCGCACCGCCTCGGCGTTGAAGGCGGCCCCGTTGTGGAACTTCACGTCGTGGCGCAACTCGAAGCGGAACGTGTTCGGCGGCCGGAGCGTCCACTTGGTGGCCAGGGCCGGGGTCGGCTCCAGGTTCCCGCCCGCGGCGACGAGCGTCTCGCAGATGTTGGCGTTGTCCGGCCACATGCCCAGGAGGTTGCGGTCGCGGGTGATGTAGACGTCGCCGGGAGTGGCCACGCGCAGCGTCTGCTGGTCGAGCGGCAGCGCCACTGTGCCCTTGGGCGGCGCGCCGCTGCCCGACGTCCCTCCGCTGTCGCCGCATGCCGCGCCGGCCACGAGGATCAGCGCCAGCGCCAGGACGGTCGGACGTCTCATGAGCCCTCCATTCGTGTAATCACACCTCAGGGCGCCGATTCAAGCACCGACACGCAGGGCACGGGGCGTCCGGCGGGCGCGGGCGACCGGCTATCTTCCCGGCCGTGCCCGCTGTGCCCGTCGGCGTCGTCGTCGGACTGTGTTCGGCGATGCTCACCGCCGTCATCACTGAGGTGTACTGCCACCGCGCCCTCGCGCATCGCGCCTTCCGGGTGAGCCCCCGGTTCGCCTCGTTCCTGAGCGGTTACTTCCGGGTCATCGTCGGCACCGACCCCGAGACGTGGGCCGCCGTCCACCGCCTGCACCACCGCTACGCCGACACGCCCCTCGACCCCCATTCCCCGCTCGAACGCCCGCCGCTGGCGGTGCTGCTGGGCTCGCCGTTCTTGTTCGCCAAGGCCCGCAAGCGCGTCCCCGCGGGTTCGCCGCGCGGGCGGCGCGACCTCGTCGTCCGCGTCCTCGTCGCCGCGTGCTTCGTCGTCCTCGTCGGCTTCGTCCAGACCCTGACGATGCTCGCCGTCCACCTCACCTGCTACATGGGCATCATGGGCCTGGTCAACACCGTCGGCCACCTGTACGGCCGCAAGCCCCACCCCGACGTTCCCGGCTACGACATCGCCTGGCTCGCCGTCCCCCTCCTGGGCCACGGCTACCACAACTCCCACCACGCCCATCCCGCCGCCGCCCGCACCGGCCCGCTCGACTCGGTCTGGCCCCTGCTCCGCCTGCTGGCGGCGACCCGCCTGATCGCCCTCGACGGCGGCCGCGCCCGTACGCCGGCGGCCGAGTGTTGCCCGGCGTCGGCGAGCTGAACACTCCAGGAGCTTGAGGCAACGGACACCCGGTGACCGGGGTCAATTGCCTCATGGTCGCGAGAGGGCCGACGCTGGCCCTCCTGAGCCTCGATCCCTCGACCGCCCAACGGACGCAGGCGCGGATCAACCAGCAGCCGCATGCCGACGTGCGCGAGCTGGAGCGCGACGAGCTCGACGCCAGCCTGGCCCGGGGGCTCGGGGCGCAACGGCCGCGCCCGCTCCCGGCATGGCTCTCGCCCGAGCTCGTCACCGCCGAGGAGCAGTAGCCCGGCGGGTCACCACTTCCAGGTGTTGGCGAGGTCCTGGCGGACGGTCGCGGCGTACCCCTCGAGGGCGCCCAGGCGCTCCTCGGAGCCCAGCGTCATCTCCGAGGACCGCACGAACCACACCGGCACCCCGTCGACGCGCCGGGCCTTGATCACGGCGAACACCGACTCGATGAGGTACCCGTCGCCGACGCCCACCGTGTCGAGGCCGGCGAGCAGCTCGCTGAACGTGACGGGCGCCGACGGCCCGCCTGCGCTGGGCGGGATCGTCTCGCGCTTCCACGCCTTGATCAGCCGCTGGCGCATCGAGGTGGTGAGGCCTTCGAGGACACCGAGCAGCTCCTCCGCCGGCATCGTCGAACCACCGCTGCGCACCGACCACGCCGCGCTCCCGTCCTCGGCCCGGAGCTTGAGGAGGGCGAACACCGAGTCGACGCTCATGCCCTCGCCGATGGTCGTGGTGCCATAGCCGGCCAGCAGCTCGCTGAACGGCGTCGGTTCCTCAGCCACGGGACCGGACCTTCACAACGCCCACGGCCGAGGAACGTACTCGCTCGGCCCGCCGATTGTGAACGGCGCTCGGCGATGCGGCCCGCAGCCACCGCGTCGGCCAGCTCCTTCCTTGCGTCGGCGGCGAGGGCAACGACGACCGACGCGACGGCGCCGCACAACGCGGGTGAGTCACTTGACTCATTTCACGACGATGGCGCCGTGTAGGCGAACGGGCGCCGCCATCATGAGAGTTACGCCCCACCGAATACCCGCCAAACCACCGGCGCCCGCCGGCAGTCCTCGACGCCCCATGCGAGCGGTCGGCGCCGCCGCCCGCCATGTATGACCCCGAGCATGCGGCGCCCCTGACGGTCGGCGGCTGGGAGGGGGCGGCCCCAGCCCTGATGTTCGACGCCAACCCTCTGCCCATGTGGGTCGAGGACGGAGAGGGCCGGCGCTTCCTGGCCGTGAACGACGCCATGGTCGTGACGTACCGCTACAGCCGCGAGGAGCTGCTTTCGATGGCCGTCGCGGAGCTGCGCCATCCCAGCGCGGGCCTGCGGGCGGGCGTCGAGCGTCACCGCCGCCGGGACGGGTCGGTCCTCGACGTTGAGGTGGCCCGATCGCCGCTGTCGTTCGCCGGCGCCCCAGCGTGGCTCGTGTCGGCGAGGGACGTGACCACCGAGCAAGCGCTGACCGACGCCATCCGGCGCAGCGACGACCAGGTGCGAGCGATCTTCGCCCATGCCCCGGTGGCGGAGGTCACCATCTCGCCCGACGGCCGCGTGCAGGAGGCAAACGAGGTCTTCTGCCTGCTCGTCGATCGGGGTTCGGACCGGCTCGTGGGCGCCCTGTTCGACGACCTCCTTCGCGAGGGAGGCGACTTCGACGACCGGATGGCGGCCGCCCGCCAGGGTCTTCTGGACCATTTTCAGGTCGACTGCACGTTGATCCGGCGCGGCGGCCAGGCGGTGGATGTCGAGTTGACCGCTTCGGCGGTGCGGGACCGGCGCGGGGGCCTGCGTTACCTCGTGCTGCTCGCGCAAGACGTGACCGAGCATCGCGAGGCGCAGCGCCAGCTGGCCGAGCGGGCGCTCACCGACCCGTTGACGGGCCTGCCCAATCGCAACCTGTTCCTGGACCGGCTCGACAAAGGGCTGCTCCGGTCGCATCGGGACGGGTCCGCCATCGCCGTGCTGTTCGTCGACGTGGACCGGTTCAAGCTCGTGAACGACACGCTCGGCCACGCCGCCGGCGACCTCGTCCTGCTCGCCCTGAGCGATCGCCTCCGCCACGCCGTGACACGCCATGACACCGTCGCCCGCTTCGGGGGCGACGAGTTCACCGTGCTGTGCGAGGGCCTTCCCGACGGTGGTGACCAGCAGGCGGCGTCGCATGCAGCCCTCGACATCGCGGGGCGCCTGCTGCAGACGCTGGGCGCACCATTGGCAGTCGGCCGCGACCACCGGTCCCTCACCGTCAGCATTGGCGTCGCCATCGCCCGTCCCGGCGACCACGTGACCGGCGAGTTCCTCATCCAAGGGGCGGACTCGGCGATGTACCGCGCCAAGCAGGCGGGACGGAACCGCTATGAGCTGTTCGACCAGAACAGCCGGTCCCGCACGGTCGCCATGTTACGGCGCGCCGACGAGCTCAGCACCGCCCTCGCGGATGGCCAGCTCTACATCGATTACCAGCCGCTGGTCAGCCTCCGCGGCGATCACCCGCCCGATGTCGAAGCCCTTCTGCGATGGCGTCATCCCCGGCTGGGGCGGCTGGGGCCCGATGGGTTCATCGCCCTGGCCGAGGAGACGAACCTCATCGTCCCCATCGGTTCGTGGGTGATCGAACAAGCCTGCGCGGCGGTCGCCGCCCTCGATTCCGGCGGCGCACGTTCGCGGGTCGGGGTCGCCGTCAACCTGTCGGCGCGCCAGCTGGCCAGCCCCGACTTGCCCGATGTCGTGCGGGGCGTCCTCGCTGATACGGGGCTGGAGCCGCCGCGGCTGTGCCTGGAGATCACCGAGACCGTGCTCGTGGAGGATCTCGAGTGGTCGATCGACGCGCTGCGCAACGTAAAGGCGCTCGGCGTCCGTCTCGCCATCGACGACTTCGGGACCGGGTACTCCTCGCTGAACTACCTCCGCCGGCTTCCGGTCGACGTCGTCAAGATCGATCGCTCGTTCGTCGCCGGACTCGGCATTGACGTGTCCGCCGAAGCGGTCGTGGCGGCGGTGGTCAACCTGTCCCACGCCCTGGGCCTGTCGGTCGTAGCCGAAGGGGTCGAGGCCGAGGAACAGCTCGTGGCCCTGCGTGCCCTCGGCTGCGATGCGGCCCAGGGGTTCTATTGGAGCCCACCCGTCCCCCTCGATGAGCTCCGCCAGGCGCTCCTGAGCCAGGTTGCGGTGCTGAAGGCCGAGGCCCTCGACCTGGGTCCGCTGACCGCGGAACGCGTCGCCTACCAGCGGAGCTTCACCGGTCGTTCGATCGTGCTGCGGAGCCCGCACCGCCTCCCGAAGGCGATGGGAGACGCCGGCGCGGTGCGCACGGTCGTCACCCAACTTCTGAGCAACGCCGTCGGGTTCTCGGGGAAGGAGCGTCCGGTCATCGTCCAGATCTCCATCGACCGCCGCTGGGTACGGATCTCCGTGTCGGACTTCGGTGTCGGCATGACCGAGACCGAGGTGGCGCGCTGCTTCGAGCCGTTCTGGCAGGGCCCGGCGGGCAAGCGCCTCCGGGGCGGTACAGGGATCGGGCTCTACATCGTCCGCTCGCTGGTCGAGAAGATGGACGGGCACGTCTGGGTTCGCAGCTCGCCGGGCAAGGGATCGACGTTCACCGTCGCCCTGCCGCGTGCGGCTCGGACAGGAGTGGCGGCAGCCCGCCCTGCGCCGCAGTGGGAGCGCGGCGAGCAGACCGTCATTCAGGAGTTCATGCGCCAGCTCGGCGTTCCTCAAAGGAGGGAGGCATGAACGTTGCCGTTGGGATCGTCAACGTCGTACTGGGTTTCGCTTACTGCGGCTACGGAGTCATGACCGCCATCGAGATGCGGCGCGACGCCAGCCTCTACGGCTTCTCCCACTTCGGCGTGGCGTGGATCTTCATGGCCTTCACGTGCGGGCCGCACCACCTCGATCACGGGGTGCACGCCCTCCTCGGCGATTCGGTCCGGGGCGGGTTCCTTGATGTCGTGGCGGTCCTCGTGGGGCTACCGGTCGGAGTGCTGTGGCTGGCGCTACGCGTGGAGGCCTTCGTCGGCGGACGCGGCGACCGCTTCGTCGCCGGGACGCCACTTTGGCTCAAGTCGGCGCCGATGGTGGCAGCCGTCTACGTCACCGCCCTGGTGGCGGCCAGCGCCGCGGTGACGGGCGGGGTGACGGTGAACCCGCTGGTAGTCGCCAACATCGTGCTCGTCGGCCTCTACTTCGCCATCGGATGGGTGCTGCTGCGGACCCAACTCCACAACCGCGCGCCGATGGGCGGCTGGTCGGTGTCCGGCCTCAGCCTGACCGCGGTGTTCCCGACGTGCGCCCTCATGCACGCGGTCGTGGCGCTGTACGTGGCGCGCGGTCTGTACCACACCCAAACGCACGGGCTGATCGTCGACTGGCTGTCGGTGCCGGCGGCGGCCTATTTCCTCTGGGTGGTGCGGGGCCTCTACCGCGAGTCCCTCCAGGACTGGAACAGCGTGGGAGAGCTCGACGACCGTCCCGACACCTCTGGCCCGCCTCGGGTGCGCGCGGCCTGATCAGCACGGTCGTTCAGGACGTCGGTGTCGCCCATTGGGCTCCTCCTGGTCGGGGAGCAGGGTGCGGGTAAGGGTGTCGGAGAGCCAACGAGCGTGCTGAGCCTGCGACCAGCCGAGCTCGTCGCAGAGCATGCGGCCGACATCGGGGCTGGCGAGAGCCCAGATGATCTCTCCTGCTCGTCGGGTGCTGACGCGCAGCGGTCCTCGCGCGGCGATCCATTTGGCGTAGGTCTGCATGTTCTTCATGCGGAAGCGATCCATCTCGGCGAAGACGCCGGCCATTTCCGGCTCGACGGCTGAGGCGGTGCGGAGGATCTCGAAAACTGGTCGGAGCTGGGTCGAGAGGCCGGCGATGAAGCGGGCGAACACCTCGATCTGTGTTCTTTGGTCGGCCTCGTCCCTCACGGCCAGGGCATCGGGTCGCTGGGTGAGGTTGGCGACCGATCCGTCGGGCACCAGGCGCACGTCGATGAGGGCCGTCAGCACCCGCGGCTTGCCCCCGAAGACCGCGTGGACGGTGTCGCGCGCAACGCCGGCGCCATCGGCGATGTCCTGCATGGTCGTCCGCGCGTAACCCTGCTCCAAGAAGAGCCGCGAAGCGGCATCAAGGATGCGCGCCCGGGTACGGGCCGCTTGCTCGTCGCGCACGGCGGACGAGTACTTGCGCGTCCTCTTGACCTCAGCCACGGCTTCATCCTACAGTTCCCATATTAATCCGACATAGTGTCGGTTGATTCTCGTGGGAGGACACCGATGGTAACGCTGCTCACCCAGCCCCCGCCGATGGAGGCGATCGCCCGGATGACCGCCATCGAGGGGGTTCAGATCGTACCGACCATGCTGGCGACCCAGCGCGGGCCGGATGGGCACCTCGGCCCGGAGGCGGCCGGCGCGGTGCTCATCCTGCAGGCGACCTTCGTCGACGAGGCGCGGGCCGCGGAGTTCTGGCTGACGGCCGCGGGGCTCATGGAGCAATTGGCGAAGGCGCCTGGGTTTATCCGCCGCTTCAACTTCCTCGACGCCCCGCACCACACCTTGATCGCACTGTGGCAGACGGTGGCCGACGCCCACGCGTTCTTTGCCGGCGAGGAGCACCAGGCGGCGATGCGTGAGCTGTTCCGTAGTCGCTGGCAGTACTCGCACTTCGCCGCGCTGTGGGAGATCACCACGCCCCGCGAGCGGGTCATCTTCTGCCAGCAGTGCGACGGG
>JAHFUQ010000226.1 GCA_023265045.1 Acidimicrobiia bacterium
GGCAAGACGTGGACGCCGACCCAGATCAACCCCTTCAGCACCAAGATCGCCGACAGCTACGAGGTGCAGATCGCCTGGAGCCCCGAAGGCGGCTCCGAGGGCACGCTCCACCTCGTCTGGGAAGGCACGAGCAGGCCCGAGATCGCCAGCCTCTCCGACATCTACTACCGGCGCTCGACCGACGGCGGCAAGACGTGGTCCGACGTCAAGCAGATCGACGACGACGACCCCAAGCAGCTGTACATCAACCGCATCCCCGACGTGCGGGTGGCGCCCAACGGCCGGGTGGACGTCGTCTGGTGGGACACGCGCGACGACCCCGGCATCACCGCCACCGACGCGTACTACGCCCACTCCGAGGACAACGGCACGACCTGGTCGAAGAACATCCGGGTCAGCGACCGCTCCGTCGACCGGCGGATCGGCCCCTTCGCCCAGAACTTCGACCTGTGGTCGCCCCCCGGCCTCCTGTCCACGGACGCCTACGCACTGCTCGCCTGGGAGGACACGAGGAACGGCAACACCGTCACCCAGACACAGGACATCTACGCCGCGGCCGTCCAGTACGAGGTTCTGGCCGAGGGGGAGTCGCAGGCGCCGAAGTACGTCCTCGCGGGAGCGCTCGGACTGGTGGCCGCCGGCCTCGTGTTCCTGCTGGCCGCCAACCGGCGGCGCGCCGGGCCGTCGACCCAGGCGCCGCCCGGCGCCAAGCGGGAGGCCGCACCCGTCGCCTGAGCCGCTGACCTGAGGCGATCAGGTGAGCGGGTGGCCTTGGGGGCACGCCGACTGCCAGCGGAACCCCTCGAAGCCGCAGACCTCACACTTCTTGCCGGGAACGCCAGTGAAGCCCGTCGACAGCGTCGTGCGCCGGTAGCGCTTCTGGAGTGGGACGGCCGGCGCCGTCGGGTTGGCGGGGGATTCGTCGCCTGACGTGCCGACGGGCTGTGAGTTCATAACGCCGATGGTAGAGCCGACCGCCCCTTCACGGAGGTTTGCGTCCTCGGGCACCATGGAAGGGTGGCGGACGATCCTCCCGGCGCATGGACCGCACCACCCCCGGCGCCGGCCCCCGTGTGGCCGGGCGGCGCCTCGAACGGTGATCGTGGCACGTGGTTCGGGGGCGTCCTGGTCCCTGTCGAGGGGCGATCGCGTCGAGGACGAAGCGCTGCGGACGGCGGTCGTGTCCCGGGCCGAGTCGTTCCTTCGCTTTCGCTGGATCTACATCGGCGCCGTGGCCATCGAGACCGTCTCGATCGTGACCGCGCTCGCAGGCGGCGGCACGGGACGGGTCGGCCTCCTCGGCGTGTTCGGGACCTACCAGCTCGTCCGATGGAGGGGCGCCCGCCTCGCCCTGTCCTCGAACCGGTAGCTGTCTCGGACCCTTACATTCCAATGGGGCCTCGGAGTAGAAACGCACCATGGCGAGCGACACACATGAAGGCGGTGGCGGGCACGGTCACGGCGGGCCCCTGAGCAACGATCTGCCCCCGAAGCCGCCGCCCTGGCGACCCCAGATCCACGGCTACAAGGACACCTACTGGGAGGACCGGCTCGACTGGACCCCCATGAAGCGGGAGCCCCTCGGTCGGCCTGACCCCGAAACGGCGCGCATCGCCGACGCGCTGGCGGCACGGGTGGCCGCCGAGAAGGCCCGCGCCGCCGCACGCCGCGACTGACCGTCCCAAGTTCCAAGTCCCCAGTCGCCGGCGGCGCTGTTTGCCGCGCCCCCAGGCCCTGTCCGACCCTCTCGCGACGGGATGAATTGTCCGTTACCCTTGAGGGAGGAGCACGGGGAAAGGGGAACACACACGGTGATCGGCAACCGTAGGGAGGCCCTGAAACGGGGCTTCCTCATGATCGGCGCCGCGGTCGGTGTGGGGACCGCAGGCAAGGCACTCGTCAGCAGCTCGGGCGACTCGGCGCCCGCCCGCAGCCGCGGCCCGAGGATGGAGCAGCTCACGCTCCACGGGCGCCAATGGCACCTCACCTCCACTGAGCTGAAGCCGGGCCAGCTGCCCGACAAGGGTTCGCGGCTGCTCGGCCGGGGCGAGCTGGTCGACGCCCCCGGTGCCACGGGCACGGCGATCGGCGAGTTCCATGCCACGTCGTTCGGCATCGACTCGCCCGGGCGCGCCGGCGCGGACGGCGCCGCCACCTTGGAGTTCCACACGTTCAACCTGTCCGACGGCACGCTCATGGGCTCGGGCACGGCGCGGGCGTCCCTCGACGCGGCCGACGTCTTCGCCATCGTCGGCGGCACCGGGAAGTACGTCGGGGCCCGCGGCAGCTACGTCGCCCGCCAGCAGCCGCTGGAGCTCGGGGGCGACGGCACCGCGCAGTTCACGCTCACGCTCATCACGGAGGAGGGCCTCGATGGCCGCGGTTGACTTTTTCCTGAAGCTCGACGGCATCGACGGCGAGTCCGACGACGCCAAGCACAAGGGCGAGATCCAGATCGAGAGCTTCAGCTGGGGCCTGTCAAACTCGGGCTCGGCGGCCCACGGCGGCGGCGGCGGCGCCGGCAAGGCGTCCTTCCAGGACTTCCACTTCACGTCGTCGGTGAGCAAGGCGTCCCCGAAGCTGTTCTTGGCGTGCTGCACCGGCGAGCACATCAAGCAGTGCGTCATCACGTGCCGGAAGGCGGGCGAAAACCAGACGGAGTTCTACGTCATCAAGCTGACCGACATCCTCATCTCGAGCTTCGAGCAGGCCGGGAGCAGCAGCAGCGACGCGGTGCCGACCGACTCGTTCTCGCTCAACTACTCCAAGGTCGAGATGGAGTACCGCCCGCAGTCCCGTGACGGCGCCACCAGCTCGCCGGTCAAGGCCGGCTGGGACCTCGCCAAGAACGTCAAGATCTAACCGCCGTCGGCGTCCCGCACCGGCACGAGAAAGCCGCGCTCGGTCAGGCGGCGGACGATCGCCGTCCACGTCGGGGCGTCGTCCGTCCAGTCGACCTCGACCAGCGCGGCCAGCTCGTCGAGCAGCTCGCCGATCGTGCGCGTCCCGTCGCACCGGGCCAGCATCTCGGCGCCGAACACGTCGATGCCACCAGTCCAGTGGAGCCCCTCGTCGCGCCGCAGGCGGCTCGACGCCCATGCCCACCCGCCCTCGGCCGGTTGGGCCAGCTGATCGAGCCGCACGTCGGGTGAGAGCCGGAACCGAGAGGCCAGCACGGCTTCGTCGGACCGGGCCCGCAGGAAGTCCTGGGCGTCGAACGCCTGAAGGAGATCGGGCCCGGCCGGAAACGTCATGTTCTCGGGACAGTCCTCGGCCCAGAACCACGACCCGGCGCCCTCGGACCGGCGCAGGGTGATCAACCCGCTCGAGATCGACTCGACGCCGAGCCGCTCGTAGTAGTCCATCCACGCCCCGAACGACGTGGCGAACGCCCCGGGGCCCCCCTCGGTCTCGATCCAGATGGCGGCGTACTCGTCGGGCGGCTGCGAACCCCGCCGCAGCACGACGGCGTCGCACCCCGTCCCCTTGCACCACCCGGCCAGCCGGTCCCGCCAGTCCTCCCCCCGTACCTCGGTCCAGTTGGCGAGAAACTGGCAGAAGCCACCCGGCGCCAGGTACGCGCCCGCCTCCTTGGCGATCGTCCGGCACACCTCGTCGCCCGTCATGCCCGAGTGAAGGAAGTAGTAGACGTTGTCGGGCGAGATGATGAACGGCGGGTTCGACACGATGAGGTCGAACTG
>JAHFUQ010000010.1:0-42767 GCA_023265045.1 Acidimicrobiia bacterium
TCAAGCTAACCACGGGCTCCGAGCGCCATAGGCGAGCGACGTCTGCCCGGTCCGACACGCACGATTCTCATCCGCCGAGGGCGGCCCCGTCACGGGCCATGACAGCTAACCCCGCGCCGCTCAGGCCGCAGAGTCCGCGGCGCGGGGTTAGGTCGGCCCGAGAAGGGCCGACGTAGCCTCCGTGGCCTGAACGGTGTGACAGCCGTTACTGCGCGTTGCGGTCCTGGTCTTCCGCCTGGCTCGGGGGGCGCAGGGGCCGCACCGGTGTCGGTCGGGGCCGGGGGCGGGCGCTGGGCGTGCGGGGCGGCGGCGGCATGGGCAGGGGCGTCGGCTTGGGCCAGACGGCCGCGTCAGCGCCCAGGTCGGCGCCCCGGGGTTGGCGCACGCCGGGGTGGAACAGCGTGAAAAGCACGACCGCCAGCGCCGCCACCAGGAACGGGACCACGGCGTTGCCCGCGTTCGAGTAGGTGGGCACCAGCACGATGCCCGACAGGATCCCGGTCCAGGCCCACAGGATCAGCACCGAGCGCCGCGGCCCGTGCCCCAATCGCATGAGGCGGTGGTGGAGGTGCTCCTTGTCCGCCTCGGACAGCGCCGCCCGCTTGACCGCCCGCCGCACGATGGCGAAGGCGGTGTCGACGAAGGGCACCCCGAGGATGAAGAACGGGATCACGAGCGGTGCGAAGAAGAAGTAGGTCTGGCCGCTGAACTGGTCGGCCGTGCGCCCCCCGACCGAAATGGTGGCGGCAGCCATCAGCAACCCGAGGAGCATGGCCCCGCCGTCGCCCATGAACACCTTGGCGGGGTTGAAGTTGTGAGGCAGGAAGCC
This sequence comes from Acidimicrobiia bacterium, assembly GCA_023265045.1. Taxonomy (GTDB): domain Bacteria; phylum Actinomycetota; class Acidimicrobiia; order Acidimicrobiales; family AC-14; genus JAHFUQ01. Next base: position 830 of record JAHFUQ010000010.1, read on the forward strand.
GATGCACAGGCCGCAGACGATGGCGACGGCCAGCGGCGCGATCGTGCCGGCGGCGAGCAGGCCCACGTCGAGCAGCCGGTACGAGTAGAAGAAAAAGGCGGCGCCGGCGATGAACACCACGCCCGCGGCGAGCCCGTCCAGCCCGTCGATCAGGTTCACCGCGTTGGCGATCCCGACGACCCAGAGCACCGTCAGCAGGAAGCTGAGGTCGGGCGACAGCACCACGAAGTCGGCGAACGGGATGCGGAAGTAGAACATCGTCACGCCCGCCAAGGCGAGCACGGAGCCGGCCAGCACCTGGCCGGCGACTTTGGCCGGCGCCGACACGTCGCGGAGGTCGTCCAACACCCCGACGGCCAGGATCACGATGGCGGCCAGGAACAGCCCCAGCGGCTCGGACGAGTTCTCGAACACGGGGCCGAGGGCTGGAAGCTGCGAAGCCACCACCATGGCGACGACGAACCCGACCAGCATGGCGACGCCGCCCAAGGTGGGCGTCGGCTTGAGGTGCACGCGGCGGGCCTCGGGTTTCACCACCGCGCCCCACCGGATCGCCAGCCGCCACACCGCGGGCGTGACGACCCAGGTCACGGCGGCGGCAACGCCGAAGACGATGGCGTAGGAGGCAAGCATCCCGCCCCGCCCCGCCTTCGCCTACTCGGGGTACGGCGTGAACTTGGAGCAGAGGGTGGCGGCGGCTTCGCGCACCTCTGCCAGCGCCGCGTCGTCGCGACGGCGCAGGGCCTGCCCGATGAGCCCGGCGATCTCGACCATCTCCGGCCCCGCCATCCCCGCGGTGGTGACGGCGGGCGTTCCGATGCGCAGGCCGCTCGTGACGAACGGCGAGCGCGGGTCGTTGGGGATGGTGTTCATGTTGAGGGTGATCCCGGCCCGGTCGAGGACGTTCTGCGCCACCTTCCCCGTCAGATCGGCGTCAAAGGGGCGCAGGTCGATGAGCATCAGGTGGTTGTCGGTCCCGCCCGACACCAACCGGAAGCCTTCGGCCTCCAGCGCCGCCGCCAGCGCCTTGGCGTTGACGACGATCTGCGCCGCGTAGTCCTTGAACGACGGTTGCAGCGCCTCCCAGAACGCCACTGCCTTGGCCGCGATGACATGCATGAGCGGCCCGCCCTGCAGGCCGGGGAACACCGCCTTGTCGATGGCCGCGGCCCGGTCCTGCCCGCACACGATGGCGCCGGCGCGGGGCCCGCGGAGGGTCTTGTGCGTGGTGAAGGTCGTCACGTCGGCGAACGGGACCGGCGACGGGTGCGCGCCGCCCGCGATCAGCCCCGCGATGTGGGCGGCGTCGAACACGAACAGGGCGCCGATCTCGTCGCAGATCTCCCGGAACGGCTCGGGGTCGATCAGCCGCGGGTACGCCGTCGCCCCCGCGATCAGCATCTTCGGCCGCTCGGCCCGGGCGATGTCGCGGATCTGGTCGTAATCGAGGCGCTCGTCGTCCTCCCGCACCCCGTAGGACACGATCTTGAACAGCTTCCCGCTGGCGTTCACGGGCGAGCCGTGGGTCAAGTGGCCGCCCTGGTCGAGGCGCATCCCCATGATCGTGTCGCCCGGCTGGAGCAGGGCCAGGAACGTCGCCAGGTTGGCGTTGGCCCCGGCGTGGGGCTGGACGTTGGCGTGCTCGGCCCCGAACAGGTCCTTGCACCGCGCCCGGGCCAGCTCCTCGGCGTCGTCGACCACGTAGTTGCCGCCGTAATAGCGCTTGCCCGGATAGCCCTCCGAGTACTTGTTGGTCAGGACCGAGCCGGTCGCCTCCATCACCGCGCGGGACGTGAAGTTCTCCGAAGCGATGAGCTGGATGGTCGTGTTCTGGCGCTCCCGCTCCCGGTCGACGATGGCGAACAGCTGCTCGTCCCGAGGCGCCGGCGCGACGGTCATTGCTCCCCTTCCAGCGCCGTGATGCGGTCGATGCGCCGCTGGTGGCGGCCGCCCTCGAAGGTCGCGCCCAGGAAGGCGTCCAACGCGTCGGCCGCCGCCTGCGGGCCGGTCAACCGAGCCCCCACGCACACGACGTTGGCGTCGTTGTGCTGGCGGGCCATGCGGGCCGACGTGGCGTCGTGGACGACCGCGGCCCGAGCCCCGCGCACCTTGTTGGCGGCGATGCCGATGCCGATGCCGGTGCCACAGACGCACACCCCGTAGTCGGCCTCCCCGTCGACGACGGCGTGCGCCACCAGGGCGCCGTACTCGGGATAGTCCACCGAGTCCTCGGAGTGGGTGCCGAGGTCGTCGACGTCGTACCCCTCCTGGCGCAGGTGGTCGGCCAGCTCCTGCTTCAACCCGAACCCGGCGTGATCGGACCCGATCGCGATTCTCATCTACGAGGCCACCTCGACCGCCCGTTCGCCCTCTGCCGCACCCCAGGCCAGCCAGTACAGCCGGCGGGTCAGCTCGTCCAGCTCGTTCACCATCGTGACGTAGGCGCCGCGGGGCAGGCCGATCGGGTCCTTCACGTCGTCCTCGGTCGAAACTCCCATCAAGTCCTTCGAGGCGCGCCCGCCGTGCACGCGCGTGAGCCACTCTTCCAGCGGCTCGCCGGCTTCCCTGGCGCCGACGGATTCTGCCCTCCGCACCAGCTCTTTGAGCGTGAAGGTGCGGGGAAAGACGTCAGGCGCCTGGACCACCGCCTCCCGCACGTGCTCGCGCGCCATCCCCACGATCATCGTCGCCGACCGCAGGAGCTCCGGTGTCATCGTCTGGCTCCGGTGGGCGGAAAGGTCCAGTCCGCGAGCCTCGAGGAGGTCCACGCTGTGCTCGCTGGCGGGGCTGCCGCCCTGCAGCAAGCCCGCCGATTGCACCCGCCCGATGACGCCGCCGCGCCGCAGGCGCTGGCGCAGCAGCGCTTCGGCGACCGGCGAGCGGCAGATGTTGCCCGTACACAGCACCAGGATCTCGATGGGGCGGAGTTTAGGCAGCCCCGCCGCCAGGCCATCGCCTGCCCGCCCGCCCGTGTGGAAACATGTCGCCCCATGGACTGGGGGCGGGGTCCCGTGCGGGTGGTGGTCGTCGGGCAGGGCTACGTCGGCCTACCGCTGGCGATGCGGGCCGTGGAAGTGGGCCACGACGTGGTCGGGTTCGACGCTGACGCCCGCCGGGTCGACCGGCTGGCGGCCGGTCGGTCCTACGTCGAGGACGTCACCGACACCACGTTGGCGGAGGCCATCGGAAGCGGTCGCTACACGGTCTCGACCGACCCGGCGTGCCTGGCCGGCTTCGACGTGACCGTCATCACCGTCCCGACGCCGTTGCGTGAAGGCCTCCCCGACCTCTCCTACATCGAGCAGGCGGCGCAGTCGATCGGCCAGCGCCTGCGCAAGGGCGCCACCGTCGTGCTGGAGTCGACGACCTACCCCGGCACCACCGAAGAGCTCGTCGCGCCCATCCTCGAGCGGGAGTCCGGCCTGCGGGCGGGGGCCGACTTCCACCTCGGCTACAGCCCCGAGCGCATCGACCCGGGCAACCCGGCGTGGGGGCTCGTCAACACGCCCAAAGTCGTGTCCGGCATCGATCGGGCGTCCCTGGACGCGGTCCAGTCCTTCTACGACACCATCGTCGACAAGACCTGGCCTGTCTCCGGGTGCAAGGAGGCGGAGCTGACCAAGCTCCTCGAGAACACGTTCCGGCACGTGAACGTGGCCCTCGTCAACGAGCTGGCCATGTTCGCGGCCGACCTCGGCATCGACGTGTGGGAGGCGATTGACGCCGCCTCGACCAAGCCGTTCGGGTTCATGCCCTTCACCCCCGGCCCGGGAGTGGGCGGCCACTGCCTTCCCATCGACCCGAGCTACCTGTCGTGGCGCGTGAAGCGTCTGCTGGGCCAGTCGTTCCGGTTCGTGGAGCTGGCCAACGACATCAACGACCACATGCCTGACTACGTCGTGCAGCGGGTGCAGGTGGCGCTCAACCGCCGCAAGCTGGCCGTCAACGGGGCCCGCATCCTGCTGCTCGGGCTCGCCTACAAGCGCAACACGAGCGACGACCGCGAATCGCCCGCGGTCGTCGTGGCCGAGCGCCTGCTGACCCTGGGCGCCGAAGTACGGGCGTCGGACCCCCACGTCCTGAACGGCCACACCGACAAACGGGTCGTGCGGGTGGCGCTGACGGCCGAGGAGGTCGCCGCCGCCGACATCGTCGTCGTGCTCGCCGACCACGACGAGTTCGACTTCGACTTCGTCACCCGGCACGCCCAGGGCGTGCTGGACACACGGCGCCGCCTCAAGCCGGCGCCGAACGTCGAGTACCTGTAACCCCCCTCAGCGACGTTTCCGCGTTATTGGGGCTCTGGGCCACCAAGTGCGCGAGGACCTCGGAAGACCGGCGCCCTACCGGTCGGTGCGGACCACCGCCGGCTGGGCGCCGCGCCGGACCGGCCCGACGGCCGCGACCCAGGCGATGAGGCCGACGATGAGGGCGGCGCCGAGGCCGACGAAGATCAGCGCCGCCGTGCCGGCCGACGACTCGTGGCGCACCAGCCCGACCGAGCGGCCCACCTCGGGCACGTTGGACGGGGCGCCGATGACGGGCGCGCCGCCCACCGAGGTCACCGTCAACAGCGCCCGCACGGGCACCTGCGCGAGCTGGCCGTCCTTGCCGTACTGGACGGCGAAGATGACGTAGCTGCCGGGCTTGGTGTCAGCCGGGATCTTGACCTTGCCCACCAGGAACTCCGGGTCGCCGAAGCGCCCGTCGGCGGGCGTGAAGGTCCCCAGCACGGGCCCGTCGAGGGCGTTGAAGCGCACCACGATCGGCAGCTCACCGTTGTATGAGAACCCGGACAGGCTCACCTCCCCACCGGCCTTGACCTGGGTCGGGTTCAGGTTGAGCGTCGGCCCGGCGATGCAGGCCCACGCCGCCGCCGACACCGCCAGGGCCGCCACCGCGGCGGCGAGCGCTCCGAGAACGGCACGCTTCATGCTTCTCCTCCTCAGGATGCGGGGACCTTGTCGGGCGCCGCCGCCGGGCGCCGGGCCGGGCCGCCGCCGGCGCCACGGTCCCGGGCCACGAACGCAAACGCGAACAGCACGACGCCGACCACGAGCACGCCGAACACGGCGGCCAGCACGTACTTCAGGACCGTCGACCCGCCGGTCGCCACCGCCTCGTACTGGACGGTCGAGACGTAGATGTCCTGGGTGTTGAGGACCTCGTCGCCGTTGCGCGTGTCGTCCCAGCCGAAGATGGCGTAGGCGTCGATCGACGCCATCCCGGGCGGGCCGGCGAGGTCGTAGTTGTTGGCGTAGACGCCGATCTTGCGGTCGATCAGGCGGTCGGTCACCCGGACGTTCTTCGACCAGGTGACGCCGGCGTCGTCCGACGAGGCGTAGTAGACGTCGTTGCCGGCGATCCCGGGGTCGTTGCGGGTGTCCCACCAGGCCACGTCCACCCGCCCGTTGGGCGCCACCTTGACGGTCGGATCGCCGTTGTAGGCCATCTTCGACGGGTCGTAGTCGCTCAGCGCCTTGGCGTCGCTCCACGTCTTCCCGCCGTCGATCGAGCGGTGGTAAACGACCTGGGTCAGGTTGCTGATCTTGGGCCGGTCGGACCCTTCGTGCACAAAGTGCAGGGAGCCGTCAGGGCCGCCCTTGGGGCTCCAGGCCAGGTGGAGGGCGTTGTACCCGTTGGTGTTGTTGGCGCTGAAGGGCGCGATCTGGGTCGTCGTCCACGTCTTGCCCTTGTCGGTCGACTTGGACAGGAAGTACCCGAACTGGGGCGACGGCGAGATGCTGGCCGTCGTCGACACCCAGGCCGCGTACAGCGTGCCCTTGTCGTCGTTGGTCACCGAGGGGTTCGAGCCGCCGAAGTTGGCCACCTGGTTGGGCTGCGCCTTCTTCGACCCCGCCGGGGCGGTGGTCGTCGTCGCGCCCGGCGCCGGCGCGACCGTCGTGGGTGCGCTCTTCAGCGCGTCGGCCCGGAGGCTGTCGCTGGCGAAGGCGATCGCGGCGAGGTTGATCGCCGCCGAGAACGTCTTGGCGCCGTCGGTCGACACCGCCACCATCGCCAGGATGGGCGCCTCGTTGGGGTCGTCCGTCCCGACGGGGTTGAAGCGCCAACCCACGGCGACCACGTCGGCGCCCCCGCGGTGGGAGTCGACGGTAAGCCCGGTGATGGGCCGGTCGTACTCCTTGGGGTTGGTCGCCACCCGGTTGTCCCGCACGAGGGTCGTCGCCCACGACTTGCCGAAATCGGTGGAGCGGCCGACGAACACGCTGCCGTTGGATTCGCCGTCCTGGGTGTCCCAGCCGGTGAAGGCGTAATACAGCGTGTGGTTGCGCCCGAACGCCAGCAACCCTTGGGTGACGTTGCTGTTCCCGGTCTGGAGGCAGAAGGGGTACGACGGCATCGAGGGCGAGGCGTCGAGCCGGGTCCATGTCACCCCGCCGTCGCTCGAACGCATCAAGCCGCAACGCTTGCCCTGCAGCTCGGGCAGCGTCGAGACGACGTTGAGGGGGTCCTCGGGATCGACGGCGATGTCGGGCGTGCCGTACTGGCGGGCCGGCGCGGTGTCGAACTTGGTGGCCTGGACGGCGCTCGACACCTTGATGGGCTCCGCGGCCATAGCCGGCGCTCCCGCGGCGACCAGCACCGCTACGGCGCCCACGAAGCCTCTCGTCCGACGGAAGACCCTGGTCATGAACCCTCCCCCGCGGAGTCTCGGTCGCCAAAAGCCGAGAACCAGGTCATCCTGCACCCAGGCACGGACGGCTTCAATACGTGTGTAGATCAGCTAGCGCGCCGCCCGGGCCGCCTACGCTCGGGCCGATGCGTGCCGCCCGGTTCACGGCGATCGTGCTGGTGGCGGTGGTCGCGCTGGCGGGCTGCAGTTCCGGCAAGAAGGCCGCCACCGGCTCGCCGTCGACCACGCCCACGAGCGCCAGCGCGCCCGCCCCGACCACAACCGCAAGCCGCCCCCCCAGCACCGACCCGTTCTGCGTCTTCGTGCGGACATACAACGACCGCTTCGGCCGGATCAACCCCGCGGCCCTGAGCGACCCGCAGCAGTTCAAGGCCGCCATGCAGGACGCCAGCGCCGCCATCAAGGAAGCCGCCAACACCGCGCCGGCGTCCATCCGGGCGGACGTGGCGACCATGAGCCAAGCCGTTCAGAAGCTGCTGGACTCGTTCCAGCAGGTGAACTTCGACATGACGAGGATCTCGGTGGCCGCCCTGACCCAGCTCCAGGCGCCCGAGTTCATCGCCGCCGGCCGGCGCCTCGACGACTACACGCGCCAGAACTGCGCGTAGGCGGATCAGAAGGGCGCGAACGACGTCATCACCCACGTCGAGCGGATGTCGGCGGCCAGCTCGATCCGGGCCGGCGGCGGGTCGCCTTTCCAGCGCCACTCCTTGGGGAGGTCGACCCGGAGGTTCACGACGTCGCCGGTGTGGTCGGGGAGCTTGAGCCACCGCAGCGAGTACTCGCGGGTCCCGTTCGGTCCCTTGCGGACGAGGTCCTTCACGTCCCACACCACCTTCACCGTCGCGCTGCCGTGGGGTGGGGCGTTGAGGAAGTAGCCCGCCGCAGGGTGCCCGGCGAGGGGGGGCTCGCCGGCCGTCGGGGGGTCGGAGGCCGCGTTCAACGCCGCGCCCTTGGGCCCGTAGAACGTGACGTAAGCCAGCGAGCCGGGGTTGAGGACCCCGAGATCGCGGGCGTTGGTGAGGGTCATCGTGGTCGTGATGCGGCCCGACCCGTCGGAGCGGAGCTCGACGTGGTGGTCGAAGGTTCGTTGCAGGCCGCGGTCGATCTTGGCCGCGTAGGCGAACTCGCTGTTGTAGAAGAAGTCGCCCGCCACGTCGGGCAGCACGCCGTCCCAACCGCGGCGGGCGAGGGTGCCGGCCACCTGCGGGTCGCTCGACCACGCCATCGCCTCCCGGGCCGCGAACCCCTGGCCCATGGCCTCGCCGATCGCCTGCCACTTCGACGAGGGCGCGGCCAGCAACTGCTGCATCACCACCTCCGCCAGCGAGCTCAGGAACCCCTTGCGGGCCGCGTCGGCCTGGGGGTTCAGCTCGAGCTGGGCCGTGTAGAACGTGAAGCGGTCGATCACGTTGTTCTGGTCGACGGTCTCGCCGTAGTCCGCCACCTTGACGGGGCCCAGCACGCCGAGGATACGGGCCAGGAAGGCGGGCGTGAACGAGACGACCCCGTCGACGTGCGGCTCGCCGGCGCTGTTCCACAGGTCGGCGGCGAGCTTCCCGGCTTGGGCGAAGTCGGCCACGCTGTTGGCGTTGGCCAGCGACTGGGGCGCGGGCGGGTTGGCGAAGCGGAAGGGCGAACGGGCCTCGCCGCCCGGCACGACGGCGGTGGGATGGCGCTCGCGGAACTTGCCGATGGGCTCGAACCGCTCGAGGGTGAGGTTTCCGGGCGTGGCCGTGAGCAAGCCGTAGGTGCCGATGAAGCCCCCCGTCGGGCGGACCTCGTCCGGGTTCTGGCTGAGGAACAGGTAGCGGCGGGCGCCGTCCCCGCCGACGAAACGGATGAGGGCGTCGACCCCGTCGGCGGTCGACGTGGCGTCGCGCTCGTAGCGCGGCAGCCGGCTCAACAGATCGTCGCGGGCGGCGCCGATCGGACCGATCAGCCACGTGCCCTTCAGCCGGTTCACCTCCTTGAGCGCGGCGCGGACGCTCTCCGCGCCGCTGGCCAAGGATTCGTTGATGCCCCGGAGGTTGTCGAGCACACCCGACAGGGGCGAGCCGCCCTTGGTCGTGTCGAGCACCTTCTGCACGGCGTCGGACAACCGCAGCCCGGCGTCGGACAGCTTCGTCCCCGCCGATTGGAAGGTCTCGACCGCCAGGACCTGGGACCGCACGAGCGGGATGAACCGGGCGATCGGGAGCAGGGGGCCGAGGGCGTCGAGCTCGTCTCTCATGCGGGCCAAGGACCGCTTGGCCACCACCAGGTCGGCCCGGGCAGGATCGAGCTCGCGGGCGCCGATATGCTCCTCGGCCCGGAGGAGGGCGGCCTTGGCCACCAACGCCTGGCGGCCGGCCTTGGCCGCGTGGAAGAGGCTGAAGGCGCCGAGGGCGGCGAGGACAGCGAGGACCGTGAGCAACGGCCACGCCCGCCGCCGCAGCCGCCGCCGACCGCGCCGCCGGGCCCCGCGCCCGTACGAGTCGTCGAGTCGCGAGGGCGGCGCGGAACGGACCGTCCGTGAATCCCAAGCCACGCTAGGCGTGGAGCCGGCGGGCCAGTGGGGTATAGTTCTCCGACGACGGTCGGCGATCGGAGACCATCATGGAAGACCTTATCGAGGTAGCGGGCCCGGTTGAGGTAGCCCGCCCACGCCGGACCAACCCCGCTCTTGCGCTCGTCGCCGTGCTCGCGCTCGTCGTCGGAGGCCTCGTGCTGGCCCGCCACGCGGCCGCGCCGGCGCCGTCCGACAAGGTCGTGAACGTCGACAACCGCAGCACGCCGGTCGACGGCGTCGGCGGCGTGCTCGGCCGCTCGCTCGGCTTCGGGGCGGCGCCCGCGCAGATCAACATCGGCGCCATCGTCTGCCCGATCCTGAACGCCCTGGTCGCCCAGATCCCGTTCCTGGCGCCGTTCATCCAACCGCTACGCGTGTCGTTCGGCTGCATCTCGGCCTGACCCACGCTCCGCAAGGCTCCCGGCCCGGCCCCGCCCGATGGCGGGGCCGTTTCGCGTGCGACCTGGGAGCCTGCTGATGTATGCGGTAGTGGGCGGCTGACGACCGCTCTCGGCGACGAAAGGCGCTGTTCAGCCGCTCGGCTGCGGAGCAGCCGGAGCGATGCGTCAGCAGGCGCCTACCGCTTCGGCTTGCGCGCTCGCGCCCGCCGCCGGGCCTGGGCGGCGCCGTTGCCGGCGACCGACCCGTCGGCCGACCCGTTGCTGGCCACGGCGCCGTTGGGCGCCCGGCGCTCGGCCGTCCGGTAGCTCCGGTACTCGTACCCGTAGCCGTAGCCGCTCTCGGCCGTGATCCCGTTCAGCACGGCGCCGATCACGGGGGCGTCCACCTGCTGGAGCATCTCCACCGTCCGGGCGAACTCCTTGCGCCCGGTGCGGCCCGCGGCGCACACCATCACGGTGCCGTCGACCCGCTTGGCCAGCACGAGCCCGTCGGTGACGGGCAGGATCGGCGGTGAATCGACGAGGAGGAAGTTGCCCTCGGCCTTGAGGTGGTCGAACACCTCCGCCGCCCGCCGGGACTGGAGCAGCTCGGACGGGTTGGGCGGCAAGGGCCCGGACGCCAGGAGGTAGAGGCGCTCCACGCCGGGCACGCGCTGCAACGCCTGCGCCAGCGAAATCTCGCCCAGCAGCACCGACGTGAACCCGACATCGTTGCGCAGGCCGAAGAAGTCGTGGATGCGGGGCCGCCGCAGGTCGCTGCAGACGATCACCACGCGGGTGCCGGCGCGGGCCAGCGCCACACCGAGGTTGGCGATCGTGGTGGTCTTGCCCTCCTGCGCGTTGGCGCTGGTGAAGTGCAGCGACCGCAGCGGCCGGTCCACGCCCAGGAACTGGATCGACGTGCGCAGCGTGCGGTACGCCTCCGCCCCCGGCGAGCTGGGGTCCTTGATCGAGATCACGGTCGGGTCGTCCTTCCTCCAGCTCCCCGCGGCAGGGATCATGGCGAGGGTCGACAACGACGGGACGGCGCGATCGAGGTCGTCCTTGGTCTTGATGGAGTCGTCGAGGTACTCGAGGAAGAACACCACGCCGGTGCCGAAGAACAGCCCCACGACGATGGCGATCGCGGCGTTGCGGACCGGTCGCGGCCGCACCGGGGCGGCGTTGACCTCCGCCTCGTTGACGAGCTGGGCCCCGCCGGTCTGGAGGCTGGCGTCGACCTGGAGCTGGTCGAGCCGGTTCTGGAACAGGGCCTGCTGCTGCACCAACGTGTCCCGCAACGGTCCGGTGGCTGTCTCGACCTGCTTCTTCAGGTCGGAGATCTTCTTGCCGACCTCCGTCGCCTGGGCGAGCACCGAGTCGACCGCCTGGTTCCGGCGGTGCTCGATGTACGCCGCCGCGTAGGCGTTGGCGATGGTCGCGGCCCGCTTGGCGTCGCCGTCCTCGGCGCGCACGGCGATGACGTCGGTCTGCGCCACGGGCCGCGCCGACACCCGGGCGTCGAAGCCAAGCTTGGCCTTGACCGCGTCGCGCACCGGCTGGCTCTCGAGCACCCGGATCTCGGTCTGGAGGGCCCGCTGGGGGTCGACGTAGGGCCCGGAGTTGTTGTCGAAGATCGACTGGGTGCTGGTGGTCTGGCGCAGCACCTCGGCCGTGGCCGCGTAGACCGGTGTCTGCAGCAACGAGCTGACGACCGCGGCGGCGACGACCACCGCGACCGCCAGAAGCACGGCAAACTTGCGCCTTCGGACGATCCGTAGGTAGTCGCGCAATCCGACAACCCGCTCGGGCGCCTGCGGCAGCACCGACCGATCCTACCGCCCCCCTCCTCAGGTTCCGGGCCACCACCCGGCGTGTTGGGCCGCCCTACTATCCGCCGGAGCGTATGGACGATGGCCAGCGCCGGTGGCGGCGCCCGCGACTCGGCACCCTCGACTCGGTTCGCGAGTTCTGGGAAGCCGAGGCGTGCGGCGAGCGGTACACCGATGCGCAGGCCGTCGACTACGCCGCCGTCGACGCCACGCGCTACCGCCTGGAGCCCCAGATCGAGGCCTTCGCCCGCTTCGACCAACCCTTCGCGGGGTTGGGGCTCGAGATCGGCACGGGCATGGGATCGGACTTCGCCCGCAACGTCGCCCGTGGCGGGCGGTGGGTCGGCCTCGACCTCACCGCCCGATCCCTCGAGCACGTGCGGGCCCGGATAGGACCAGGCGCCCCGCTGCTCAGGTCCGACGCCCAATCCCTGCCCATCGGCGCCGACACCTTTGACCTCGTCTACTCCTGGGGGGTGATGCTCCACTGCCCCGATCCCGGCCGGGCCATCAACGAGGCCCACCGGGTCCTCAAGCAGGGGGGCGAGGCGCTCGTCATGCTGTACCACTCGCCGTCGTGGGTCGCGCTGTCGGCGTGGCTGCGGTGGGGCTGGCACCGGGGCCTGACCCCGAGCCAAGCCGTCACCTACATGGAGTCTCCGGGTACCCACGCTTTCAGCGCCCGCGCCGCCACCCGCCTGTTCAGCCGGTTCCGTCAGGTGTCGGTGGCGCCCGTGCGGACCTCGTGGGACACCCGCTGGTGGGGTCCCATCGGTCGCATCGGCGGCGACGCCATGGGCTGGTTCCTGCTCTGCCGCGCCACCAAGTAGTCAGACGACCCGTGTCGCCGCATCGCCGGCGATGGTGCGCACCAACGCCGTGAGCTCGGTCGGCTGCACGCGCGCCAGGCGTTCCCGAAACGTCGGGACACCCGCCGCGGCCGCCCGCCGCAACTCGGAGACCACCAGCTCCGCGTTGCGGTCCCACGAGAACCGGGCGCGGACGTCCTCGATCGACGCTGCCTCCGCGCCGCTCTCGGCCCCGCTGGCGATGGCCTGGGCGATGGCCTGGGCGATCGCCGCGGGTTCCCGGCCGGCGACGAACGTCGCCCACGGCCCGTAGAGCTCGCGGAAGAAGGGCGTATCGGACAGCACCACCGGCGCGCCAAGGCTGAGCGCCTCTGCGGGGGTCAGGGGAAACGCCTCCCGCTCGCTGAGGCTGACGTAGGCGGCCGCGCCGGCGTAGAGCGTCGACAGGTCGGGCCCGGCCACGAACCCCAGGAAGTGGACCCGGGCGGACAGGCCCTCGGCCGCGACCAAGGCGCGCAAGCGCCCACCTTCGGCCAGGTAGTCGGCGCCGGCGATGACGACCTCGTAGCGGTCCCGGAGCTCAGGGTCGCAGGCGTACGCCGCGATCAGCAGGTCGGTGCGCTTGTACCAGTAGAGGTCGCCGACGGTGAGCAGGTAGGGCGGCCGCGGCTGAGCGGCCGTCGCCACGGACCCGGTCGCAGCCAGCGCGCCGGGGCCCGACCAGGCCACGCTGGTGGGGCAGCGCAGCGCGGTGGTCAGTTCGAACTGGGCGGCCATGGCGTGCGAGATGTGCACGACCCGGGTCGCGCTCCACGCCGACAGCCAGCACAGGATGCGCAAGATGCTCAGCCTGGTGTTGCGCGGCGCGGGATCGGTGAACAGGTGCGGGTTCTGAATCAACAGCACCCGGGGCGCCCCCGTCAGCGCCGGGCTCGTCGACCCCGGGCAGTAGACGACGTCGGCGCGCCAGCGCCGGGCGAGCAGGGGCAGGCGCACCCGCGCCTCGACGGCGCGGCACACACTCCGGCCTCTCAACCGCCGGAACTCGGCGGCGGGAACGACCGCCTCGAGGGCGTCCACGACCTTTTCGGGCGCCACGACCAGCAGCTGGACGCCGTGGCGCTCCAACCGCGGCAGCTGGGCCGCCAGGTATGACAGCCCGCCCCCGGGATGAGCCGTGCTGGCGTCAACCAACACACGCAGGGGTCGATGCTCGGGCTGGTCCATGGGCGTCGCGGACTGTGCGACAGTAACGGCCCGAGTGGACCAAGCCCGCTACGTCGCCGCGTTCCTGGGCGCTCGCGACCACTACCAGAGCGCCGTGGCGCTGGCCGAGGCGGGCAAGCTGCAGGCGCTGGTCACCGACTTCTACACGCCCGATCCGTTGGCGCGCCTCGCCGGCCGCATGCCCGACCGGTTCCGACGGAAGCTCAGGGCCCGGTCTCATCCGGAGTTGCCGTCGGCGCGGGTGAAGATGGCCCGGCTCGGCTTGTCGCTCAGCGACCCGGCCCTCGGCCGCGCCGCGGCCGAGGTGGCCGGGCGCACCGGCAGCGGCGCGCTGGTCTACAGCTACTACTGGCCCGGCTTCGCGGAGGCGCTCGCGATCGAGAACCCGGGTCGGCGCGCCGCTCCGTACCTGGTGTTCCAAGTGCACCCCGTTCCCACCCAGGCGCGCGCCATCCTGGCCGAGGACCGCGAACGCAGCGGCGTCGCGGCCGAGCTCGACCAGGAGGAGCTCCTCACCGCCTCCGACGTCGAGCGGTTCCAGGAGGCGTTGGCCCGCGCCGACGGCGTCATCGCCCCGTCCGGATTCGTCGCTCGGGGGCTGACCGACCTCGGCGCCTCACCCTCGAGCGTCGAGGTCGTGCCGTACGGCGTGGCGACGCCGGCCGGCGGGTCGCCCATCGGGTCGCCCCGTCGCGCCGTCGCCAATGCCGGCGCCGGTCCGCTCAGGCTCCTGTGGGTGGGCCAGCTCGCCTACCGCAAGGCGCCGCACGTCTTGTTCGCCGCCCTGCGCCTCCTCCCGAGCCACGCCGTCACGCTGACGATGGTGTGCCGCGGCCGCGCCGACCCCGTGCTGCGGGCGCTCGCCCCCGACAACGTGAGCTTCCTCGACCCCGTCGAACCCGATCGGCTCGCCCACCTCTACCGGTCGCACGACGCCTTCGTCATGCCCTCGCTGGTCGAAGGCTTCGGCCTCGTCTACCTCGAGGCGATGGGTCACGGCCTGCCCGTGATCGCCACGCCCAACACCGGCATCGCCGATCTCATCGACGACGGCGTACAGGGCCGGCTCGTGGCGCCCGGCGACGTCGCGTCATGCGCTTCGGCGATCGAGGCACTGCTCTCCGAGCCGGCCCGGCTGCCAGAGATGTCGGCGGCGGCCGCCCGCACTGCGTCCGAATACACGTGGGAGCGGTTCCGGCGTCGCCTCCTCGGCGCGGTCCTGCGCTTCGAGGCGGAGCGCCCCGGCGTCAGGTGACGACGGTCGCTTTGGGATCGGACCGGTGCACAGCGACGATCCATCGATTGAGCTCGAGGGGGCGGTGCTCGGGCCAGACCCGCTGCGCGTTGACGATGACGTACCCATAGCCCTCGGCCGCCAGGAGGTGGAGGCACGCCGCCTCGACCTCGAAGCCGTGGCTCTCGATGATGAACCGGGGCCGGCCCGACCGGATGGCGCACATGCCGCCCCGCAGCACGTCGTGCTCGGCGCCCTCGACGTCGATCTTGAGGAAGTCGGGGCGGAACCGTGGGCCGCGCTCGGCGACGAGCGCGTCGATGGTCGTCGCGGCCGGGCCGCCCTCGGCGCCGAGGGCCACCGGCACGATGGTCACTCGCGCCGCCAGCGCCTGGTTGCGAGCCAAGGTGGCCGGGAGCCGGGCGTGCAACGCCTCGTCCGGCTCGAACGCGACGACGTGGCCGCAGGTGGCCCGCCGGGCGAGCGCCAGCGTGTACAGCCCGCGCGCCGCGCCCACGTCGTAACACGTGGAGCGCTCGCCGACGAGGCGCGTGACGAACCGGGCGATCTCCACCTCATAAAGGCCGATCGCAGCCCGGAAACCCCCGTCGGCCGGCAAGACGAGCCCGCGCCCCACGCCGAACGGCTGTCGCACGTACCGCCCGTCGAGCAGCCGGTGGACGGCGCCCGCCGTCCGCTCCCGCGCCCCGCCCACTGCCTCAGCCTGCCTCGCGCGGCGCCACCAGCACGGCGTGCGAACCTACTTCTCGGCGCGCCGCCAACCGGACGAGACGCCGCTCAAGCGCAAAGACGGCCAGGACGCCGACGATCAGCCCCATCGTGTTGTACACGAGCTGCACGAACAGCCCCCGGCTCGTCCACTGCAACAGCAGGGGAACGCTGATCGCAGCGAGCACGTCAAGGGTCACAAACCGGAGCCGGTTCCGGAGCCAGTACAGCATCAATCTCCTGACGCCGTAGCCGAACATGGCCATCCCCACGGCGACGCCTATCCATCCGAAATTGAGGAACATCTCACCCCACACCGGAAAGGCTCGACCTTCCTGAAGGGCGGTGTACCCGCCAATCGCGGTCACGGTCGGCGGGTACGGCTTGGCCGGCCAGACGGATCGCGGCACCACCTGGTAGACCAAATAGGTGTACGACGTTCCGAACAAATAACCATTCTCGCCGGTGTAGGGAACGAGGCCGGCGAGCGGCAGGAACACGTCAAACGACCGCGCCGCGCTTTCCCTGATGCCGACGGCGGTGGCGCCGTACTGGGACACCGTCCGCAGGTAGCCGCCGACCCCGAGGACCACGCCGCCGCCCACAAGCACCGCGAGCAGCGACCGGGCGGGCGGGAGGAGGCGGCCGCGCTTGCGCCAGTACTGGAGGAGCGCGACGGCGCAGAGCATGGTGATGACCAGGTAGCGGACGCCCGTGGCGAAGAAGTAGAACGCCAACAGGAAGATGAGGGCGCCGCACAGCCTCCGTACCGCCGTGCTGCGCACCTGGTAGAAGAGGTACAGGAGGAGGCCGCCGAGGTACTGCGGGGCGTAGGTGACATAGGCCGTGACGCCCGATTCCGCCGACCTGTCGTCCCCCAGCCGGATCGCCCAGCCCCCGACGCCGTAACGGGCGAAGCGGTACAGGATGAGCATGCCTGCGACCAGTGCCAGGACCTTGGCGACGCGGTCGATGAGCGAACCCGACAGGTTGGCGCCCTGAGACTGGTCCACCACCGCCCGCTCGACCGGAACGGCCACGCCCTGGCGCGGTGCGGCAAGCGCATAGCCGACGATGAAGGCGACCACGGCGAGGGCACAGATGGCGCTGGCGGTCCAGAACCAGGGCCGGTAATCCACGCCGAGGAGGAATGTCTCCTCGGCGGAGGCGAGCGCCACGGGCACGATCGTCCCGTAGATCAAGCCGAGACCGGCGACGATCAGCACCGGGCTGATCGCCGACGCGCTCACCTGATCAGACACAACCACCGCCCAGCCCACGACGCCCACAGTGACCCAGAGCGCGACGCATACCAGGGCGATGGGAACCTCGGCGCCGATGAGAACACCCAACGCCACGCCGGCAACGGCGATAGCGGCGATTCTGATCATTGAGCGGCGAGACATTGGTCGAATCCGCTAGTATACCAGGCTGATGCGCGACGAGCTGCTTGGTGACGACGACCAGCGTCGCCTCGCCATCTTTACCAACATTCCCAATCCCTACAACCACTATTTGTACGCGGCATTGCGGCAGTCCGGCTGGGACCTGCGCGTGGTCTATAAGGGGGACCCTCAGTCGGCGGGCCGATCGTGGTCCATTGAACCGGATCCCCGAGACACCATCACCGGTTCAATCCGCGACGAAGCGCGCGCATTACGCCGCTGCCGGGCCGAACGGCGTCAGGTGATCCTCACGGGGGGCTACGCCGGCCTCGTCGACGTCGAGCGCCGAGCCCTGCTCGCTCGCGCCGCCCGCCCGCTGCTCTTCTGGGGCGAGCGCCTCAGCCCACCCCGGCGGCTGACGTCCACCGTGAGAACGCTGTACTTCGCGGGGTTCGACGCGGTCCTGGCCGTGGGGACGTGGGCCGTCGCCGGCTACCGCGCCGCGGCGAGGTCGGCCGCCGTTCACGTGTTCCCCTACACGACGGCGGCTCCAGGGTCTGCCGGACGCCAGCCGGACGCCGTACCCGTCGTCGGATTCGTGGGCGACCTCATCGAGCGCAAGGGCGTCGACATCCTCCTCGACGGCCTCGCCCGCATCCCTGAGGGAACGCGTCCTGCGCTGGAGGTCGCCGGCGCCGGACCGGCCCAGGGCGCGCTGGCCGAGCTCGCCCGCCGGCGCGGGCTCTCGGTGGCGTGGCTCGGGCACGTGCCCGAGGAGGAGATGCGCGGCCTCCGCGCCCGCTGGTGGGCCCAGGCTGTCCCGTCGCGCTACGACGGGTGGGGGGTCGTCGTGGCCGAGGCCCTCGGCGCCGGGGTTCCGGTCGTGGCGTCCGCCCACGTCGGCGCCGCCGTCGACCTCGTGCGTGACGGGGTCAACGGCTCGATCGTCGGCGAGGGCGGCGACTGGGCCTCGGCTCTGCGCCGCTACACCGACCTGGAGGTCGTCCGGCGGGAGGGCCGCCTCGCCGCCCTGGTCGGGGAAGCGTTCTCCGCCGACGCCGCCGCGACGTGGCTCACCCGCCTGCTACTCGACGGCGTCGGCGCCGCCCAACCCCGCTCGTTTGTCGACGACACCTGGCAAAGCCTCGACGGGCGGCTCGTTGGCGACTAGTCGCGGACGCCGAGCGAACTCTCCGAGCATGACGGCCAGCGCGACGCCGTACGCCAACGCCGAGACGGTGGCCGCGCCACGGATGCCGTACCAGCGAATCGCCGGGACCAGCAGGCAGACCGTCACCACGCCGGCGACGGCCTGGGCGACGATCAGGGGCCTGACCCGGTCGGCCGCCTTACCGAAGGCGATGAGCGGCGCGGCGGCGACGAGGAAGACGGCGCCAACGAGGAGGATCTGGGCGGCGCGGGTGGCGCCCAGGTACCTGCCGCCGTAGAGCGCCCGGATGAGCGACGGGGTCGCGGCGATCAGGGCCGCGCTGACGGCCACACCCGCGACGAACATGGCCGCCAGCACCTCGCTGGTGATACGGCGCCGGCGCCGGACGTCCCTGGTCATCAGCATGGGAAACATGACCTGTTCGACGGTTCCGGCGAGGAGCTGGGTGAGCGACGAGAGGCCGATGGCGACGGAGTACAGCCCGAGCTGAGCAGGGGCGATGAACATGGAAAGGATGAACTGGTCCAAACGCTGGTTCACCAGGTTGGGCGCGCCGAACAGCGTCACCTGAGCGCCATAGCGGCGCAACGCGGGGATCGCGGGCGGCGGCCCGTCCGGCTCGCCTTCGCCGGCCGCCCGTCGGAGCCAGGCGCGGATCGCGACCGCCGTCACCGTCGATCCGATGGCCAGCGCGGCGACCCCGGTGCCGCTTGTCAGCCGACCCGTGGCGAACAGCGCGGCCGTGAGCGCGGCGTACACGAGCGGCGTCATGACCCGGCTGGCGTTCCAGTGCCGGAAGTCCTGCGCCGCCCGGAGCACGCCGGCGCCGACCATCGAATAGATGTTGCTCGGGAGGGTGACCCCGACGCTGGCGAGGCAGATCAGCCGGGTCGAGGTGGCGGAATGCCGGGTGATGTTGAGCACGATCGCGCTGAGCGCCACCAGCGCCACGATCGCCTGCCCGCGCATGGCCGCCATCAAGGCGCGCCGGACCCGCTCCGCCTCCCTCCGGTCACCTTGGGCGGCAAAGACGATGGCCTCGTCGGCCCCGAGCATGGCCAGCCAGGAGACGATCAGCCCCGAGATCGTGACGCCGAACAGCACACCGCGCCCGGACGGGCTCAGGCCGCGTGCGGTCACGACGCCGGTGACGAACCCGAGGCCCATCGTGAGGGCATTGCCCAGGGCGGTCGTGCGCAGCGCCTCCGTGCGGGCCGCCCGCCGGGCCCACGTCGCGGCGGTGTTCACGAGACTCATCGGGACGGGCTTTCGAAGCGGACCAACCCTGTGCCCGTCCAGTGACCGAGGCTGGTGGCGTCGAACTTCGGGTCGCGGATCGAACGCCAGAGCTCCACCATCGTCAGCAGCCTGATGTCGTCGTAGACGACCAGTGCGCCGGGTTGCAACGTCTCCTTCAGCCGGCGGTGCAGCAGCGGCTCGAATCGGCCGTCCTTCGGTCCGTCGACGAAGACCAAGTCGGCGCGGGCGAGCACGTCGGCGTTCGAGGCAAAGACCTCGTCGTCGGACAGATCGCCCAGGCGTTGCTCGATGGTTACGAAGTCCGCGTCGCACAGCAAGTTGTCTGGCAGGGTCCGCCACGGCACGATGTCGAACGTCACGAGCCGGCCGGCGGGGCCGAGCGCCGACGCCATCGCGAGTGCGCCAAGACCGGTGCTGGTCCCCACCTCGACCACGAGAAGAGGCTGGACGATCGCCACCATGGCGGCGAGGAACCGGTAGTGCTCGCCGGGCCAGAGGTTCAACAGGCGGCCGGCGTCGTCGCGGCCGCGGGCCAGGGTCGAGAGGTCGACGTCCTTGGCGCGCGACGCGGCTTGGATGGCCAGCTCGAACAGCTCCGCGCTGGCGGGGTGGCGCTCGTCCTCCTGGGCGTCGACCAGGGCCGTCCACTCGAGGTGGAGGGCCGAGCTCGGCGGGCGTAGGAGCCAACGGAGGGCCCGACCGGTCACGAGCGCTTTGCTCGCCAGCCGGCCCGCGACGGCGCGCATCGGCGACGGGAGGAATCTCGTCTTCGAGCGTTGCGCCGCGGTCACGTCAGCTGGCGCCATGAACAGGAACGTACGCCGCGTTTAGAAGTCCCACGCTGGCCGCCGCCCCGAGAGCTTTTCGAACTCGAGCTCCATGATCTCGTGGAACAGCGACGTCGTCACCGCGTTGCGCCCGCCTCCGCTCGCACTCGCCACCACCGTACCGTTGCCCCGGCCGCGGACCCGAGGTCGAAGCGCGGCGCCCACCCGATCGCCCGCAGGCCGTCGGGATCACCGACGTAGCGGGTCAGCTCGTTGTCGGAGTAGGGCCGGGCGCCGAAGTTGATCAACTCCGCCCCGCCGGCCTCGGCGGCCAGCGCCAGCGCCAGTTCCCGAAGGGTCGTCGGCGCGCCCGAGGCGATGTCGACGGTCCCCATCACCTCGCTCGACCCGATCGCCACCAGCGCCGAGGCGACGTCCTCGACGTACAACGTGTCGCGCACCTGCCGGCCGTCGGTGACATCGACCGGCGCCCGGCGGAGGAGGGCGTTCACCACGGTGGGGACGAACCGCCGCTCGTCCTCCCCTGGGCCGAACACGCCGTACACGTGGGCGCACACGATCCCCGCCCCGCCGCCCGCCAACCCCTCGGCGACGCGGTGCAGCGCGCCCTTGGCCGCCGCGTACGGGCTCTCGGGCTGGACGACCTCGACGCCACTGCCGGCCAGCACGATCCGCTCGCACCCGTCGGCGAGGAGATGATCGATCAACCGGGCACTTGCCTCCATTGACTCGGCGTTGCGCTCGGTGTCGGTCATCCACTTCCCCGGCTCGACGTACCACGCCAGGTGAATGGCGAGGTCCGGCTTCGCCCGTGCCACGGCCTCCCCCATGGCGTTTGCGTCGTTGAGGTCGGCGGTGATCCGGGTCACGGCGCCGCCCTCGGGCGCGGCCCGGCGGCTGAGGGCGAAGACGGTGTCGCCGCGTCGGGCCAACTGGGCGACGACATGGCGGCCGATGAAGCCCGACGCGCCGGTGACGAGCACGTTCACGGGATGAACCGAGGCTCGGGAAGGGGGACGAGGAACCGCCCGCCGCGGTCGATGTAGGCCTGCTGTTGCTCGACGACCTCGGCGGCGAAGTTCCACACCAGCAGCAGGACGACATCGGGCATCTCGTCGAGGATCGCCTCGGCGGGGCGGATGGGGATACGGACGCCGGGCATCAGCCGGCCGTGCTTCAGGGGGTTCCGGTCGGCGACGAACTCGATCACACCGGCGCCGATGCCGAAGGCGTTCAGCAGCACCGTCCCCTTCGCCGCGGCTCCGTAGGCGGCGACCCGGTGGCCCTCCGTGCGCAGGGCGGCCAAACAGCCACGCAATCGCTCGCCCAGCGCCGCGACGCTCGATGCGAACTGCTCGTAGTAGGCGAGGTCGAGCAGCCCGGCGTCCTTCTCCTCGGCCAGCAGTTCGGCCACCCGCGGTCCCTCCTGCGCCACGCCCGCCCGCTGCGCGTGTACCCGCAACGAGCCGCCGTGGACGGCGAGGCGCTCGACGTCGACCACCACCAGGTCGTGCTGGGCGAGAAGCCCGGCCAGGCTCGACAGCGAGTAGTAGAAGACGTGCTCGTGGTAGATGGTGTCGAACTCCAGATGGTCGACGAGGGCGCGGACGTACGGGGTCTCCACCACTAGGCGGCCGCTGGGGCTGAGCACCGTCTCGATCCCCCGCAGGGCGTCGTGGATGTCGGGCAGATGGGCGAGCACATTGTTGGCGTGAAGCACGTCCGCGGTAAGGCCGTGGTCTCGCAGGCGCCGGGCCAGATCGGCGGAGAAGAACTCGTTGACGGTCGCGATGCCCCGGTCCTCGGCGATACGCGCGATCGTGGCCGCCGGTTCGATGCCCAGCACGGGGATGCCCTGGCGGTGGTAGTGCTCGAGCAGGTAGCCGTCGTTGCTGCCGATCTCCATCACCCGGCTGGCGGCCGTCAGCGACATTTGCCCGATGAGAGCGTCTGCCAGCGCGCCGGCATGGGCCACGAACGCGTCCGAGCTGGACGACAGGTAGACGTAGTCGGCGAACAACTGGGCGGGGTCGACCGTCTCGGCGATCTGGACGAGGGCGCACTCGGGGCAGAACACGACCGCGAGCGGGAAGCACGCCGTCGGTGGCTCGGGCGCCGAGTCCGGCTCGGTGTACGCATTGGCGAGGGGCTGGCGGCCGAGGTCGATGACGAGATCGGGTTCGGCGGCGCCGCAGCCGCGACACGGACTGGTCTTCTCCACTACGGGTAAATGAGCTCGACCGGGACGTGCGCCCGCAGGTCGTGGATGCGCGCTCGTTCCTGCAAGTAGCCGCGGGCCGTGAGCAGGGGAAGGAGGGGCCACCACCGCGAGGGCGACCCGCCCAGCTCACGCACCGCCGCCCGCGGCTCGCCCTTGAGCAACTGGATGGCGGCGGCGGTGCCGGCCATCGCCGCCCCGCGCAACCGTGTGCGCACAACCGTCCGGCGCGACAGGCCGAGGCCCTCGCCGAACTCATCCACGAAGGCGTTCCAGAACTCGTGCTGCTCCCACGTGGAGCGCCGCGAGCTGCGTGCCGCCACCGCCACCTGCCGACCATGGATGCGGTTGACCGTCAGCGGCATCTCGGTGCGGGCGTAGTCCCAACGGGTCAGCATCCGGGCCCAGCAGAAGACATCGGCGTGGGCGAAGCGACCGTCGAAGTGATCGCTGGCGGCCCAGGCGCGGCGCCGGACGGCGGCGGTCGTGAACGAGGGCAGGACGATCCGCTCCTTGCCGCCCAGCATGCGCCGCAGCACGTCCGGCCCGCCGGCGACGCGCACGGCGGCGCCGTCGATCGCCGACGGGCGATCCAGGTACCCGTTGGCGTACAGGTGGGACTCGCCGTGGCCGACCAGCCCGACCCGTTCGGGCAACGCGGCCACGATCTCCCGCAGGTCCTCGACACACGACGGTTCGAGGCGGTCGTCGTGGCAAAGCGGCTTGATCCACTCCGTCGCCGCCAGGTCGACGGCCCGGTTCAGGCTGTCCGCCAGCGCCAGAAACTCCTCCGTCCGGCTGGCTCGGATCCGCCTGTCCTTACGGGCGTACCGCTCGATGATCGCGGGTGTGTCGTCGGTCGACGCGTTGTCGGATACAACGACGGAGAATTCCGTCGCAGTCTGGGCGAGGACGCTGTCCAGGGCGTCGGCCAGGAAGTCGGCGCCGTTGTGCACCGGGATGCAAACGGTGAGGGTTGTCACGCGAGGAGCGCCTCGTACTCGGCGATCTGGCGGAGCGCCAGCGCGCGCAGGGACGCGCCCGTCTGAGCGGCGCGCCACCACTCGACCGTCCACGCCAGCGCCGTGTCGACGTCGAGTCGCGAGCGCCAGCCCAGGATCTCGTTCGCCCGCCCTGCGTCCACCCGGAGCACCGACGACTCGACCGCGGCGCGCTCGACGTCGGCGGCGCCGGCCGGCGCCCACCGCCCTGAGCCCCAACGCGCGAACACTCGCTCGGCCAGCTCCCGCACCGAGAGCGCGGCCGTCGCGGTAGGCCCGAAGTTGAGCGCCGGCGCGGCCGACACCGGGTCCGCGTCGAGGCGTTCGGCGAGCAGGAGGTACCCGGCCAGCGGCTCCAGCACAAACTGCCACGGCCGTTCCGCTTCGGGGCGCCGCAGCAGGAGCGGTTGGCCGTTGCGCAGCGCGTCCCGCGCGTCGACCAGGAGGCGATCCTCGCCGGTGTCGCCCCCGCCGATCACGTTCCCGGCACGCGCCGTGGCGAGGCCGCACTTCTCCCTGTCCACGAAGCTTTGCCGCCACGACGCCACCGCCAACTCGGCGGCCGCCTTCGACGCGCTGTACGGGTCGTCGCCGCCGAGCTCATCGTCCTCGGTGAAGGCCCGCCCGTCCCCACGGTTGCGGTACACCTTGTCACTGGTGACGACGACAACCGACCGCACGGCGGGCGCGGCAGCCGACGCGGCGGCCAACACATGCGCCGTCCCAAGCACGTTCGTGGCGAACGTGCCGACCGGGTCCGCCAGGCCCCGCCGCACGATGGCCTGGGCGGCAAGGTGGAAGACAACCTCGGGCTCGGCCTGTTCGACGACCCGGCGCACCGCGCCGGCGTCGCGCACGTCGACCTCATGGGAGTCGAGCGCGGGCCACGGCCCGAGGGCGGGATAGGCGCCGTCGGCGCGCTCCGGCGCCAGCCCGAGCCCGGTGACCTCGGCGCCCAGCCGCTCCAGCCAGAGCGCAAGCCACGCGCCCTTGAAGCCGGTGTGGCCCGTGACAAGGACGCGCCGGCCGCGCCAGAACGAGGTCTCTATGCCCACAACTTCCAGGGCGCCTTGTCCCCGCCCCACAACCCTTCGAGCACGTCGCGCTCGCGCATCGTGTCCATCGGCTGCCAGAAGCCCTCGTGGCGCCAAGCCCGGAGCTGATCGGTGTCGGCCAGGCGCTCCAACGGCTGGCGTTCCCAGATCGTGCCGTCGCCTTCCACGCCGTCGAGGGCGCCCGGGGCGAGCACGAAGTAGCCACCGTTGATGGACGTCGTGCCGGTGTGCGCCTTCTCGCCGAACTCGACGATGCGCTCCCCGTCGAGAGTGGCGCGCCCGAACCGGGCCGGCGGTTGGACGACCGTCATCGTGGCCAGCCGCCCGTGGGCGCGATGGAACTCGAGCTGGCCGTCGATGTCGATATCGGACAGGCCGTCGCCGTAGGTCATGAAGAACGGGCTGCCCTCTCGCAGGTACGGCCGCACCCGTCGCAGCCGTCCCCCCGTCTGCGTCGCCTCCCCGGTGTCGACGAGGGTGACCTTCCACGGCTCCGATCGGGTCTCGTGGTAATGGACCGCGTTGGACGCAAGGTCGAAGGTCACGTCCGAGCTGTGGAGGTAGTAGTTGAAGAAGTACTCCTTGATGACGTAGCCGCGGTACCCCAGGCAGACGATGAACTCCTCCACGCCGAAGCAGGCGTAGAACTTCATGATGTGCCACAGGACCGGTCGCCCGCCGATCTCGATCATGGGCTTGGGCCGCAGGTGCGACTCCTCGCCGATGCGAGTCCCGCGGCCCCCGGCCAGGATCACGCACTGCGGTTTGGTCATGCCGTGGCCCGCAGGAGGCGGCGGTACAGTGCGCCGTGTGCGGCATCGCCGGTCAGCTGATGCGCGGCGCAGGCCCCGCCGAGGCGGCCGCTTCCGACTTCACCCCGCTGGCTCATCGCGGCCCTGACGGCCACGGGCGACGAAGCTGGTCGGGCGCGCACGCGTCCTGGCGCCTCCTGCACACTCGCCTGTCGATCGTCGATCTGTCCGACGCGGGCGCGCAGCCGATGGAGAACGAGGACGGGTCGTTGGTCATGGTCTTCAACGGCGAGATCTACAACTCGCCCGACCTGCGACGTTACTGCGAAGCCCGCGGCCACCGGTTCCGCTCGAAGATGGACGGCGAGGTCATCCTGCACTTGTGGGAGATCGAGGGCGCCGCGAGCCTGGGCCGCCTCAACGGCATCTTCGCCGTCGCCGTTGCCAGCACGATCACCGGCGAGGTCGTCCTCGCCCGCGACCCGTTGGGCGTCAAGCCTCTGTTCTACGCCACCGACGGTGACGGGACGCTGTGGTTCGCGTCCGAGCCGGCCGCGCTGGTCGCCATGGGCGCACCGGCGGGCGAGCACGATGTCGTCGCCCTGGCCCAGTTCCTGACCTTCCTCTGGGTGCCCAGTCCCCGCAGCCCGTACACCGGCATCCGCTCACTGGAGCCGGGCCGCAGCCTGCGCTGGGGCGCCGACGGGATGCATGAGGCGCCCTACGGGCGCCCGCTCGTCCCTCTCGAAGACCCGCCACCGGCGCCGGCGCCGGATCTGGTCGACGAAGCTCGGGCCCGCCTCCTCGACGCCGGCCGCCGCCAGTTGCTGGCCGACGTGCCGGTGGCGCTCATGGCGTCGGGCGGCGTCGACAGCGGGCTGCTGTGGTGGGCGGCGCGCGACGGCCTGGAGCGGGCGTACACGATTCAATGGACCGCGGGCGAGGACCGTGAAGGGCTCGACGACGACCGCCGGGCCGTGCGCGATCTCGAAGCCCGGTTCGGGACCAAGGTCGACTACCTCGACGGCGAGCAGGCCGGCGACGTGCTCCCTCCGTCGGGCGACCTTTTCGCCGACCCCGCCTACGGCCTCACCCGGCTGATCGCGAGGCGCGCCCGCGAACGCGGGCACAAGGTGCTGCTGTCGGGCCAGGGGGGCGACGAGCTCTTCGGCGGCTACCGGCGCCACGCCATCGCGCCGTTCATCCGCCCGCTGCGCCAGGGTCGGGTCGGCGCGGCGATGGAGCACGTCCTGCGACGCATCCCCTCCCGCCGCCTCGCCACCGAGTACGCAGCCCGCGTCGCTCGCGCCGCGAGGGAGAAGGACGACTTCCGCGGCTACATGCAACTGTGCAGCTACAGCAGCGCGGCCGAGCGGGCGGCCGCCCTCGACTGCGGCGAGCACGAGGTCTCCGACGACGTCGTCTGGCAACGGCACCAGTCCGCCTACGACGCCCTATCGCCTCGGCTGTCGTTCCTGCGCCGGGCGATGGCCGTCGACCTGGCCGTCTACCTCCCTGGCCTCGGCCTGTCTTACGCCGATCGCGCCGGTATGGAGTTCGGCGTCGAGGTCCGGGTGCCGTGGCTGGACCTGGACATGGTGCGGTGGTCGCTGGAGCTACCCGACCGTGCGATCACGAGATGGTGGCGGGGGAAGTGGGTCCCCCGGCAACTCGCGGCCGAAGTCATCACCAAGGAAATCGCCCACCGCCCCAAGCGCGGGTTCGCCGCGCCCGCCCGCCGCATCGAGCCCGGCGGCGCGCCGGGTGACCGTGGATTCCGGCAGGGCTCCTACTTCGCACGGGCGAAGCGCATCCTGGATGGCTACCGGGCCTTGTAGGCCTCGACGTAGAGGCTGCCGCCCTCGCGCTCGTGAAGGTCAAGGGCGCCCGGGTCGTCAATCGTCGTCTCGCCCGGAGAGAGCACGGTGGCGTCCTTGAAGCCGGCGGCGGTGAGGAGAGCGGTCAACGACGCGGCGTCATACATCCAGCGATGGGCGCGGAACCCGACGACCAGCTCGCGCAGGCGTTCACGCCGCGTCGATCCCGACGGGTATGCCATCTTGAGCGAGCCGACGAAGTGGTCGGCGTCCTGGTCACGCTCGTAGGTCTTCACGATCTCGCCGAGGTCAGGAACGACGAGGCGGATGATCCCACCATCCTCCAACACCCGGAACGCCTCATTGAGAAACCTTCCGGCGGTCTCGCGGGTCAGGTGTTCGAGCATGTGGGAGCTGTACACGACCGCCACTGTCGAGTCGGCGTACGGCAACGGCCCCGCCACGTCAACGAACCCGATGCCGTGCTCGTGGGCGAAGCGGGCGTACTGGGACCGGCCCCCGATCAGGCGGCACACCGCTTCTCTCAGCGCACGGTTGCGGAGCCCGCCGATCCGTACCGAGAGCGAATTATCGAGGTTGACCCAACCCGGCGTGGGGCTCGCACCGCATCCGACGTTGATCCTCAGCAAAGGTTCGCCGCCGCTTGCAAGGTGGTGCGGGCGCTGGCCAGCGCCACCTCGGCCCCGCTCCGGTCACCCATCAGCACCGCCCGCCGGAACGCCTTCAGCTCCTCAGGGTGGCCCTTCCCGGCCCGCACCGTGCGGGAGACGTCCCGCCCATCGAGGACCACCTTCCGGAAGTCGACGATGAGCGCGCTGTGGCCGCCGCCGAGGACCTCGATGCGCTCCTTCTCGGTGCTGGCGTGGCCGCCCGAGGCGTACGAGATCGTGGCCAGCGAGTCGTCCGCATAGCTCAGCGCCACCACGACGTCCTCGTGCAGGAGGCGCTCCCCGCGCCCCGACGCGACCGCCCGCACGCTGGTGGCGACGGCGGTCTCACCCACGATCGCGGCGCACGTGTCGACGAAGTGGCAGACCTCTCCGAGGAGGCGACCCCCCTGGCGGCGGTCGTGGTACCAGTGGCGCGCCGGGAGCTGGCCGGCGTTCACCCGGTAGGTGATGACGAGCGGTCCCGCGACGCGTTCGCGCACCGCGGCCACGGCTGGCGACCACCGGCGGTTGAAACCTGCGAACAGCACGCCGCCGCCTTCCCGCCACGCGGCCTCCACGTCGGCCAGCTCCTCCTCGCTGAGGGCGAGGGGCTTCTCGCAGAACACGTGCTTGCCCGCCCGCAGCGCCTTTGCCGCGAGCGCGGCGTGGGTGTCGTGGGGCGTGGCGATGACCACCACGTCGATGTCGGGATCGTCGATCACCGCGTCGGGCCCCGACACGGCCCGCTCGAACCCGGCTCGCTCCGCCATCCTCAGCGAGGTCAACCCGGACGCCGAGGCCACCGCCACGAGACGGGAGAAGGCCGCCGCCTTGAGACCCGGCACGAGGACGGTCGTGGCGAACGCGCCCGCGCCGATCAGCCCCACGCCGGGCTCGCCCGCGGGAGGGGAGGGACGGGGGGTCACCGTGATCGGCCCCTCGACGGCGGCGTCCCCGGGGTAGGTGAACAGCACAGCCATGGCCGGCGGGCCGCTGTGGTCCAGCAGGCGCGCGTACGCATCGGCTGCGTCCGCGATCGGGACGCGGCGGGTCACCAGGTCCTCGAGGGTGAGGCGCTCAGACGCCAGCAGGTCCAGCACCGCCTCCAGGTTGCGGCCTTCGGTCCACCGCACCAAGCCCGGGGGCAGGTCGACCGCCCAGTCCTCGTAGGACGGTTCGTAGCGGCCGGGGCCGTACGAACGGGCGAAGCGCAGCGTCAGCTCTCGCTCGTAGAGGGGCCGGCGATCGAGGTCGAGACCGACATCGCCGACCACCACGACATTGGCCCGGTCGCGGCACAGCTCGGGGACTCGCCGCATGGCGTCGGAGGAGGGGGTCGCAGCGGCGACCACGACGGCGTCGGCGCCCCGCCCCCGGCTCCACTCGAGCACGGCCTTGGTGGTCTCGTCGCCGGCGTCGACCAACCCGAAGGCGCCGCTCGCCATAGCCCGCTGGGCGGGCTCGTCGGCCACGTCGATCCCCGCCACCTCGCAGCCGGCGGCGAGGGCCAACCGGGCCGCGAGCTGGCCGACCAGCCCAAGCCCGAGGACCACCACCCGGTCACCGGCACCCACGTCGGCCAGGCGCACGCCGTGGAGCGCGATCGACGCCAGCGTTGCGAACGCCGCTCGCTCGGCGCTCACGCCGTCGGGGACGGGCACGCAGAGCAACCCAGGCACGGCCTGGTACTCGGCGTGGTTGGCCTTGCCTGCGCCGCCCGTGGCCACCAACTGGCCGGGCGCGATCCCCTCGACCGCTTCGCCGACCTCGACCGCGACGCCGGCGGCCGAGTAGCCCAGCGGGACGTCGTCGTCGAGGCGCGCCCGCACGGCGCGGGCGGTGGCGGCGACGCCGTCCCGACGGGCCTTGCGCACCACTTCGCGCACCAGGTCGGGACGAGAGCGGGCCTTGGCCGCCAGGCTCGACTGGGCGAGGCGGGCGACGGCGCGCTCGGTGCCGGGCGACATCACGCTCGCCACCGTGCGCACCAGCACCTCGGTGGGGCGGATCGTCGGGCGGGGAACGTCGACGACCCGGACGGGGCCACCTGCCGCGGGCTGGACGACCTGCTTCACGTGCCCTCGATCGTAGAGGCCCCGTCGCCGGCCGAAGCTCTAGACAGCCACCGCGAGCTGTCGTAGCCTACAACGACAACGGCGTCTCAGGGAGCCAGAAGCATGCGATGCGCAAAGCCCGTCTTGGGTGCGGTGGCGGCGATGCTCGTCGCCTTCGGAACAGTCATGCCCGCGCTGGCGCACGACCCGGAGGGCGGTGGATCACCGGGCACCCTCGTCAACGTCACGCCGTCGGACAGCCTGCCCGACACCCAGGTCGTGAGCGTAAGCGGCACCGGTTTCAAGGCCAACTTCGTCGACGGGTTCCTCCAGCAGTGCGCCGCCATCCCTGAGCTGTCGCTGTACTACTGCACCGAGAGCGCGGCCTTCAACACCAACGCCTCGGGCGCCTTCGGGCCTGTCAACTTCACCGTGACCCGCGTCTTCGACCCGCCGTCGCCCGAGGAACCGCCGGTCGACTGCGCGGTGCGGGCCTGCAGCGTGTTCGCGGCGACCAACGAGAAGAACGCCTCCCACCACCTCAACTTCGGCGGCGCGTCCACGGCGACATTCATCTACCCGACCCAGAACGCGACCAACGTCGACTACTCGCAGCCCTTCAGCTGGTCGGCCGCGTCGGGCGCCGACGGCTACGCCCTGTACATCGGCACGACCCAGGGCGGATCCAACGTGTACAGCACGGCGTTGCTGCCGCCGTCGACCACCTCGCACACGCCCACGCTCGTCGCCAACCAGACGTTGTGGGCCCGCATCTGGACACTGCGGGGCAGCACGTGGACGTCGTCGGACATCACCTTCACCACCGCCCCGACCCTCGGCCCCCTCACCGCGACGTTCGTTTATCCCACCCAGGGCGCCACCAACGTCGACTACTCGCAACCCTTCAGCTGGACCGCGGCCGCGTCCGGCGTGCAGGGCTACGCCCTCTACGTCGGCACGACGCAGGGCGCCGGCAACGTGTTCGCCACCGGCCTCCTCTCCCCGTCGACCACGTCCATCACGCCGCAGTTGGTGGGCGGCCAGACCCTGTGGGCCCGGATCTGGACCCAGCGGGGCGGCAACTGGACCTTCAACGACGTCAGCTTCACCACCGCCGCGGGCCTGGCCCCGCTGACGGCCACCTTCGTCTACCCCACCCAGGGCGCCACCGGCGTGAACTACTCGCAGCCCTTCAGCTGGACGCCGACCGCGGCCGGGGTGCAGGGCTACGCCCTGTACGTCGGCACCACCCCGGGATCGGGCAACGTCTTCGCCACCGGCCTGCTGCCCCCGTCGACCACGTCGATCACGCCCCAACTCGTCAGCAGCCAGACGCTGTGGGCCCGGGTGTGGACGCTGCGGGGCGGAACGTGGACGTTCTCCGACGTCAGCTTCACCACCGCCGCCGGGCTCCTGCCCCTGACCGCCAGCTTCACGTACCCCACTGCGGGGGCGACCAACGTCGACTACTCCCAGCCCTTCGCATGGACGCCGACGGCGTCAGGCGTGGAGGGGTACGCCTTGTACGTCGGGACGACCCAGGGCTCGGCCAGCGTCTACAACAGCGGCCTGCTGTCGCCGTCGACCACGTCACAGACGCCCCAGCTCGCGCCCGGGCAATCGCTGTGGGCCCGGATCTGGACCTTGCGCGGCGGGAACTGGACGTTCTCGGACGTGAACTTCACCACCGCCGCCAGCCTGCCGCCGCTCGTGGCGACGTTCACCTACCCGACCCAGGGCGCCACCAACGTCACCATGGCCCAGCCCTTCACGTGGACCCAGACCGCGGCCGGGGTTCAGGGCTACGCCCTCTACGTGGGCACCAGCCCGGGCGGGGCCGAGGTCTACAGCAGCGGCTTGCTGTCGCCGTCGACCACGTCGCACACCCCGCAGCTGGTGCCCAACCAGACGCTGTGGGCTCGCATCTGGACCCAGCGCGAAGGCAGCTGGAAGTCCGTCGACATCAGCTTCACGACCGCCTCCTCTGTGTGACGGCCGGGGTGATCCTCGTGCGGAGGGTGACGGGCAGCTCGGCGGCAACGGCGACCTCGATCACCTCGCCCGTCTGGCGCTGACCGAAGCCGGTTGCGATCTGGGCCGGGCGTGACGGGGCAGTCACGCCCGGGCCGGAGGAAGACACCCGCACGGCGTCACCCGTCAGGTGGAACCGGGCCGTCACCCGGTGAGCGCCGGCGCCGGTGATCTCGTCGGTCACCTCGACCGCCGCTGAGGTGACCCGCCACGTCCGGAGGTGCCGGGGCCTTCCCCGGAGGCGCTCGTAGCCGTCGTGGGAGGCGGCCAGGGTGACGGCGCCGCCGGCGACGGCATCGACGGCGACGGCATCGACGGCGACGGCATCGACGGCGGCGTAACGGAGGGTCGGCTTGGCCCGCCGAGCAGCCCGGAACACGCCCCAGACCTCGGTCTGGTCGGCGCCGTCGATCTCGACGGTGTTGTGGGCCGCCGTCGACCGCTCATAGGCGCGCTGGGGGCCGGCGTCGTAGGTCGACACGCCGGTGTCGACGACGGCGCGTTCCCCGTCGACGGCCAGCTCGAAGCTGAGGCAGTCGGCGTGGGCGTGGGCGGGCAGCTCGGACGGGCACGGAACGCCGACGTCGGCCACCAGATGGAGCCGGTCGCCGCCGCGCATGACGGCGTACCCCGACGGCTGCAGCAGGATCAGGGGTTCGACGGTGGCCGGCGCGGTGGGCTCGAGGGCCTCGATCCGGCGCCGGCCCACGCGGACGCAGTCGTTGAACATCGGGACGTCGCCGTCGGGCATGAGCATGGCGCCCAGCCAACGCCGCATGGCGGCGATCGCCTCACCCAGCCCGGCGAGGGGCGGGAGGCCGGCCGCGGCGAGGAGGCCCTGCACGTCGAGCAGGTCGCCCAACACCTGGCAGTGGTACGACGGCGAGCGTTCGTAGTGGCCGCCGTCGGCGAGGACCTGCACGGCGAGCTGCTCTTCAAGCCGGTCGCCGGCGACGCGGCGCAGGCGTTCGTCGCCGAAGAACACGCCGAGCCCAAGGAGCGCCTTGAGGTTCTTCACCAGATGGTTGCCGCCCACGTCGAGCTCCAAGAAAGCCCGCACGAAGCGCGGGTACGCGGCGAAGGCCGCGAGCCATTCGGCTTCGATCGCCGACCCGGCCACCAGGGGTTCGTAGGCGCCGCACCACGCCCACGCCCGCAGCGAGACGACGTACGGCGACCACGGGTCGCCGCGCCACACCGGCGCGCCGGCGCGCCACGAGCGCCACAGGCGGGCGAACGCGTCACGCGCCCAGTCCCGGTCGGGGTGGGCGGAGAAGGCCCACGCCCACTCGAAGTAGTGGAGGTGGTACCGCCACAGGCGGCCGGCCGTGAGCTGCTGCCAGCCGTCAGGCGCCCCGATCTCGCGGGTGTCCTCGAGGAACCGGAACCGGCCCTCGGCGTTGTCCTCGGCGTTCGGGAACCCGTCCGCGAGGATCGCGTCCATGGGCGCGAAGCCGGCCGGCCAGCCGGGCGCGGCGGCGCCGCCACGCCGGCGAAAGACCGGTGTCGTCGCCGGCAGGCGGCCGAGCGCCGCCCGCTGGCCCCGGAGCCGCAACCGGTGGACGCCTTGGGCCGGCCGCAAACCGGCCACGGTGCGGAGGTAGCGGCTGGCGCTCGCGCCCGCGGTCACGCCCGGCCGCCCGCTTCCTCGCGGATGCCGGCGGCGAAGGACCGCGGGTTGAAGCCGAGGTCGTGGCGCGCCGGGCCGATGTCGAACGCCTTGTCCTCGGCCAGCCGCTCGAGCTGCTCGGCCCGCACCCGGGGACGGCCGCTGACGCGCTCGTGAAGCCGCGCCGCGGCGATCACCGGCCTGAGCGGCACGGGGACGATCCGGGGCGTGCGGCCGACCGCCTGGGCGGACTGGCGCACCACTTCCCGCAGGGCGAGCGGTTCGGGGCCGGCGATCTCGTACTCCCGCCCGATCGCCCCCGGCGCCGCCAGCGCGGCGACGACCGCCCCGGCCAGGTCCTCCACGTGGACCGGCTGCTGCAGTCCCTGCCCGCCGCCCGGCAAGGGCACGATCGGCGATCTCCGCAACAACCCGAGGAGCCGGGCCATGTTCCGGTCGCCGGGCGCGCCGTAGATCATCGTCGGGCGCAGGATCGTCCAATCGAGGGTGCTGGCGCGGATGGCGTCCTCGGCCGCGAGCCGCACCGACTTGGACCGCGCCTCGAGGGTGGTGAAGATCGCCGTCGTCGACACGAACACGGCCCGGCGCAACCCCGCCTCCTCGGCCGCGGCGACGATCCCGGGCGCATGGCCGAACCCCAACGACGCGAGGTTCACGAGGGCGGCCCCGCCCGGTGAGGCGAAGGCGGCGTCCACCGCTGCAGGATCGTCGAGATCGCCCCAGACCGCCGTGGCGCCGAGGCGTTCGACCTTCTCGGCGGCAGCGGCGCTGCGAGCGAGGGCGAAAACCTCGTCGCCGCCGGCGATGAGCAGGCGGACAACGTGGCCGCCGAGGAAACCGCTCCCCCCGGTGACGAGGACCTTCATCGCTCGTCGACGAGCGTGCGCAACAGTTGGCGGTATCCCTCGGCCAGGCGCCGGCGGTCGAAATGCGCCGCCACGTACGCCCGGCCCTGCTCCCCCATCGCCGTCCGCCGACAAGGGTCGGCGGCCAATGCCTTGACCGCGTCCGCCAACGCCGCCTGGTCCTCAGGCTCGACGACGAGCGCGCCCGCGTCGACCAGGATGCCGGCCGCCTCGCCGCGCAAGGCGCCGATCACCGCCCGGCCCGCGGCCAGGTACTCGAACATCTTCGAGGGGATGAAGCTTTGGAACAGCGGAACGTCGCGCAGCGGGACGAGGCAGATGTCGGCCGCCGCCAGCAGGCCCGGCATCTCGTCACGCCCGACGGACGGAAGCAGGGTCACGTTGGCCAGGCCCGCGCGTTCCACCTGGGCCTCGATCGACGCCTTCTCGGCGCCGTCGCCGACGAGGGCGAAGTGGATCGGCTCTCCCGCGAGCTTGCCTGCGGCCCCGACCACGTTGGCGAGGGCGTGGGAGATGCCGTGGGCGCCGGCGTACAGCACCAGGGCCTCGCCCGGGCGGGCGCCCAGCCGGGACCGCACGGCGGCGACGGTCTCCGCCGCCGCCTGGCCGCCGGTCCGAGGGCCGAACCGTTCGAGGTCGGCGCCGTTGCGGATGGTGTGGACCTTGGAGGGCGGGATGCCGCGGCCGACGAGGTTCTCCCGAAACCCCTCGGTGACGACCACCACCGCATCGGCGGCCCGGTAGTTGCTCATCTCCAAGGCTTCGAGGGCGTGGACGACCCGCCGGTTGGTGATGACGCCCAGCTCGACCATGGCCGCCGGCCACAGGTCGCGCACCTCGAGGACCAGGCGGGCGCGCCGCCACCGGGCAATGGCACGCGCCGCGAAGACGGAGAAGAACGTCGGGGACGATACGACGACGACGTCCGCTCTCCCGGCGGGGCGGAGGCCGAGCGCCACGCTCGTCACCATGAACGAGGCGTGGCCGAGCGTTTTGCGGAGCACACCCTCGTTGGGTGTGGCGAACAGCCAGGTACGCACGATCCGGTAGCCGTCCACCGATTCCTTCAGCCGCAGCTTGCGCCGGTACGCCGGCGGGACGACCCCGCTCGGGTGGTTTGGCATGCCGGTGAGGACGGTTACGTCCTCGCCTCGATGAGACCACCACGCCGCCAGCTCGCTCAGGCGGGCCTGGGGCGCACCGACCTCAGGCGGAAAGTAGTGGCTGACGATGAGGACCCGCGGCATCAGGCGATGGCGGGCTGCCTCCGCCGCACCCGCCCGACGAGCGACGGGGCGGCCAGGTAGGCGGCGAGGACCGCGGCAACGCCCAGGTCGCCGAGCAGCCGGAGCTGCAGCGAACCGGCCAAGCTGAGGGCGCCCAGCGCGGAACACACCGCCATCACGATGACCAAGCCCACGGTGGCGCGGGTGTGGGAGCCCGCCAGCTGCGTCGTCAACCGTTGGTACACGTGCTCGCGATGCGGCTCAAACCACACCTCGCCACGAGCGATGCGGCGGACGAGCGTGACGCCGGTGTCGGCCAGGAAGACGGCAAACGGCGCCACGACCGCTTCGAACGGTATCCCCGAACGCAGCGCCTCGACGGCCATCACGGCCAGCGTGGCGCCAAAGAAGTAGCTGCCGACGTCGCCCAGGAAGACCCTGGCGCGCGGAACGTTCCACGGAAGGAAGCCGAGGGCGGCGCCGCCCACGATCAAGGCCATGGCGCTGAGCCAGGCGACGCCCTCCGACCGTCCCACGAGGTACCAGGCGCCCGCCGCGACCACGGCCTGACCGGCGGCCAGCCCGTTGATCCCGTCCATGAAGTTGAAGGCGTTCGTGTACGACACGATCCACACGACCATCGCGACGCCGAACGCGACGTGCCAGGCCAACCCGCCGTGGAACGTCTTGAACGTCCACGGCAGGGCGAGGGCGGCCGCCGCGAACAGCAACGGAAGCCGCCGG
Source organism: Acidimicrobiia bacterium (assembly GCA_023265045.1). GTDB lineage: Bacteria > Actinomycetota > Acidimicrobiia > Acidimicrobiales > AC-14 > JAHFUQ01. Next base: position 36,916 of record JAHFUQ010000010.1, read on the forward strand.
AGGGCGGAGACACCGACGACGTCCTCCAACAACCCCACCAGCCCGACGGCGACGCCGCACATCAGCAGGCTGGCGCGGGAGACACCGCTCAACTCAGGGCCCAGCGCGACCGTCAGGGTGACGGCGATGGCGATGCCCAGGCCGCCGCCTCGCGGGGTGGCCAGCCGGTGCATCGACCGTCCGTTCGGGACGTCGAGGACGTGCCAGCGGCGCAGACCGAGGGTGATCACCGGCGTGACGGCGATGGAGATGATGAAGGCCAGCAACCCTCGTAGAGGCATACCAACTTCCCGCAACCCGTTGCGCGACCGGCGCCCGCCACTGCTTTCGCGGCCGCCCCCGATTGACTGCCCAGATCGTAGCCCGATGCTTGTAGCGTCAAACGCGCGTGCGTGCGCTCTGCGTCGCTGGGGCCCGCCCCAATTTCATGAAGGTCAAGCCGGTGGTCGACAGGCTCGAGTCCCGGCGCGTCGACGTGCAGTTGGTGCACACGGGCCAGCACTACGACAAGACCATGAGCGCGGTGTTCTTCGCCGAGCTCGGCCTGCGGGCGCCTGACCACTGGCTGGGGGTGGGCTCGGGCAGCCAGGCCCACCAGACGGCGGCGGCCATGACCGCGCTCGAGGCGCTCGTGGCCGACCTCGATCCGGACGTGATCGTCGTCGTCGGCGACGTCAACTCGACCCTTGCCGGCGCCCTGGTCGCGGCCAAGGCATGCGTGCCGCTGGCCCACGTCGAGGCGGGGCTCCGCAGCGGGGACCGGACGATGCCCGAGGAGGTCAACCGCATCGTGACCGACCATCTGAGCCAGCGCCTCTTCGCGCCCTCCCAGGACGCGGTGGACAACCTGGCGGCCGAAGGCGTGACCGCGGGCGTGCACCTCGTCGGCAACGTCATGATCGACACCTTGGCCGCCAATATCGAGCGCGCCCGTGCGAGGCCCGTGCTGGCGGGCTTTGGCCTCGAGGCGGGCGGGTACGGCCTGGTCACCCTCCACCGCCCGTCCAACGTCGACGACCCGGCGACCTTGCGAGGGCTACTGGACGCGCTCGGCGCCGTGGCCGAGGCGTGCCCCCTCCTGTTCCCTGCCCACCCCCGCACCGCCGAGCGGGTCGCCGGGTTGAACGCCCCCGCCGGAGTCGAGATCGTCGAGCCCCTCGGCTACCTCGACTTCCTGGCCCTCGAAGCGTCGGCACGCATCGTGCTGACCGACTCGGGCGGCGTCCAGGAGGAGACCACCGCACTGGGCGTCCCGTGCGTGACGCTACGGCGCACGACCGAGCGGCCGATCACCGTGACCGAGGGGACCAACACGGTCGCAGGCACGAGTCCGGCGGCGATCGTGGCGACGGCGCGGGCCGTCCTCGACAACCCACCCCAACCGCGGCGGCCGGCGCTGTGGGACGGCCACGCCGCCGAGCGCATCGCCACGATCCTGGTCGAGGCCGGAGTGGGCTGACCGGCGTGAGGCCGGGGCGGTTCAGTCGTCTGAGGCGGGAACCCGGGCCGGCTGCCCGGACAACGCCGCCAGCTGCGAGGTGAGCGCGCCGTCCGGCGCCGCGACGTCGAGCTTGCGCACCGCCTCCGGTTCGATCCACTCGACGGGGACCTGGGAGATCAGGGGATGGGCGGGGCGGCGGTCGGGCTCGTCCGGCCCGAGCAGCACCTCGTGCAGCTTCTCGCCGCCGCGCAGGCCGGTGTAGTGGATGGTCACGGTGCGCTCGGCGCGCGCAGCCAGGAGCTGGGCGACCTCGGCGATGCGCACCGGGGCGCCCATGTCGAGCACGAGGACCTCGCCGCTGCGGGCGATGGCGCCGGCCTGGATGACCAGCTCGACCGCCTCCTCGATCGTCATGAAGTAGCGGGTGACGTTGGGGTGCGTGACCGTGACGGGTCCGCCCCGCTCGATCTGCGACTGGAGGGTGGCGAGCACCGAACCGCGGCTGCCGAGCACGTTTCCGAACCGGACGCTGAGGCACACGGTCGAGGAGTGCGCGGCCATGTACGCCGTCAGCCGCTCGGTGATGCGCTTGCTGTAGCCAAGCACGCTGCACGGCTCCGCCGCCTTGTCCGTCGAGATGTTGATGATGCGCTCGACGCCGGTGGCGACCGCGAGCTCGAGCAGGTCGAGCGTCGCCCACACGTTGGTCTTGACCGCCTCGGCGGGGTGGCGTTCAAGGAGGGGGAGGTGCTTCAGGGCGGCGGCGTGGAAGATGACCTCCGGGCGGCGGGTGGTGAGGACGCGCTCGACGGCGGGACGGTCTCGCAAGTCGACGAGGACGAGATCGGGCGAGTCCATGAGCGCCCGGCCGTAGATGGCCAGCTCCACCGCGTGGAGCGCGGATTCGTCCCGGTCGAGCAGGATCAGCTCGGCCGGCGCGAAGCGGTAGATCTGCCGACAGAGCTCCGATCCGATGGAGCCTCCGGCGCCGGTGACCAGCACCCGCTTTCCGGTCACGTACCCGGCGATGGACTCCAGGTCGGTGCGGATGCGATGGCGGCCCAGCAGGTCCTCGACCGAGATGTCGCGAATGTCCCCCACGCTGACGCGGCAATCCACCAGCTCGCTCACGGGCGGGAGAACCTTGACCGGCAACCCGCACGCGGCGGCCAGCTCCCCGATCTCGGTGACGAGGGCGGCGGGCGCACTGGGGAGGGCGATCAGCAGGGCGTCGGCGTTGGCCTCCCGGGCCGCCTCGGCAAGCCGCGACCGGTTCCCGACGACCGGGACGCCCATGATGCGCAGGTTGCGCCGGTCGGGGTCGTCGTCCAGCGCCGCGACGGGGACGTACTCGCTCTCCGGGTTCCGGAGCAGGGCCCGGATGATCTGGCTCCCGGCCTCGCCCGCTCCGAACACGAGCAGGCGCCGAGACCCGTCGGCACTCGGCCGCCGCCGCCGCTCGTCCTGCAACCGCCACACGTACCGCCCGCCCGCCATCAGCACCAGGCTGGCCACCCCGGCGCCCAGGGGAACGCTCCGGGGCACGAGGTGGGGATCGAGCAGGACGTTGACGACGAACAGGCCGGCGGTGACCGCCACGACCGCATTGAGGACGCCGGCCAGTTCGTCGAAGCCCCCGAACGGCCACCGGCCCCGGTACAACCCGAAGAGGAGCCCCGCTACAACTTGGCCCGCCGCCACCAGCGGAACCGCCAGCAGGAGCCCACTGACATCGATGCGGCTGAAGTGGAGGTCATAGCGCGCCGCGGTCGCGAACGAGAGCGCGCCGACCCAGCACAGCCCGTCGAAGATGAGCTGCACGACTGAGCGTTGCCAGCCGACCAACCGTCCAAATCGTGAGGCGCCCGCGGCACGATCGTACCGAACTGCGGTCGCGGCCCGTGTATGCCCGGTCAGGTCATCCCGGCTTGAGGCCGCTGACGGCCGACTGGAGCGCGTCGGGCGTGAGGGTGGCCGTGACCTTCACGAACCAGTCCGCGCCCGGGTGGGCGGTGAGTATGTTGCCCGCGAGGCCCGGGACGATCGTGGCCTCCCCGAGGGCGCCCGCGGCCACATCCGTGCCCGGCAGGACCGGCGCCTCTGGTTCGGTCGCCTTGGGGCCCTGCTCAATGAGCAGGAGGTCCTTGCCGTTGGCGAACACGTCCAGGTAGCGGGGCCGGGGCGTTCCGTCCTGGTCGGGAACGGTGAGCACGAACCGCCCTTGGATCACGAAGCCCGTCGGCGGCGACGGGAAGCGGAACAGCTGGGCCGGAAGCGGCGTCGAGGGATCGATCCGCCCCAGGTCGACCCCGCCCGCGTCCAGGCCCTTGGGTTCGCCCTCGATCGTGAACGTGCCGGCCGCGAGGTCCGGATGCTCGTCCAGCTCGACTGCAGTGACCCTCGTGCTGAGCTTGCCGGCGCTGACGGACAGCTCCTCGAGCAGGAGCCCCGAGGCGTCGACGCACGAGTCGGAGTAGCTGTCCTTGGCGGCCTTGCTCACGCTCAACGACTCCAGGGCCAGCCCGGTGCGGTACACCTGGCACGGGCGGCCCAGGGCCGTGCGCCGTTCCCGTGGCTCCAAAAACCCGCCGGCGACCAGGTCGTCGAGCGCGGCATCGAGGCGCATGTCGCCGACCGCCGGGGCGGGCGCGTCGGACGTCACCTGGACGGCGTCGGCCTTGGAGTAGTCGCCGCGCAGCCCGAGCATGCTGCGGATGTCGAGCTGGAGGGCGCCGCCAGGGGGCGGCCCGACGCGCTCGACGATCCGGCCGTCGAACGGCCTGCGGATCGTCACGTCCTCGGTGGTGACCGCCGGCTTCGAGCCCGCTGACTTGCCGGTCGGGTACGACTCAATCTTGTAGCGGATGCGGTACGCCGCCGGCGCCGAGGTGATGGCCAACGGCCCCGCCTTCCTCTCGACCAGCTTGGCCACCAGCTGGGGCGGGGGCGGCGGGGCGGTCGCCCGCTTCCACACAAGGAAGCCGACGGGCCCGGCGACGGCGAGGACGCAGCCGAGCACGGCCAGCCACCGCTGCCGGCGTTTGCGCCGGACGGCCCGCCGTTCCGACTCCTCGTGGGCGCGCTGGAGCTCGAGCCGGCGGTGGATGGCCGCCCGCTGGCGCTCGGACTTCGATGTCGTCTGTCGATGCCGTGATTGAGGCACAGCCGTGTGATCCTTTCGGGAGCGCCTGGGAATTCACTGTGAACGGGTCGCCACCACCCCGCCTCCCACTAGTTTCGAGCGTTGTGAGGGTCCTCGTCACCGGCGGCGCCGGGTTCATCGGTTCGTCCGTCGCCCGCGCGCTCCTAGCCAGGGGCGAACAGGTGCGGATTCTGGACGACCTGTCGACCGGTTTCGCCGAGAACGTCCCCGACGCGGCCGAGCTGGTCAAGGGCGACGTGGCCGACGTCGACGTCGTGCGGCGGGCCGTCGAAGGGGTCGACGCGGTCATCCACCACGCCGCCCACCGCGCCGTCCAGAAGTCCGTCGACGACCCCATCGCCACCGACCGGGCCAACACCCACGGCACCCTGGTCCTGCTCAAGACCGCCTTCGACGCCGGGGCCCGGCGGCTCGTCTACGCCTCGTCGAGCAGCGTGTACGGGGGCGCCGCGCCCCTGCCGACGGCGGAGACGGCGCCCGTGCTGCCCCGCTCGCCCTACGCGGTGTCGAAGCTGGCGGGCGAGCAGTACTGCCGGGTGTTCGCCGAGCTGTACGGGCTCGAGACCGTCTCGCTTCGGTACTTCAACGTCTACGGCCCGAGGCAACGGCCGGACTCGGCGTACGCCGCCGTCGTCCCCCTGTTCATCGACGCGGTGCAGAACGGCATGCCCCCGACGGTGCACGGCGACGGCCTGCAGTCGCGCTCGTTCACCTTCATCGACGACGTCGTCGCCGCCAACCTGGCGGCGCTCGACGCCGGCCCGGACCCGTGCCGCGGCCAGGCCTACAACATCGCCGGGACCTCCACGGCCACCGTGCTCGACCTGCTGCACTGCATCGCCGGGCTGCTGGGCGCCGAGCCCGAGCCCGTCCATGCGCCCGCGCGTGCCGGCGACGTCCGCCAGAGCTGGGGGGACATCTCGGCCGCCGCCGCCGCCTTCGGCTACCGCCCGACCATTGAGCTGGAGGACGGCCTCAGCCGCACGATCGCCTGGTTCGCGGGCCGCGACCGGTGAGCGAGCCGAAGGCGAGCGAGCCAATGACACAGCAGCCCCGCTCAGCGGGGCGGCCGCCGGAGGCGGCGACCCGGTGAGCGAGCCGAAGGCGAGCGAGCCAATGACACAGCAGCCCCGCTCAGCGGGGCGGCCGCCGGAGGCGGCGACCCGGTGAGCGAGCCGAAGGCGAGCGAGCCAATGACACAGCAGCCCCGCTCAGCGGGGCGGCCGCCGGAGGCGGCGACCCGGTGAG
>JAHFUQ010000010.1:42777-58427 GCA_023265045.1 Acidimicrobiia bacterium
GCCCCGCTCAGCGGGGCGGCCGCCGGAGGCGGCGACCCGGTGAGCGAGCCGAAGGCGAGCGAGCCAATGACACAGCAGCCCCGCTCAGCGGGGCGGCCGCCGGAGGCGGCGACCCGGTGAGTTCACCGGCGCCGACACCTGCGATACCCACGACCTTCGAGTGCAAGCTGTGCCGCTCGGGCGCGGTCGCCCGCAGCTACGTATTGGAACGGCCGTGGAAGGGACGGGGGCGGTACCTCGTTGTCGAGTGCGGGGGCTGCGGCCTCGTCCAGAACCTGTACGACTGGCGGCTCGCGGTGCGGGTCCAGCAGTCCGAGCGCGACAACATCCTCGACCGCCGGCGCGACGCGCTGTGGGACTCGTCGGCCGAACTGGACGCCAACGAGGAGAAGGCGCGCGAGTTCTCGTCGGACCTCGACGCCATGGGCCTGGTCAAGGGGCGCAGGATCCTCGAGGTCGGCTGCGGCAAGGGCCTGTTCCTCCGGGCCTGCCGGGACCTCGGCGCCGCCGAGGTCACCGGCCAGGACTTCTTCAACAAGCGGCCCATCGACTTCGCTCGCGACGAGCTGGGCATCACCGACCTGCGCACCGTCGGGTTCGAGGACCGGGCCGTGTGGCCGGACGGCGAGTTCGACGTGGTGTGCTCGTTCGACGTGGTCGAGCACGTCCACGACCTGTTCGATTTCTTCGGGCAGTGCGTCCGCGTGCTGAAGCCCGGCGGCGTCTTGTACCACGCGACCCCCGGGTCGGACTCGGTGTCGAACCGGGTCGGCCGCGTGCTCGTCGGCCACTTCGGCTCGGTGAAGAAGCTGCGCACGACCGGAACGTCGTTGGTCAACCTGCAGGACGACGACAACTTCCGCGGCGGGGCGCACGTCTCGCTCCTGGGCGTGGCGCAGGTGGACTGGATCGCCGCGCGCTTCGGCCTCACCGCCCTCAAGGCCGAGTACGTCAGCTCGTACACCTACTCGAACCGGCACTACGCGGCCCTGGTCCCGGGGTTGCGCAGCCTTCCCGCCCCCTTGGGCGCCTCGGTGTTCGCCGGGATCAGGCGGGTGGTGCGGAACAAGCTGGTCTTCGCGGCGCGCACGGGGGCCGCCACCAACCCCGCGGAGGCGCCCGCTAGCCTCGGGGCGCGCCCGGCGACCCGCTGATCGGGCCGGCCCGAACCTTGCGCACCGCCCCTCGCCTTCGCCTTCGCCTGCTCGCCACGCTGGCCGTGGTCCTCGTCGCGCTCCCGGCGTGCACGTCGGGCTCGGACAGGAAGGCGGCGCCGAAGCCGACGGGTGGCGCCCAGTCCGGCACGACCGACCCGAACAACAGCGCCGACCGGTTGATCTTCTGGATCAGCCACAAGGAGTTCGTGCCGCTCACCGACGCCCAGCTCCAGCAGTGGAAGGACCGGGGCGTCGACGGCTTCGTGTCTGTCGTGCAGTGGCTGCGGGGCATGGGCGGCAGCCAGGATTTCACCGGCGACGCCAGCTCGACGTTGCAGGGCAGCCAGTACGACTACCAGCGCCAGCTGCGTGACTCGCGGATCGTCGAGCGGATGAAGGCGCTCGGGATGAAGGCGTACCTCGGCGTCTACCTGGCCAACCAGACGGGCGGCTCCACGCCCCTCAAGGACTGGTTCGACGACGGCGCGTGGGCAGCCCAGGTGCTGCCCAAGCTGCGCGACCTGGCGGCGGCGGCCAGGCTGCTGGGGTTCGCGGGCCTGGCCATCGACCAGGAGCTGTACCCGCAGTCGGGCAACGTCCAGAAGGCGAGCTGGTCGGCCGGGTACGCAGGCAACACGCGCCCCGAAGCCGAGACCCGGTCAAAAGTGTTCCAGCGCGGCAAGCAGATGATGGCGACGATCCTCGAGGCCTTCCCGGACGTCGAGATCGTCGACTACAACGCCCAGTTTCCGGAGAGCTGGGAGGAGCTGGTGCAGGAGCAGGCCAACGGCATCAAGGACGCCATGGGCGGCAGCGTGTCCATCGACCTGTGGAACGGCATGACCAGCGTCCCCGGCTACAAGGCCGTCCGGTTCGTGGACGCCATCTTCTACAAGACGACCCAGATCCGCGGCGCCACGTGGGACAACGCCCTCCAGTACAACGCCAACCGCACCTACGCCTTGCTGTCGAGGCGCTTCGACAACTGGGGCTACGCCGCGTCGCGCATCGAAGTGGCGCCGTTCTCGTGGATCGACGAGGGGACGACCCGGTTCGAGGCGGCGCGGTCGCCCGACGCGGTGGCCGAACAGCTGACCGCCTTCCGGAAGTGGACGGCGGGCCGGGAGTTCACCAACTTCGCCTACACGTTCAACAGCTTCGACTATGGGCCGTACACCAAGGCCATGCAGGCGGCGTCGACGCCGGGCGTGGTCGACTCGACCGCGCCCAGCCTCACCGTCCAGGCGCCGAAGACCGTCGCCGACAAGCTGAACCTGGCCGGATCCGCCTCCGACAACCTCGCCATCCGGGCCGTGCGCTGGGAGGTCGGCGACGGCGCGTCGGGGGCGGCCAAGATGACGTGGAAGGTCAAGGACGGGAGCTACTCGTCGGGGTACTCGTGGGAGATGAACTGGACCGCCGAGGGCATCCCCCTCAAGCGGGGCGACAACCGCATCGTCGTGACGGCGGAGGACATCAAGGGGCTGACGACGACCTGGTCCGTGTCGGTGACGGTCTGATGGACCTGACGGCGGTCATCGTCCACTACCGCGGCGGCGACCACCTGGCCCGCTGCGTTGCGTCGTGCCTGGCCAGCCCGGGGATGGCCGAGGTCCTGGTCGTCGACAACGAGGGCGTGGGCGACCGCCTGCGGGCCCAGTTCGCGGGCGAGGAGCGCGTCGCCGTGATCCAGAGCCCCGGGAACCTCGGCTTCGGCCGGGCCGCCAACGTGGGGCTGTCCCTCGCTCGCTCAGCCGCCGTGCTGGCGCTCAACCAGGACGTGGTCGTCCCCGCGAAGACGGTGGAGGCCATGCTCGACGCGGGCGCCCGCTCGGGCGCGTGGATCGTGGCGCCGCGCCTGCGCGACCGCGACGGGAACGAGCGCAGCCGCAAGGTCGGGTTCGCGTCGCCCTTGCGCTGGGCGCCGCCCTCGATGCCGCCGGACGGCCCCTGGCGGTACGCGCCCTACGTCGTCGGCGCGGTGATGCTGTTCATGCCCGGCCACACCGACCTGCGCTTCGACGACCGGTTCTTCATGTACGGGGAGGACGAGGACATCGGCTGGCGGGTATGGCAAGCGGGCGGGACGGTTATCGCGCTCGAGGACCACTGGGCCACCCACGTGGGCGGCACGGCCACCGCGACCAAGTGGTCGCCGCGCCGCACCGAGTGGCGGATCCTGTGGGCGCGAGCGCGGTTCGTCCGCAAGCACGCCGGGTTAGCGGGGCTGGCGAAATTCGCCGCCGACTGGTCGGCGACGACGCTGAGGTCGAAGTAGCTAGTTCGGAGCTTTCACTACCCTATGCGGTAGTCAAACCGCCGAACCTCAGACCAGGTACACATCGAGGACGTCGCGCTCGAACCTCGGTATGAGCACGCGCCAGTCACGTTCGGCGCCGGCGCGGCGGGCGACGGCGGCGAGCCGGCGACGTTCGGGCTCGTCGTCGACGAGCCGCACGACGGCGTCGACGAACTCGGCCGGCGTCTTGGCCAGCAGCCCGGCGCCGGACTCGCGCAGGTCGCCGACCACCTCGTAGTCGTAGGACACCGTCGGCACGCCGGCGCCCATGTGGTCGGCGATCTTGGACGCCCGCACGCCCTGGTCCTTGGCCCGCGGGTACAGGGCGATGTCGAAGGCGGCGACGTAGGGCAGCGCCTCGGGCTGAGGAACCGTGCCGAGCAGGAGGACGTCGTCGCGGCCGGCGACCCGGGCGCGAAGCCGTTCACTGGCGGCGCCGATGAGCCACAGCCGGGCCTTGGGCGCCCGCGCCCGGATCTCGTTCCAGAGCGCCAGGAGGTGCTCGACGTTGTGGAGCGGCTCCTCGGCGTGGCGGTCGCCGTCGAGGCGCAACGTCGAGGCGATGTAGCCGACGACGACCTCGTCCGGCGAACGGCGGTGGCGGGTGCGCACCGACGCGACGGCGGCGTCGGACAGGCTCTCCACCTCCGATCCGAGCGGGAGGACGTAGGACGGCTTGTCCACGCCCATCGACCGGAACCGCTCGACCGCCCGGTCCGACGTCATCACGAACACGGCCACGTTGGGCCGGTTCAGCAGTGCGACCTCGCGCTCGCTGAATGCGGGGTCGTCGAGCTGGGCCACGATGCGGCCCGGGAAATAGGCGATCTGCTCGGACCGGTGGGCCAGCATCGAGCGGTACCGCCGGCCGGCCCGGCCGACGACGGCCTGGTTGCGGACATGCGAAGCGGCCATCAGGGCCCGGAACTCGACCGCCCGCAGCAACCACTGGTTCGAGACCATCGTCAGGTAGCAGTCGAGCCGGCGGAGGCGAGGCACCAGCCCCTCGATCTGGGGGCTGTTCGGGCCGCGCAGCCAGATGTTGTGGTAGAAGACCCGGTCCGGCGCCGGCGGCGGTCCGGAAACCAGGCGGCGCAGGGGGACGCGATGGACAGGCGGTCGTCCGGGCACGGCTCGGTACACTGCCTTGCGCCTCATGGCCGACGCCAGCGCGCTGCGCTTCCTCGCTTTCTACCTGCCCCAATACCACCCGATCGCGGAGAACGACGCGTGGTGGGGACCGGGCTTCACCGAGTGGAGGAACGTCGTCCAAGGGCGGCCGCTCTTCCGCGGCCACTACCAGCCGCACGAGCCCCGGGACCTCGGTTACTACGACCTCCGCCTGCCCGAGGTCCGGGCCGCCCAGGCCGAACTGGCGGCCAAGCACGGGATCGACGCCTTCTGCTACTACCACTACTGGTTCTCGGGGAAGCGCCTGCTGGACCTTCCGTTTCGAGAGGTCCTGCGGACGCAGGAGCCCGACTTCGGCTTCTGCCTGTGCTGGGCCAACGAGAACTGGACGAGGCTGTGGAGCGGCAAGGCCACCGACGTCCTCGCCGAGCAGGCCTACTCGCCCGAGGACGACGTCCGCCACATCCGTTGGCTGGCGGAGGCGTTTGCGGACCCTCGCTACGTCCGCATCGGCGACCGTCCGCTGCTGCTCGTGTACCGGCCCCTCAGCCTGCCCGACCCGGTCCGCACCGCCCAGACGTGGCGCGCCGAATCCGAACGGCTCGGGCTGGCGCCGCCGTACCTGTGCGGCGTCGAGTCCGTCCCGAGCGACGGCCGGACGCCCGCGGACCTCGGCCTTGACGCCGCCGTCCAGTTCGCGCCCGCGTTCTCGAAGATGGCCCCGTCGCGGCGGTCGGTGAACCCGCGGAGCCCCTTCCGGCGCAACCGCGTGCTCGACTACGAGGTCTTGGCCCGGCGCATGCTCGACGACGCCGATGCCCCCTACCTGCGCTTCCCCTGCGTCACTCCCGGCTTCGACAACTCGGTGCGCCGGCGTGACGGCGGCGCCACCATCCTCACCGGCTCGACCCCGGACAAGTACGAGCGGTGGCTGGCGGAGGCGGTCGCCCGCTTCGAGCCGCCGTCGCCCGAGGAGAACCTGTGCTTCGTCAACGCCTGGAACGAGTGGGCCGAGGGCAACCACCTCGAACCTGACCAGCGGTGGGGCACCGCGTACCTGTCTGCCCACGCACGCGTAACGCAGCGTTAGCGTGATCCCGCGGTGATCGAGCTGAGCGAATGGTTCCAGCAAGCGGGATTCCCGTCGCGCCCGTGGCTGATCCTCGGCAAGGGCCCGACCTTCGACCGGCGCGACCAGTTCCGCCTCGACGACTTCAACCTGGTCGCCCTCAACCACGTCGTCAACGAGGTCAAGGTCGCGGTCGCCCACATCATCGACGTCGATGTGGTCCCCGCGTGCTCCGCGCGCCTCGTCCAGAACTGCGAGTGGCTCCTCATGCCCCGTTACCCGCATCTCAGGAGCACGCTCAGCGATCGGCCGTTGGAGTCGTGGTTCGACGAGATGCCGGTGCTGCGGGAGCTGGACGACCGGGGCAAGCTCGTCTGGTACAACCTGTCGGGCAACCGCCCCGAGGGCCGCTCGCCGGTGATCGGGAGCAAGCGGTTCAGCTCCGAGGCGGTGCTCAACATCCTCGGCCTGCTGGGCGCCCGCACCGTCCGCTCGCTGGGCGTCGACGGGGGCCGCACGTACGCCTCCACCTTCAAGCACCTGGAAGCGGAGACGCTGCTCGCCAACGGCGAACCGAGCTTCGACTCCCAGTTCGAGCGACTGGGGGTAATCGCCGCCGAGCAGGGGATCGACTACAAGCCGTTGGTCGAACCGTTGCGCATCTTCCTCGGCACCGACGACTCGCAGGTCGTGGCCCACCGCGTGCTCGAGTACTCGATCCGCAAGTCGGCGTCGGCGCCGGTCGCCGTCACGCCCATGCTCAACGTCCCGCACCGCCTGCCCAAGGACCCGGCCAACAAGCCCCGGACGACGTTCTCGTTCTGCCGGTTCATGATCCCCAAGCTGTGCGGCTACCAGGGCCGGGCCCTGTACCTCGACGCCGACATGCTCGTGTTCGGCGACATCGCCGAGCTGATGGACATGCCCTTCGGCGACCCGTCGGTCCTGTGCACGGCGCCCGCGCCGACCGAGCAGTGGGACGGCCACAACTCGACCTACCTGGGCAAACGCAGCGTGGCCGTGATGCTGCTCGACTGCGACCGCCTCCGATGGGACATCGACGAGATCGTGGGCGACCTCGACGCCGGGACGTACACCTACCAGGAGCTGCTGTCGGACGTGTGCGTCGTCCCCCCCAGCGAGATCGCCGACACCATCCCGCCCGAGTGGAACGACCTCGAGCGCTACGACCCGGCGCGCACCAAGCTGACCCACTTCACCGTCGTCCCCACGCAGCCGTGGAAGAACGACGACAACCCCCTCAACGAGCTCTGGATGGCGTGGTACCGGGAGGCGGTGGAGGCCGGCGCGGTGCCCCCCGAGGAGGTCGAGGCGTCGATCGCGGCCGGCCACGTGAAGCCGTCGTTGGCCGCGGCGCTGCGGCTCGCGCCCGCCCGCCGGGCCGTCCTCACCGGGGCGTCGCTCGACCTCAACGCGGCGCGCCAGCGCATCGCCGCCCTCGAGGCCCGCATCCAGAGCATGGAGCAGTCGTGGTCCTGGCGGATCGGCGACGGCCTCGTGCGCCGGCTCCGCAAGCCCGTCGCCGCCGCCCGCAAGGTGGTCGGCCGGTGACGGCGCCAGCCCAGGCCGCCCTGCCCGCTGAGCGGGCGGTGCTGGTCATCGAGAAGGGCGGCGTCTCGCTACGCCGCTACCTGCGCGACCTGGCCCACCACCGCGATCTCGTCCAGGTGCTGGCCCGGCGGGACCTGACCCTGCGGTACCGCCAGACAGCCCTGGGCGTGGCCTGGGTCGTCCTCCAGCCGCTCCTCGCGGCCGGGATCCTCTCGTTCGTGTTCAACCGCATCGCCCGGCTGCCGACCGACGGCGTCCCCGCCTTCCTGTTCACCTTCGCCGGCATGCTCATGTGGACGAGCGTGAACGGGACCCTCACCCGCACGACCACGTCGCTCATCCAGAACGCCACGCTGGTGTCCAAGGTCTTCTTCCCGCGCCTGATCCTGCCGCTGTCGACGCTCGCCTCGGTCGTCCTCGACTTCTTCGTCGGCCTGGCCCTGCTCGCCGTCCTGCTCATAACCAACCACGTGCCCCTGCGCCTGCAGTTCGTGCTTATCCCGGTGTGGCTGGTCATCGGCGTCGCCCTGGCCCAGGGCATCGGGCTGTTCCTCGCCTCGCTGTGCGTCCATTACCGCGACGTCGCCCAGGTCACGCCCGTCCTGCTGCAACTGCTGATGTACCTGAGCCCGGTCGCCTATTCGGTGGCCGCAGTGCCGAAGCGGTTCCAGACCGTCTACCACCTGAACCCGTTCGCGGCCGTGATCGAGGGCAGCCGCTGGTCGCTGGTCGGCACGCCCCTGCCGGAAACGTGGACGATCGTCTACGCCGCGGGGCTCGCCGCGGTGGCCTTCGTGGCCGGCATGATCACCCTCGAGCGCCTCGAACAGCGCTTCGCCGATGTCATCTGAGCGCCTCCCGGCCATCTCGGTCGCCGGCCTGTCGAAGGCCTACCGCATCACGACCACCCGCGAGCGCACCACCCTCATCACCGAGGCCATCCGCCAGCGGGCCCGCCAGGGCTTCCGGCGGGGGCGGAAGGAGACGTTCTACGCGCTCAAGGACGTCGACCTGCGGGTGGCGCCGGGCGAGGCGGTCGGGGTCATCGGCCGCAACGGCGCCGGCAAGAGCACGCTGCTGAAGGTCCTGAGCCGCGTCACCGAGCCGTCGGCGGGCCGCATCGAGCTGCGGGGACGGCTCGGCAGCCTGCTCGAAGTCGGCACCGGCTTCCACCCGGAGCTGACGGGCCGGGAGAACGTGTTCCTCAACGGCGCCATCCTCGGCATGCGGCGCGCGGAGATCACCAAGGAGTTCGACTCGATCGTCGACTTCGCCCAGGTGGAGCGGTTCCTCGAAACGCCGGTCAAGCGCTACAGCAGCGGCATGTACGTGCGGTTGGCGTTCGCGGTGGCGGCCCACCTGAGCACCGAGATCCTGGTGGTCGACGAGGTGCTCGCCGTCGGCGACGCCCAGTTCCAGAAGAAGTGCCTGGGCAAGATGGGCGAAGTCAGCCGCGAGGAAGGTCGGACGGTCCTTTTCGTGAGCCACCAGATGGTGTCGGTGAAGGCGCTGTGCCCGCGGTCGGTGTTCCTGCAGGACGGGGAGGTCGCCTACGACGGGCCCACCGACCAGGCCGTGGAGCGCTACCTCGCCACCGCCAGCGACGTCCTCGAGACGGGCCGGGGCGTGTTCGACCTCGCGCACGCCCCCCGGGCCGGCGCGGTCACGCGCCAGATGTTCCGGCGGGTCGAGCTCCGCGGCGCCGCCGGCGCCCTCACCGACACCATCGCCATGGGCGAGGACCTCTCGATCACCCTCGACGTCGACGGCCTCGACATCCCCCGCCAGTACCTCGTCATCAACATCATGACGGAGACCGACGTCAAGGCGATCTACTTCAGCACCCTCATGAAGCCGCCCCAGGTCTTCGACGGCGACACGCCTCAGGACCGGGTGGTGCTGACGTTCCCGAAGATGCCGCTCACGCCCGGCCGCTACTTCATCGAGATCGTGATCTCCGAGGGCGGGCTGGCGGTGAAGTCGCTCCTCGATCGCATCGAGCGCGCCGCCGCGTTCCAGGTCGAGGCCGGAGACGTGTTCGGCAGTGGGTTCCACCTCGGGACCGGCAACGCCGGTGTGTGCTTCGTCGTCCCGAACTGGGAGGTCCAGGGCGAGGGCATCGTCACCGCCGCGGGCGCCGCCGGCAGGGAATGAGCGGGCTCCGGTTCCGCGTCGGCAACCGGATCGCGGCGGCGCGTGGCGGTTGGCAGCACGCCCGCCACTGGCGCCAGCGGGCCGGGGTCTGCCCGCCCGTCGGCCGCGGCGCCCACTTGGCCCTACGGCGGTGGTTACGGCAGGTGGCCGGGCTCGACGTGCACCTGACGCCTCCAGCGAACTTCACCCGCATCACCAAGAGCACTCTGCACTTCGAGATCGACGGCGACTTCATCCGGGCCGTCGACGCCGCGCTCGAGCGCACCGGTGAGGAGGCGCCGCCTCGCGGGAGCGATGCGTACCTTCGCCAACATCAGAAGCTGTACAGCCTGGTGCAGGCCCTCGAGCTGACCGCCGACGTGGACGGCCTGGTGGCCGAGTGCGGGTGCTACCGGGGGCTGTCGGCCCTCATGCTGTGCTGCGCTACCGGCTCGGACGGCGCCGGCGTTCACCTGTTCGACTCGTTCGAGGGCCTCAGCACACTGGTCGCGGCCGACCAGATCGAGGACGGGCGGGTGCCGAAAGGCAGGGTCAAGCGCCAGGCAGGGATGTTCCGGGCCCCGGTCGAGGACGTGCGGCGGGCGCTGGCCGCGTTCCCCGCCGTCGAGATCCACAAGGGGTGGATCCCCGAATCGCTGGCCGGCGCGCCCGAGGGGCCGTACCGGTTCGTCCACCTCGACATGGATCTGCACGACCCCACCGCCGGCGCCCTCGAGTTCTTCTACCCGCGCCTGGCGCCGGGAGGCGTGCTGGTGGCCGACGACTACGGGGCGGTGCGCTGGCCGGGGGTGCGCACCGCGGTGGACGCCTTCTGCACGGCGCGGTCGGTGCGCCGCCTGCGCTTGTCGTCAGGCCAGGCGGTCCTGTTCGCCCAGCCCTAGCGCCCGACGCGTTCGCGGAGGCGCTGGAGCATCCCGCGGGGGGCTTCCTCGTGCCACTGGTAGGCGTCGAGGTCGTACCAGGGGTCCTCGGCCTCGGCCACCAGGTTGACCAGCAGCCGGGGCCACGTCGTCACCGAGCGGGGCGTGACCCCGTGCAGGGAGCGGACCGAGTTCATGAACAGCACGAGGGTGTTGTGCCGGTAGCGGACGGTCTTGGCCACGTCCACGTCCTTGGGCGCCATCTTCTGGCCGTTGAACCGGCCCTTGAGCTCGCCCTTGGGCCGGTAGATCTCGAGGTCGCCGCCGGTGGAGTCGTCGCCCGGGTGGCGGAGGTAGTAGAGGCCGCCGAAGAAGGCGCACGAGCGGTCGACGTGGGGGCCCCGCACCGACGACGGCTGCTCCTCGACCGGCGTGTTGATGCCGATCTGGGCGTCGATGAGGATGTCGGAGTCGGCGTAGGTCTCGACGCCGCGCCGCCCGACCGACATCTTGCCGGCGCCGGTCAGCATGGTGCGCACGTTCGGCGGCCAGTGGTCCTCGAAGAGCTCGTAGACCTCGGTGAGGAAGCCGGCCGACGAGTGGTGCTCGGCGAACGCCTTCCACCCCGGGCTCATGGCGTCGTCGGCCAGCACCTGGCAGGCGGTGTAGTAGTACGCCTTGTTCTGGGCGTAAGGCTCGTCGCCGACGACCTTGTCGACCGGCGGGTAGTCGGCGAGCAGCTGGTCGGCGACGTCGTCGGGGTAGGGCTTGTCGATGACGACGTGGGGAAAGGGGTCGACGAGCACGTCCGCCTTGGTGACTCCGGCCAACAAGGATTCCATCACGCTCTCCCTGGGTCGTGTGCGGGCCGGCTGGCGAACACCGCGTCGAGGGCGCGCCGCCACTGGTCGACGACGCGTTGGGGGGTGTAGGTGGCGGCGATGTGCCGCTGGGCGCTCTGCACGTGGTGCGTCGCGAGGCGCGGGCCTTTGGCGTACTGGGTGATGTGGTTCGCCCAGTCGCCGAAGAACATCCAGTCCTTGAACTCCCGGTAGCTCGGGATCTCGTCGGCGATGACCGGCACGCCCAGCAGCAGCGACGTCATGGCCCGGTTGTTCGTCTTGCACACCGTGAACGCGTTGTGCTCGATGGGCAGGATGCAGATGTCGTGCTGGGCGAACAGGGTCGTGAACGTGCGCGACCGCCACTTCACGAAGCGGGTCGGGAACCGGGCGGTGGCGATGTGCTGGCGGTACGCCTTGGGCGAGTTGCTCATGATGGTGAGCGACAGCGGCGTCCTGGCGTGGAGGCGTTCCAGCTCGGGCACGAGCTTGCCGACGGGCGTCAGACCCGATCCGATGTTCTCGGTGCCGCTCTGGCCGTGCCACACCAGCCGCACCCGGCCCTTGCCCTTCCGCCGGCGCTCGCGCAGCGGGCGGGTGAGGCGGCCGAGGCGCTCGGCGCCCTTGGTGAACGGGAGCAGCTCGAGGGCGTCGTCGGCCTGGTACGTCGGCTTGGCGGTGATCAGCTGGGCGATCTCCGTGGACGAGACCGTCACCGCGTCGACGAGGTCGATCATCCGCTCCAGCCGTTGGACCCGCTCGGCCACCGCCGGGTCGCCGGCCGGGTTCCAGAAGTGGTTGTCGCAGAGGTCGAACAGCAGCCGCGCCCCTCGCGCCTTGAGGGTTTCGGCGAGCTGGAAGTCCGCCTTGGCGTAGGCCTTCTGGAAGACCACGCAGTCGAACCGCCCCTGCCCGCTCTCGGGGACGACCCGGGCGTCGACGCCCGCGCCGGCGAGGTACTGCGCCGGCAGCACGGCCCGGATGCGGGGGCTGAAGACCTTGGGGTCGTACGAGCACGGCCGGAACCCGACCCGCGCTCCTTCCGGCAACACGCTGCTACCAGACCAGCCGGCGGCTCGTCAGCTCGGCCAGCGCCTGGGGCGTGCCGTCGGCCGCCGACTGCTCCCGCACCCAGGCCAGCAGCTCGGGAATCCCCTCCTTGAGCGAGACGGTGGGCTCGTAGCCGAGGACGCCCCGGGCCAGCGAGATGTCGGCGAAGCAGTGGCGCACGTCGCCCTCGCGGTACTGGCCCACGATCTCGACGCCGGGGTCCTCACCCAATCCCTCGGCCAGCAGCTCGGCGACCTCGATGACCGATGTCGACACCCCGGTGCCGATGTTGATGCCGGTGGGCATGTTCACGTCCCGTTCCAGCGCGGCCAGGTTGGCCTGGACGATGTCGGACACGTGGACGAAGTCCCGGCTCTGCTGCCCGTCCTCGAAGATCAGCGGCGGCTGACCGTTGAGCAGCCGGGACGAGAATATGGCGCACACGCCCGTGTAGGGGTTGGAGAGGGCCTGGCCGTCGCCGTAGACGTTGAAGTAGCGCAGCGCGACGGTGGGGATGCCGTAGGCGCCGCCGACGGTCAGGCACAGCTGCTCCTGGTCCTGCTTGGTGATTGCGTAGACCGAGGTGGGGAACAGCGGCTTGGCCTCGGGCGTGGGGATGGGCGCCAGCGTGCCGGTCGCGCAGTGGGGGCACCCGATCTCCCACCGCCGGGCCCGCACCTGGGCGGCCGGGCGCGCTCGGGGGGAAACGAACTCGCGGCCGCCGTTGTCGCAGCTCGTGCACGAGTAGGCACCCTCGCCGTAGATGGACATGGAGGACGCCACCACCAGCTTCGCGATGTCGTCGCGGCGCTCGACCAGGGCCTTGAGAAGCACGGCGGTGCCGAAGGTGTTGGCGCCGACGTAGCGGTCGATCTCGTACATCGACTGGCCCACCCCGACCTCGGCGGCCTGGTGGAAGACGGCCTCGACGCCGTCGAGGGCGCGGCGCACGGCCTCGGCGTCGGAGACGTCTCCCTGGATGCGCTCGGCGCCGGCCGGCAGGCGGTCGGGGGCGGCGTCGCCGTGGACCTGGGGGACGAGCAGGTCGAGGACGCGCACGTCGTGGCCCCGGTCCACGAGGGCCGAGACCAGGTGCGATCCGATGAACCCAGCGCCGCCCGTGACGAGGATCCGCATCCCGAGCACCCTAGCGGAGGGTCCCTGGCCCATCTGGTGCACCGGGTGGGCGCGGTAGCGTCGTCGGCGTTGGCGTCAATGCTCGGCACTATGAGGACCCTGGCCAAGAACCTCAGGGCGCTGGCGTCCGGCAACGACCTCGTCGCCCAGCTGGAGGAGGCGCTCCGGGAGCTCGAGGCCCAGCGGCAATCGGGCACCGCCGCCGAAGGCATTTGCCGAGCCCTGATCGAGCGGCACTACGACGGCTGGCCGGCCCCTCCTGCGGAGCTGCGCCTCCACGTCGGCGCCAGCGACGGCCTGGTCAACTTCTGGTCCAAGGGCATCTCCTCATCGGACGCGGTCGTGCGGGCCTTCGGCGTCGACCCCGGCGGCCCCGTCCTCGACTGGGGGTGCGGGAGCGGCCGGACGTTGCTGTGGCTCCGGCGCTACGACGCGTGGCGCACGCACTACACGGGCTGCGACGTCGACGCCCAGGCGGTGGCGTGGCTTCGTAGCCAGGGTGTCGACCAGGTCGCGGTGTGCGGCGACTCGCCGCCGTTGCCCTATGACGAGGCGACGTTCGTCGGCCTGTTCGGGTTCTCGGTGCTGACCCACATACCGCCGGAGCGGCACCGCCAGTGGTACGAGGAGCTCCGGCGGATCCTGCGCCCGGGAGGCGTCGCCTACGTGACGACCCACGGCGCGTGGGAGGCCGGGAAGGCCACCGAGGCGGCCCGGCGCTCGTTCGAGGCCGGCGGGGCCGCGTACGACGTCCATCCCCATACGAACCACTACAAGGACTCGAGCATCGTCAGCGCCGATTTCACACGGGAGGCCGTCCGCGGTTTGCTGGACGTCGTGGACTACGCAGAACAGGGATACCTCAACCAGGACGCCTGGACGTTGCGGCGGGCCCAAGAGGAAACATTGTGATCAAGGTCATGCTCGTCGGCTGCGGCAAGATCGGCACAGTCGGCCACCTCCCGGCGCTCAAGGAGCTGGCGGACCAGGGCCTGGCGCAGGTCACCGCGTGCGACGCCGATCCGGCCAAGGCGAAGGCAGCCGCCGCCCAGTTCGGGTTCCCGACCGTGACCGACTGGGAGTCAGCCGCCGGCGACGTGGACGCGGTGGCGGTGTGCCTTCCGCCCGGGCCCAACGCCGACGTGGCGGCGGCCGCGGCGCGCCGCGGGCTGCACGTGTTGTGCGAGAAGCCGCCGGGGCGCAACGTCGACCAGGCGGCGGCCATGGCCGCGGCTGCGGCGGCCAACCCGTCGGCGGTGACGATGATCGCCTTCAACCGCCGCTTCAACCCGCTGTACCGCCGGGCGATGTCGGCGTCGCTGGGCCTCGGTCCGCCCACGTCGTTCTACGGGCGGTTCTCCCGCAGCGGGCTGGGCAGCGCGCCCGACGACACCGCCACCGACTGGATCCTGTCGTCCAGCTCCCACGCCCTGGACCTGGCGGTGGCCACCATGGGCTACCCGAAATCGGTGAGCGTCTCGCGCCGGACGCTGGGGTCGGGTCCCGACAACGTCTGGACGATCCACCTCCACACCGACGCCGGCGCCGCCCTTCTGTTCCTCCACTACGCCGCCGGCCGTCGGGTGGAGCGCTTCGAGTGGGCGGGCCCGGGCTACGACGTCACCCTGGACCTGCCGGAACGGGCGGAGTGGGCGCAGATGGGCCGCAAGGCCGAGACGTGGCCGGTCGAGAACCCGGCGTACCACCACGCCTACGGGTTCTTCAGCGAGTACCAGGCGTTCCTGGCGGCCGTCGCGGGCGACGGCGCCAGGCCGGCGTGCGACTTCTCCTACGCGCCCGATTTCCAGCGCCTGGTGGCCACCATCCTCGACGCCCCCGACGGCGCCCTGCGGCCCGTGCCTACACCCGGCCTGAATGCGGCGACGGCAGCGAGCGCGGCGGCGACCCATGCGGCTGCGCCGGTGTACCTCTCCGGGCGCCGGGAGCGGCCGGTCGTGCTGCTGAACCACCCGGTCGGCGCCCAGCCCCGGTTCTTCGCCATGAACACGCTCTCGCGGCTGCGAGCGCGCTGCGACGTGCGCTCGGCCGACGACGTGAAGGCGTGGGCGGACGCCGAGGCCCTCGTCACCGGGCGGGGGGTCAAGACGCCGCCCGACCTGGCCGAACGGGCGCCCAACCTGGAGCTGATCGTGGCCATCGGCGCTTCCGTGCGGAACCTGGCGACGCCCGAACTGCTCGACCGCGGGGTGGCGGTGTGCAACACCGCCGACGCCGTGGCCCAGAGCGTGGCCGAGCACTGCCTGATGGTGACCCTGGCGGGCCTGCGCCGCCTGCCCCAGACCGACCGGGCCATGCGGGCCGGCGAGTGGCCGCGGCCCGGCGGCGGCTCGGGCTCGTCGGCCGGGGCGGGCAGCGGGC
>JAHFUQ010000227.1 GCA_023265045.1 Acidimicrobiia bacterium
CTTCGCCTTCCGCCAGGAGTTCCACAAGGACGTCGTCATCGACATGGTCTGCTACCGCCGCCACGGCCACAACGAGGGCGACGACCCGTCTTACACGCAGCCCCTCATGTACAAGCGCATCGAAGCCCGCCGGTCGGTGCGCAAGCTGTACACCGAGACCCTGGTGCGCCGCGGCGACCTCACCATGGACGAGGCGGAGCGGGCCCTGGAGGACTTCCTGGCCAAGATGCAGCTCGCCTTCGAGGAGACCCGGACGTCGGAGCCGGCCCCGCCGCCCGACGGCGTCCCCGCTCGGCACGACGGCACCGCGCAGGGCCCGTTCGAGCCGTCGCCCGAGACGGGCGTCGACGCGGCCGTCCTCGACCGCATCGTCGACGTCGTGCACGAGCCGCCGGCCGGGTTCGCCATCCATCCCAAGCTGGCCAAGCAGCTCGCCACCCGGCTCCACGTCTACGCCGACGGTCAGGTGGACTGGGCCCTGGCGGAGACGCTGGCGTACGGCTCGCTGCTGCTGGAGGGCACCGACGTCCGCCTCAGCGGGCAGGACACCCGGCGGGGGACCTTCTCCCAACGCCACTCCGTGCTGGTCGACTACCACACCGGTACGGAGTGGACGGCGCTGCAGCACCTTGCCTCCGATCAAGCGAAGTTCTGGGCCTACGACTCGCTGCTGTCGGAGTACGCGGCGCTGGGCTTCGAGTACGGCTACTCGGTGGTCCACCGCGACGCCCTCGTGCTCTGGGAGGCCCAGTTCGGGGACTTCGCCAACGGGGCCCAGATCATCATCGACCAGTTCCTGACGGCGGCGGAGGACAAGTGGGGCCAGTCGTCGGGGCTTGTGCTCCTGCTGCCGCACGGCTTCGAGGGGCAGGGGCCGGAGCACTCGTCGGCCCGCATCGAGCGCTACCTCACGCTGTGTGCAGAGGACAACATCCAGGTCGTGAACCCGACGACCGCGGCCCAGTACTTCCACGTCCTGCGCCGCCAGGTGCGCCATGCCCGGCCGCGGCCGCTGATCGTGCTGACCCCGAAGTCGTTGCTGCGGGCCCGCCCTTCCCGGTCGCCGGTGGGGGACCTGGTCGCCGGAGCGTTCCGCGAGGTCATCGATGACGCGGCCGGCTTCGAGGCGGCCACACGGGTGCTCGTCGCCAGCGGCAAGGTCGCCTACGACCTGATGGCGGCGCGCGACGAGCGCGGCCTCACCGTGCCGGTCGTACGGATCGAGCAGCTCTACCCGTGGCCCGAGGAGCGGCTGCTGACCGCCCTCGACCGCTACCCCTCGGCCACCGAGGTGGTGTGGGTGCAGGAGGAGCCCGAGAACATGGGGGCGTGGCCCTTCGTCCACGTCCGCCTCCACCGCCTTCTGCGGGAGCGGGGTGCCTCACTTCGCCACGTCAGCCGTCGGCCCTCGGCCAGCCCGGCCTCCGGGAGCCACAGCGTCCACGAACGGGAACAGGCCGAGCTGCTCGACGCCGCGCTCGGCTAGTAGAGCAGGAACGCGGCCGCGATCACGGTGACGAGGTTGAACGTGGCGTGGGACACCGCGGAGCGGCCGACGCCATGGTCGTGAGCCGCCAACCCGAAGATGACGCCGGCGACGACGATGACGGCGATCAGGGCCACGTTGGCCAGGCCCAGCAGCGGCGTGTAGTGCGCCAGCCCGAACAGGACGGCCGAGATGGCGAGCGCGGCGGGCATCGGAAGGCCCCCTTCGAGGGAGCGCAGCAGCAGGCCCCGGAAGAACAGCTCCTCGACGAGGGGGGCACCGATGCAGACGACGGCGGCCAGAACGAGGAACGAGCCCACGTCGGGGCCGACCTTGTCGAACACGCCGTCGCCGTTGGTCTCGAGGCGGTTCGACGAGTTGATGAACGGGATCAGCACGAGCCCGCCCGCGAACCGCGCCCCGATCCCGATCAGGATGCCCCAGCCCACGTCGTTGCCCCGGATGCGGAGGCCGAAGTCGGCGGCGACGTGGCCCGTGCCGTACTTGCGGCTCGCGAGGAAGCACGCGCCGAGCAGGCCCGTCCACAGCCCGACCATGTTGAGGGCGAGGATGAGGAGGTTGGGCAGGTCGAGCACGGCGCCGACGAGAGCGAGGACGACGCCGCCGACGAGCCCGGCGACGAACCCGGCCAGGGCGTAGAGGGCGGCGCGGGCGGGCAGCTCGATGCGGCCGTCCCCGTCACCACGGGCGTAGGCACCAGGGGCGTGCGCCGCCGGCCCGCCGGTCGCCACGGACGGGCCCCACGCCTGCGGCGGCCATGGCATCGGGCGTTCCATGACCTGGCCGCCGATGGCGACGCCGGCCGTCCACCCCGAGCCGTCCCAGTAACGGTGCTCGCCCACGCCCGAAGGATCGGGGTACCACGCAGCCGGAGGATTGTCCGCCATGGCACCATGATGGCCGCTCGGAGGAGTTACGCGCGCACTGGCGCCGGATACACCCGGCATGCCGTGCCGAGTGCTTGACTGAGCGGACTCATGCGCCACCGCGTTCACCATGTCTGATCGCTACATCGTCGTCGACGGCTCCAACATCGCAACCGAAGGCCGGGACATCCCGAGCCTGGCTCAGCTCGACGCGGCCGTCCAGGCGTTCATGCAGGAGCGCGGGTCCGACGAGGAGCTGATCGTCGTCGTCGACGCCACGTTCGGGCACCGCATCGACCCATCCGAGAAAGCGGAGTACGAACAGGCGGAGCGGGCGGGAGAGCTGGTGTCCCCGCCCGCGGGCGCCGTCGGGCGGGGCGACGCGTTCCTTCTCCAGGTCGCCGACCGCACGAACGCGGTCGTGCTGTCCAACGACTCGTTCCAGGAGTTCCACGCCGAGTACCCGTGGCTGTTCGAGGACGGGCGCCTGATCGGCGGCAAGCCGGTGCCGCGCGTCGGTTGGTTCTTCACGCCGCGCACACCGGTGCGGGGGCCCAAGAGCCGGGAGGCCATGCGGGCGGCCAAGAAAGCCAAGAAGTCGGCGCCGAGGCGAGCTGTGGTCGCCGAAGGCCCGGTGGCCGACGCCATCGCCGAGGCCACCGCCGAGGCGATCTCGCCCGACCGGGCGGCGCGAACCGACGAGGCCGCAGACGACGGCGACGACGGCGAGGGCGAGCGGGGGGGCCGCCGGGTCCGCCGGCGCCGAGCCAAGCCGGTGGGGGCGGTGAACGACCCGTTCCCGTTCATCCAGTTCATCGCCGACCACCCCCTCGGCACCGAGGTAGAGGCGCTGGTGGAGACGTTCACGTCGCACGGGGCGTTCGTGAAGGTGGGCGACGCCCGCTGCTACCTGCCCCTGTCCGCCCTCGCGGACCCGCCGCCCCGGAGCGCCAAGGCGGTCCTGAGTCGCGGCGAAGTGCGGATGTTCATCGTCCAGGCCCTCGACGCACCGCGCCGCGGCATCGAACTGGCCATGCCCGGTGTGGCACGGGTCGCGGGAACCCCGACCGACGAGACGGTCGAGGCCGACATCGGCGCGGGCCGTAAGGCCAGCCGCAGCCGTGACGTTGCGGACGAGGCCTCGGCCGCGGTGGTTCCCCTCGAGGCCGCCACCGGCCGCAAACGGACGCGGAAGAAGCCCGCGGCGGCCGTGGAGGCAGAGGGGGCGCCGGTGCCGCCGGTCGAGGCCGAGGCCGAGCGGGGCGGAGCCGATTCCGGCGAGCTGGCCGTCCACCGGCC